>NZ_BAAGXC010000017.1:0-299765 GCF_054780035.1 Mariniluteicoccus endophyticus | reverse complement strand
CTCGACCTCACCGACGACCAGGCCGCGCTGTTGTGTGGCATGTCCCCGGCCACCATCGACCGGCGCCTGGCCGACGACCGGGCCCAGCTCCTGGCCGGCAAGGGCCGCTCGATGACCAAACCCGGATCGCTGCTGAAGTCCTCCATCCCGATGAAGACCTGGTCCGAGTGGTCCGACACCACCCCCGGCTTCGTCGAGATCGACCTGGTCTCCCACGACGGCGGCGACAACAACGGAGAACACTGCTGGACCCTGTGCGTCACCGACATCGCCACCGGCTGGACCGCCGCCGTCACCGTGATGGGCAAGGGCCAACGACGCGTCTGCGCCGCCCTGGAACAGATCTGGCTGGCCTGGCCGTTCCACGTGGCCGGCATCCACTCCGACAACGGCTCGGAGTTCATCAACCACCACCTCATCGGCTGGTGCCAGACCCGCCAGATCACCTTCAGCCGATCCCGCCCCACCCGGTCCAACGACAACGCCTGGGTCGAGCAGAAGAACTGGTCCCTCATCCGCCGCTGCGCCGGCTACTTCCGCTACGACACCCCCCGCGAACTTTCACTGCTGAACCAGCTCTGGGCCGCCGAAGCACTCCTGGTCAACCTGTTCACCCCACAGCAGAAACTCGCCACCAAAACCCGACAGGGCGCCAAGGTCACCAAGACCTACCACCCTCCAACAGGGCTGGCCCGAACTCCTCACCACCCACGGCCGCCGCGACCTGGACCACCAGCTCGACACCCTCAACCCCGCCGAACTCCGACGCACCGTCGCCGACCTCCAAGGCAACCTGATCGAACTCGCACGACGCCGCGGCCCCGTCCCACAACGCCCCAACCGCCACGGCGTCTACTCCTCCAAACGCAAGATCAGCGCCCCCTGCACGCGGGCGTCTTGAGATGAGTCAACGACTCAAACCAAGCGGGCATCTTGACATGAGTCATCAGGCTCGGTTCTGCAATGCGTGCGGAACGACCAGGTCGCCGGTCGGCGATGTTGTTCTGGACGCTTGGCCAAGTGAATGGCGTACTCGATCTGGTGACCCTCCCGCTCGACCGGCACCGCGACCTCGCGTACGCCGGGGGACAGCGCCTCAAGCGTCGCCGCGAGTGCCGGCGACCGGCCCTGGCACCAGACCGCGAGCGTGCCGCCCGGGGTGAGCCGCGCGAGCGCCGCCTCGAGCAGCGGCGCCTCGTAGAGGTCGGCGTTGGTCGCGTGGATCAGGAAGTCCGGCCCGTTGTCGACATCGAGCAGGATGGCGTCCCATGGCCCGGGCGGCCCGGCCTCGCCCCGCAGCACGGGGGCGACGTCGCCGACGTGCAGGTGGGTGCGCGGGTCGCCGGCCACGCAGCCCAGCAACGGCGTCTTCCCCTCGCGCGCCCAGCGCACCAGCGCCGGCTCGAGCTCGACCACGTCGAGGCGGCGTACGCCGTGCTCCAGCAGGCGGGACGCGGTGAAGCCCAGGCCCAGCCCGCCCACCAGGGCCGTGCGTGCGTCGGCGGCGGTGTCGGCCAGCGCGATCTCGCTGGCGACCTCACGGCTGTCCATGGCGAAGGCGCCGTTGACGATGAGCTCGTGGACGACCTGGCCGCCGTCGAGACGCCGCTCGCGCAGCACTACCTCGTGGTCACCGTTGGTGGACCGGCCGAGCGTGCGCAGGTCGTCGGGCTCGCGACGGAAGAACCTCATGGCGCCGAACCGTACCGGACGGCATCAGATTTTCGGATCGTCCCGCGTTCTGTGAGGATGTCTCGGTGGCGAACAATCAGCGCAGGGCGACCGGGGGAGACATGATCCGGTCGATCGCAGTGATCATGGTGCCGGTCCTGATCCTGATGGCGCTGCTGACCTACACGCCCGAAGAGCCTGAGGTGCCGACGGTGCAATGGCAGCCCGCGCTGGCCGATGCCCGCGCCCAGGCGCCGTTCAAGGTGGTGGCGCCCAAGGACCTGCCGGAGGGGCCGAAGCAGTGGCGCGCCACGCAGGTGCACTGGTCGAAGCCGGGCGAGCCCGGCCCGTTCGGCAAGGACCCGACGCCGCGCCACCAGTGGTATCTCGGCATGATCAGCCCCGACACCATCCACTATGCGCTGCGTCAGGCCGACGGCGACCAGGACGCGTTCATCGCCGAGACGACCCGCTCGGCGAGGCCGGCGGGGGAGAGCACGATCGGCAGCGAGCGCTGGATCCGCCTCGAGACCGACGACGGGCGTACGCGCGCCATGGCCCGCAAGGGCGGCACCGATGTAGTCGTCGTGACCGCCGACACCGACTTCGGCCACCTCGACCAGTTCGTGCGCGCCCTGTCGACCGACTGACTCAGCCCTCGTCGCGTGCGCGGGCGGCGTCGATGCGTGCCTTGGCACCGTCGAGCCAGCGCTGGCACGTGTCGGCGAGCTTCTCGCCGCGTTCCCACAGCTCCATCGACTCCTTCAGCGTCGTGCCGCCCGATTCGAGGCGGCGCACGACCTCGACGAGCTCGTCGCGCGCGGCCTCGTAGGACAGTTCGTCGTCGGCCCCCGTCTCGATGGCCGCGGTGTTCTCCGCTTCGGTCATGGTCGCCCTCCCTCGTTGTTCCTGGCTTCGCTGGTATGGATGTCGCGGACGCCGACGACCAGCTCGCCGTCGCCGAGGTAGACCTTCAGGTCGTCGTCGAGGTCGACCTCGCGCACCGACGTGACCGACTCGCCCTCGCCGTCGACGAGGATGGCGTAGCCGCGCTCGAGCGTGGAGCGCGGTGACACGGCCCGCACCCGCTGGAGGTCGTTGGTCAGCGCCGTCTGCTCGGTGCGGAACCGGGCGTCGAGCGCGCGTCCGGCGCGTTCGCGCAGGTCGTCGATCTGGTCATGGCGCGTGGTGAAGAAGTGGAGCGGGTCGCGCATCATGGGGCGCTCGCGCAGCTGGGTGAGGCGGTCCTGCTCACGGCGGACGTGATCGACCACGCGCGTACGCAGCCGCTGGCGGGCGTCGACGACGTGGCGCAGCTCGTCGCGCACGTCGGGCACGACGCGGCGGGCCACGTCGGTCGGGGTCGACGCGCGGACGTCGGCGACGAGGTCGAGGATCGGGGTGTCGACCTCGTGGCCGATCGCCGACACGACGGGGGTGCGCCTGACGAAGACGGCGCGCATGAGGCCCTCGTCTGAGAAGGGGAGCAGGTCTTCGAGCGAGCCACCGCCGCGGGCGACGACGATCACGTCGACGTCGGGGTCCCGGTCGAGGGACTCGAGACCGGCGACCACCGACTCGACGCACGAGGGCCCCTGCATGGTGGCGTGGTGGACGGCGAACTCGGCACCGGGCCAGCGGATGCGTACGTTCTCGATGACGTCGCGCTCGGCGGCCGAGCCCTTGGCCGTGACCAGGCCGATGCGTCGCGGCAGGAACGGCAACTGCTTCTTCAGCTCGCGGGCGAACAGGCCCTCGGCGTGGAGGCGCTGGCGGCGGGCCTCGAGCTCGGCGAGCAGCCGACCCTCGCCCGACGGGCGCAGGTCGTCGCAGCGGAACCCCAGCGAACCGTTCTTCATCCACACCTGGGGCTGGAGGCGGGCGGTGACGACCATGCCCTCGCGCAGCGGGCCGGCGGCGTCGAGCACGACCGCGTCGCACTGGACCGACACCGACACCTCGGCGTGGCGGTCACGCAGCGTCAGGAACTGCACCGGCGAGCTGCGGCGCTTGATCTCGATGACCTGGGCCTCGACCCACACCCACCCGCAGCGCTCGACCCAGCTCTTGACGGCCCGCACGACCGCACCGAGCTGTTGCGGGCTCTCGGGAGAGGTCTGCAGGGCCATGGGATCACCCTAGCCACGGCCACCGACACTTCCGCGCACCGTTGTGCGGTCCCCCGTAGACTGACCGGCATGACTGCTGAGAAGACCGAGACCGGCAAGCGGGTCGTCGTCGCGGCCCCCCGTGGCTACTGCGCGGGCGTCGACCGCGCCGTCGTGACCGTCGAGAAGTCCCTGGAGCACTACGGCGCGCCGGTCTATGTGCGCAAGCAGATTGTCCACAACAAGCACGTCGTCGAGACCCTCGAGGCCCGCGGCGCGATCTTCGTCGACGAGCTCGACGAGGTCCCGGAGGGCGCCATCACCGTCTTCTCCGCCCACGGCGTCTCGCCGATGGTCCACGAGCAGGCCCGCGTACGCCACCTCCAGACCATCGACGCCACCTGCCCGCTGGTCACCAAGGTGCACCACGAGGCGAGGCGGTACGCCAAGGAGGACCTCGACATCCTGCTCATCGGCCACGAGGGCCACGAGGAGGTCGAGGGCACCTCGGGCGAGGCGCCGCAGCACATCCAGCTCGTCCAGTCCGTCGAGGACGTCGCGAACGTGACGGTGCGCGACCCCGAGAAGGTCGCCTGGCTCTCCCAGACGACGCTGTCGGTCGACGAGACCATGGGTATCGTCGCCGAGCTGCGCAAGCGCTTCCCGAACCTCATCGACCCGCCGTCCGACGACATCTGCTACGCGACGTCGAACCGCCAGGCCGCCGTCAAGCAGATCGCAGACCACTCCGACCTCGTCATCGTCGTCGGTTCGGCCAACTCGTCCAACTCTGTACGCCTCGTCGAGGTCGCGCTGGAGGCCGGTGCCAAGAAGGCCTACCGCGTCGACAACGCGTCGGAGATCCAGGAGGAGTGGCTCGACGGCGTGGAGTCGGTCGGCATCACCTCGGGTGCGTCGGTGCCCGACGTGCTGGTGCAGGGCGTCATGGAATACCTCGAGGCGAAGGGATTCCCCCACGGCGAGGAGGAGGTCCTCACCGAGGAGACCCTGACGTTCGCCCTGCCCCCGGAGCTGCGCAAGATCATCGGCAAGGAGAAGGCGCGCGAGCGCTGACCGTCAGCGGCGGCGCTGCCCGGCCGCGTCGAGGTAGATCGATCGCTGGGTGCCGCCGACGCCGCGGGTGGTGACCGCGTAGACGGCCTGCCCCTGCTCGTCGGGGGTGACCTGCCCCCACCAGTCCTCGACGGTGCCCTCCGACTGGAGCACGCGCAGCGCCTCGAACACGAGTTCAGGCTTCAACGTGCGGGCGTCGAAGGACGGGTCGGTCGACGGCTCCTCGCCCTCGCCCGTGGCAGCCGAGTGGACGTCCGCCAGGCCGCGATGGACCGTCATGGACTTCGCCTTCTTCACGCCGGTGACGCGCGGGTCGTTCGGCGCGAACACCGAGACCTGGTTGCGGGGCTCGAGGACGACCTGGGTCGCCCGGATCAGCCCCGTCTTGAAGAGCAGCTCCGCGTACGCGGCCGACACGCCCTCGCGCGTCAGCAGGTCGAGCCGCCGCCGCGGCACGATCGACTCGTCGAAGCTGACCTTCTCGCCCTTGATGCCGGGCTCGATCGAGGCCGTCGGCAGGCCGAGCGAGGCGCGGTTCTGGAGGTAGAAGAAGGGGCGCGGGTTCGGCGGGCCGGGATTGGTGACGGCCTTCTCCGCACGGCGCAGGATCGTCGAGAGGTCGACCAGCGGCAGCGCGTCGAGGTCGACGGGCAGCGCGTCTCGCGGTGGGGTCCACGGCTCGTCGCGGAACTCGCCGTCGGGGCCTGCCCACGTGTACTTGCGCGTTCGGGTCTCGATCGTGACCCAGCCTGCGGTGAGGCCCAGCGCGTACACCTCGCGGTCGCCGAGGCGTGGTTCGAGGACTGTCATGGCCTGGTCGAGCGACCCCGGCTTCAGGAAGAACTCGGGGTCGACCCGGCCCGTGGTGGGCGAGTCGCTCGGCACGGGGGAGGGGGTCGACGACGGGGACGCCGGCTGGCACCCGGTGGCGCCGATCAGCGCCGAGGCGGTGCCCAGCGCCAGCAGCGTACGTCGTGTCATCCCCACAGCGGCGATCCTACCCGCGCGCTCAGCTGAGGCGGGCGTTCTTCAGCACCGGCAGCTTCTCGCGCACACCGGGCACGTCAGACGGGTCCAGGTCGACGACCAGCAGCTCGGGCGCGGCACCGGCGCGGGCCACGACCTCACCCAGCGGCGAGGCGACGAGGCTGTGGCCGACACCCGTGGGCGCCCCCTCCTTGGCCTCGACCCCCGACTCGGCCGGGTCTGCCTGACCACAGGCGACGACATACGCCGTGGAGTCGGCCGCACGGGCACGGCACGCGAGCTCCCACTGCTCGGCCTTGCCCGGGCCGGAGCCCCAACTCGCGCAGACGACGTGGACCGCGGCGCCGGCGCGCGCGTTGTCGATGAACAGCTGCGGGAAGCGCACGTCGTAGCAGATCGCCACGCCGAACGTCGTCCCGTCCAGGTCGAAGCGGACGAGCCCCTCGCCAGGGGCGACGGTGTCGGACTCGCTGAAGCCGAACGCGTCGAAGAGGTGGATCTTGTCGTAGGACGTGCCGACGTCGGGGCCCGTCACGAGCAGGGTGTTGCGTACGCGACCCTCGGACCCGGGGGTGAACATGCCCAGCACGACGGTGATGCCGTGCTCGCGGGCGATCTCGCGTACGCGCGTGGCGAAGGGACCGTCGAGCGGTTCGGCGATCTCGGTGAGGTTGTGGCCGAACGCGCGCATGGTGGCCTCCGGGAACACCACCAGCGAGGCCCCGGCGGCCGCGGCTTCGGCAGTCTTCTCGGCGACGAGCTCGAGGTTGGCGGCGACGTCGCGCGACGTGCACACCTGGGCGATGGCGATCTTCATGGCGTCTCCTCGGATCGGTTCGGCGTTGTGTACATGGTCCATGGAATCAGGTGGCGAGCCCCGGCTGACGGGCTGTCGGCATGCGGCGTGAGCAGTACGGCGTACGCACTCGTGGCATGCCGAGCTGGGCTGGATCGAGGGGTGACGTACGCGATGCTCTCGCGACGAGAGGACCGGCGCCTGAACGCCCCGGGTCGGGTGCCTCCCGGTGAGTCAGACGAGGTAGCGGTAGGACTGCGATCCGGGCTCGACGCGGGTGACCTCCATCGGGGACTTCTCGATGCGCTGGAGCAGCGAGTGGAGGTCGCGGGCGTCGGACAGCTCGATGCCCACCAGCGCGGGCCCGGTGTCACGGTTGGACCGCTTCACGTACTCGAAGAGCACGACGTCGTCGTCGGGGCCGAGCACCTCGTCGAGGAAGCGGCGCAGTGCGCCGGGCTCCTGGGGGAAGTTCACGAGGAAGTAGTGCTTGAGGCCCTCCCACAGCAGCGAGCGCTCGACGACCTCCGCATACCGCGACACGTCGTTGTTGCCGCCCGAGACGATGGCGACGACGGTCTGGCCGGGGAAGGCCTCGACCTGTCGGCCGAGCGTCGACGCGGCGAGGGCGCCGGCGGGCTCGGCGATGATTCCCTCCACCTGGTAGAGGTCGAGCATCTCGCGGCAGATCTGGCCCTCGGGCGCGGTGGTGAGCCGGATGCCGGAGTCGGCGACGATGCGGTGGGTCAGGTCGCCGGCGCGCGCCACGGCAGCCCCGTCGACGAACGTGTCGATGTGCTCGAGGTCGATCGGGCCGCCGGCGCGTACTGCCGTCGCCATGCACGGTGCACCCTCCGGCTCGACGCCGATGACGCGGGTCTCGGGGTGGTGCTCGGCGAACCACGTGATGCAGCCCGACAGCATGCCGCCGCCACCCACCGGGATGACCACGACATCGGGGGCCTTGCCGAGCTGCGAGACGAGCTCGGCAGCCAGCGTGCCCTGGCCCGCGATCGTTCGTGGGTCGTCGAACGCCGGCACCAGCGTCGCGTGGGTGGTCGCGGCCTCGGCGAGCGCCGCGGCCGCGGCCTCGTCGTAGGTGTCGCCCACCGACACGAGCTCGATGAACTCCCCGCCGAGGGCGTTCATGCGGTCGCGTTTCTGGCGCGGGGTGGTCGTGGGGATGAACACGCGGCCGTGGATGCCGAGCGCGGCACAGGCGTACGCCACTCCCTGACCGTGGTTGCCGGCGCTAGCGGCGATGACGCCCGCCTGTTTCTCCGCGTCGGTGAGCCCGGCGATGAGGTTGTACGCGCCGCGGATCTTGTAGGAGCGCACCGGCTGCAGGTCTTCGCGTTTGAGCCACACCTCGGCACCCGTGCGCTGGGAGAGCCGGTCGTTGCGCTGCAGCGACGTTGTCTCGATGACACCGGCCAGCGCGCTGGCGGCGGCGTCCACGTCGGCGGCGGTGGGAAGAGTCAGCTGGTCGTCACGCACCCGCCCAATGATGCCGTCTCTCGAGGGGTGCCCCGAACACGGTCCGCCGAACGGTTCAGCGGAAAGGGCGGGTCAGGCCTCATGGCGGGCGAGTGGCGAAGCCGACCGCTCGGGCCGCCTCCACGATGGCGTCGACCTTGTCGGCGTCGAGTCCGAGGTCGGCCCGGGGGCCACGGAACGCCCGCTCGCGGCGCTGGGGGTGGGAAAGGGCCGGCCCCGGACAGGGCGGTGTCCGGGGCCGGTGGTCTTCTCCTCGTCTTGCTGCGCTCGCTCGGAGGGCGGGAGGGCGGTGCATGAGAGCTCGCTGGAGGGCAGGGGTCAGGAGGTGCGACGCTCCGCGGGGGGCGGCGCCGGAGGGTCGACCCAGTCGAGGAGGTCGGGCTCGTCACGCGTCAGCGCGTCACGCTCGGACAGGGCGCGGCGCCGCTTGGAGCCGCGCCCGATCATCGGCTCGACCTGGGCGGCGTCCTCGACCAGTTCGGGGGCCGAGACGTCGCGTACGGCCTCGTCGACCGTCTGGTGGGCGCCGAGCTCCTTGTCGGTGACCTGGAGGTCGCGGAACTTGCGCGCCGTCACCAGCACGCGCGACTCCATCGACCCGACCATCTGGTTGTACGCGTTCACCGCGGCCTTCAGCGAGCGACCCGTCTTGTCGACGTGGCTGCCCATCGCGGCCAGGCGGTCGTGGAGCTCGCGGCCGAGCGTGAACACCTCGGCGGCCGACTCGGCGAGCGCCGCCTGCTTCCAGCCGTACGCCACCGAGCGCAGCATCGCGATCAGCGTGTTGGGCGTGGCCACAACCACGTCGCGGTGGGCCGCGTATTCCTGGAGGTCGGGCATCTGCTCGAGCGCGGAGAACAGGAACTGCTCGTTCGGCAGGAACAGCACGACGAACTCGGGGGTGGTGGTGTCGGACTTCCAGTACTGCTTCGACGACAGCTGGTCGACGTGGGACTTCACGTTCTTGCCGAACAGGGCGAGTTTCTCGGCGCGCACCCGCTCGTCCTCGGTCTCGTGGGCCTCGAGGAACGCCGACAGCGGCACCTTCGAGTCGACGTAGACGAACTTGCCGTCGGCGAGGTTGACGCGCATGTCGGGACGGATCGTGCGGTCCTCCGACGTCGTGGTCGTGGTCTGGAGGTCGAAGTCGCAGCGGTCGACCATGCCCGCGTACTCCGCCACACGCTTGAGCTGCATCTCTCCCCACGAGCCGCGCACCTGGGGCTTGCGCAGCGCGGTCGCGAGCGCGTGGGTCTCGCGGCGGAGGTGTTCGCCGGTCCTCTGGACCTGCTGGACGTGGTTGCGCAGCTCGGTGGCCATCTCGACGCGGTCCTTCTCGACGGCGGCGAGGCGGTCGGAGAACTTCACCATCAGCTCGGTGAGCGGGTCGATGATCGCCTTGGTCTTCTCCAGCCGCTGCTCGGCCGTCGCCTCGGCGGTCTTGCCCTGACGCTCGAGCGTCTCACCGGAGAGGACCTTGAACTGGTTGACCAGCGACTCACGGTCTTCGGCGAGCTTCGCGACTCGATCGCGGGCAGCGTCGCGCTCGGCGCGGGCCGCCGCCAGCTGGGACGCGACCTCGGCGGCCTCCGACTGGGCCTGGGCGGTCTCGGCACGGGCCTCCGCCACCTCGGTGCGCACATCGGCAGCCAGTGCCTCGGCGCGGGCGAGCTCGGCGCGCAGCGAGGCGGACTCGGCGCGCACGTGAGCCGTCTCGGTGCGGGCGTCGGCTGCCTGCGTACGCGCGTCCGCGGCCTCGGCGCGGGCCTCGGCCGCCTGGGACTGTGCGTCGGCGATGCGCGTATGGGCGTCGGCGACGCGGGCCTGGGCGTCGGCCAGCTCGGCCCGGGCCCCCGCGGTCTCGGCACGCTCGTCGGCCGCGGCGGACGAGGCCCGGGCACGCAGCGCGAACCACGCGGCGGCTGCGCCGATCGCGAGGCCGATCACGAGCATCAGGACGGAGGTGAGATCCATGCGATCGATCCTGCCGGAGGGGTCTGACAATTTCTGACTGCCGCTCCGGCCACCGTTCGATCGGTCCGGACGAGGTGGTTGACTGAGCCCATGCCCCACGCCGAGTCCGCCAAGCACATCACTGACTTTGCCGCCTTCGTCCAGGCGTCCCCGAGTTCCTACCACGCGGCCGCCGAGATCGCGCGCGTGCTGACCGAGTCGGGATTCAGCCAGCAGGACGAGACGCGGGCCTGGGACGTCTCGCCGGGCGGTCACTTCATGGTCCGCGATGGCGCGGTCATGGCCTGGCGCATCCCGAAGAAGGTGTCGGTCGAGACGGCGGGCTTCCGCATCGTCGGCTCCCACACCGACTCGCCCGGGTTCAAGGTCAAGCCTGACCCCACCTACGGCAACGCCGGGTGGCAGCAGGTCGGTGTCGAGGTCTACGGCGGTGCGCTCATCGGCTCGTGGACCGACCGCGAGCTCGGCCTCGCCGGCCGCGTCGTCACCCAGAACGGCGACGTCCACCTGGTGAAGACCGGCCCCATCATGCGCATCCCGCAGCTGGCGATCCACCTCAACCGCTCCGTCAACGACGAGGGCCTCAAGCTCGCCAAGCAGCAGCACACCCAGCCGATCTTCTCCGTCGGCCGCCCCGACCTGCACATCATGGACGTCATCGCCGCGTACGCCGACGGCGCCGACCTCGACGCCGACGCCATCGCCGGCCACGACCTGATCTCCTACGACTGCCAGAAGCCGCGCGTGTTCGGCGCCGACGACGAGTTCATCGCCTCGGGTCGCATGGACAACCTCACCGGCGTCCACTCCTCGCTGATCGCGCTGACCAACACCGAGGAGTCCGACGACATCCAGGTGATGGCCTGCTTCGACCACGAGGAGATCGGTTCGGCCACGCGGTCGGGGGCGGCCGGCCCGATCCTCGAGGACGTGCTGCTGCGTACGGCCGGGGCGCTCGGCGCCGACGTCGACCAGACCCACCGCATGATCGCGCGCTCGACCTGCGTGTCGATCGACGCCGGCCACGCGGTCCACCCGAACTACGCCCACATGCATGACCCGGTGAACCGCCCCCTGCTCAACGAGGGTCCGCTGCTGAAGATCAACGCCAACCAGCGCTACGCCACCGACGCCCTCGGCTCCCAGCTGTGGCGGTGCGCGTGCGCGATGGCCGGCGTACCCACGCAGGCGTTCGTGTCGAACAACGACGTGCCGTGCGGCTCGACGATCGGCCCGATCACGGCGACGCGCCTGGGCATCACCACGGTCGACGTCGGTGTCCCCCTGCTGTCGATGCACTCCGCGCGCGAGATGGGGGGCATCGACGACCTGTACTTCATCACCCGCGCGTTGCAGGCCTACTGGCAGGGCGCCTGATCACAGGCCGAACGCGCGGGCGACCAGCCCGAGCGCGGCCACGCACGAAAGCAACAGGACGCCGGTGCGGAAACGCGCCGACGTCACGTGCTGCCGCAGCCTGAGCGCCGCAGTGAACCCGACGAGCGTCGCCGGGACGAGCACGAGCACGCCCGTGGCCACGGGGCCGGTGCGCAGGGCGCCCGCCGCGCCGAGCGTGCCGAGCGACAGGAACGACCCGATGCAGAACGTCAGGGCGAGAGTCGCACGGGAGCGTGCGGGATCGTGGTGGCCCAGGTCCCACGGCATCAGCCGCGGGCGCGCTCCCACAGATCGGTGAGCGCGCGGACGCAGGCGTCGGGTGCCTCGAGCGGGATCAGGTGACCGGCCTCGACCTCTTGCACCTCGCACCCCAGCGCGTCGGCCAGCGTCTGGTGGGCGGCCTCATCCATCAGGCCGTCCTCGGTACCGCGGACCACCACGGCGGGCACGTCCGCCTCCTCGAGGACGTGGGTGCGGTCGGGTCGGGCGGCCATCGCGCGCTGGGCCCAGGCAATGCCCTCCAGCGGCGCGGCGTCGGCCCACTCGTCGATCGTCCGGGCCAGGTCGGGGCGGGAGGTGCGCGTCGTCTCGCCCAGCAGGTTCGGCTTCATGCCCCGCAGCAGGTCGCCGGCGAGCTCGCCGCGGTCGGCGCCGTCGGCCATCTTCAGTCGTCCCTTGCGGGCCTCGTCGGGGTCGGCCGTCGACTTCGTGCCGAACAGGCCGATGCCGGCCACGCGGTGCGGCGCGGCCTCGAGCATCGCCATGGCCACGTATCCGCCCATCGAGTTCCCGGCGACGACGAAGCGGTGCTGCCCGCGGGCGTCCAGCTCCAGCAGGACGGCCTCGGTGTACGCCTCCAGCGAGGGCTCGTCGTCGGCGTCGCCGCCGAATCCGGGCGCGTCCACGAGGACGACGTCGCCCTCGAGCGCCTCGGCGACCTCGGACCACACGCGGTGGTCGAACGGGAACGGCGGCAGGAGCAGGAGCGGGAGGTTCGAGACCTCGGACTGGGTGTGCAGCGCGACGGTGGCCATGTCACCACTTTGACAAATCGTCATTTCCATGACGACGCCGCCCCCTGCGCGTGAAGCGCAGGATCAGGCCGAACACGCGCTCCATCAGTAGGAGCGTCGCCAGGGCCATGAGCCCGCCCGCGAGCGTCGGGTTGTTGCCGAGGGTCGTGCGTGCCGCGACCGCGCCGATCAGCGAGAAGACGGTGATGGTGGCCGTCGAGCTCGACGACCAGGCAGGCGTCGAGAGCCGTACGCAGCGCCCCGTGGTCGAGGTCGGTGCCGATGAGCACGATCTCCTGGGTGGGGGAGTCGGGCTCGCGCAGCGACAGCGGCTCGAACCTGGCCACCGCGCCGGCCTGCGACCACAGGCCGGAGATGCCGGGCCGTGACGCGAGCACGAAGAACCCCTTCGAGCGCAGCACGCGTCCGTAGCGCGGGTCGTCGAGCGTCGAGACGAGGTCCCACAGTCGCTGCGGGTGGAACAGCCGGTCGGAGCGGTAGACCAGGGACGAGATCCCGTACGCCTCGGTCTCGGGCACGTGGTCGCCGTAGAGCTCGGCGACCCAGCCGGGCGCGGTCTGGGCGCGCTCGAGGTCGAACGCGTCGGTGTCGAGGATGTCGGCGGGGTCGATGCGGCCGAACTCGCTGGTGATGACGCGGGCCGCCGGGTTGAGCCGCGACAGCAGCGCCTCCAGGCGTAAGCGCTCGGCGTCGTCGACCAGGTCGATCTTGTTGAGGACGATGACGTCGGCGAACTCGATCTGGTCGACCAGCAGGTCCGAGACGGTGCGCTCGTCGTCGGCGTACTGGTCGAGGGAGCGCTCGACGAGCGAGTCGCCGGCCTCCAGCTCGCGTAGCAGGTTGGCGGCGTCGGCGACCGTGACCATGGTGTCGAGGCGGGCCACGTCCCACAAGGCCTTGCCGTCGTCGCGGGTGAACGCGAACGTGGCGGCGACGGGCATGGGCTCGGAGGTGCCGGACGACTCGATCAGCAGGTAGTCGAAGCGGCCCTGCGCCGCCAGCTCGGCGACCTCCTGAGCAGGTCGTCGCGCAGCGTGCAGCAGATGCAGCCGTTGGTCATCTCGACGAGCTGCTCCTCGGTGCGGCTCAGCGCGCTTCCGGCGGCGACGAGCGAGGCATCGATGTTGACCTCGCTCATGTCGTTGACGATCACGGCGACGCGTACGCCCGCCCGGTTGGCCAGGACGTGGTTGAGGAGCGTCGTTTTGCCCGCCCCAGGAAGCCGGAGAGGACGGTGACGGGAAGACGCGGCTCGATAGACATGGGAATCATTATCGATAAGCCCTCCGGGGAGGGCAACCCGGTCAGATCCCGCAGTCGGACAGCCTCGCGAACTCGACACCGGCCGCGCGCATCTTCGGCAGGGCGACCTTCATGCCCTCGAACGTCGCGTGTCTCGGCTGGTTGAAGTGGCCGATGATGATCGACCCCGGCTTCGCCCTCGCCGTCTCCTGGGCGGTCTGGCCGGCGGTGTAGGTGGTGCCGGCGTCGCCGTTGGTGTCGAAGTCGATCGGGACCTCGCCGCACGCCCGGAAGATCTCGAGGGCCAGGTCGTCGTACCAGGCCGTGCCCGTGCGGAAGTAGCGCGGCGGCCGGCCCATCAGCTCGGTCAGGTGGAGGTGGTTGCCCATCACTTCGTCGTAGACCTCGCCCACGTCCTTGGTGCCGGGCTCCTTGTACTGGGAGCGGCCCGTCACCGACAGGGGTGTGTGGCGGGTGCCGTGGTTGCCGATGTCGAACAGGTCCTGTTCGGCGGCGAAACGTTCGGCCTCGGCCCGGTTGGCCTCGACCCAGCGCTTGTTGAGGAACAGCACCACCGGGATGCGCCGCGGCGCAGCAGGTCGATCAGGTCGCGGTCGTAGCCGCTGCCGCCCGGGCCGCCGCACGCGTCCAGCGTGAGCACGACCTTCTTCGTGTCGGTGCGGCGGACCAGCCCGGGCACCTCGGCGAGCTCGCCGTTCGACCACAGCTTCGGCCTGCGCCCGGCGAAGCGCTGGACGATCTCGTCGCGGCCGAGCACGGCGGGCGCGTTCGGTGTGGGCGTGGGCGTCGGGGCCGGCGGACGCTGCGACTCACCCCTGGGAACGGCCGGGGTGGGGGTGTCGGACTGGGGGCCGGGGGCGCAGCCAGTGGTGGCGAGGGTAACCGCGCCAGCGACGAGGGTGCGGCGCGAGACGTTCGGTGACACGCCTGGGCACTGGGCGCGGGCGGCCCGTCAGGACTGGCCGGCCGGCGGGCGGCCCGTCTTCTGCTGGAGCCTGTCGATGTGTTCGGACGCCTGGGCCTTGGTGAGGTCGGCGGGCAGCTCCTCGCCGGCCTCCTTGCCGAGCGCGTCGAGGTAGGAGCGCTGGGCCGCGGTCATGGGTTCGTCGCCGGTCACCCAGTCCTCGGGGTCGCGCTCGAGCCCTTCGCCCTGCTGGGGCGACGTCGCGCCGATGGTCTTCCCGCCGGGAGCAGGGCGGTCGGCCATCGCGTTGGGCATGGTCGGGTTCTGGTCCTGATTCGTCATGTCGACAAACCTAGTCGGCGACTCCGACAATTTCGGCACCACCCGCCATGATGGTGTTCCGTGACGATGAACCCGCAGCACCTGTTCGATGCGGTCGACCTGCTCGGCGTGCTCACCAACGGCATCCTGGGCGGCACGCTTGCCCGGTCGCGCCGGTTCGACCCCGTCGGGTTCGTCGTGCTGGGCATCGCCTCAGGGCTGGGCGGCGGCATGATCCGCGACGTCCTCCTGCAGGCCGGGCCTGCGGTCGCACTTACCAATCCTGCTTATCTGGTCACCGCTCTGGTGGGAGCCCTGGTGGCCTTCCTCCTGCCGATGAGGGGCCGCTGGCTCACCCGGGTCCTCGCCGTCGCGGACGCGCTCTCGCTCGGTTGCTGGGCGGCCACCGGCACCGGCAAGGCGCTCGCGCACGACATCACTTGGCTGCCCGCCATCCTGCTCGGCTGCGTCACAGCGGTCGGCGGCGGCGTGGTACGTGACGTGCTCGTACGCCGCGTACCCGTCGTCTTCGGGGGCAACACCCTTTATGCGACCCCCGCGCTCGTCGGCAGCATCGTCATGGCGGTGCTGGCCACGCACGGGCACCCGAAGTGGGGCATGGGTGCGGCCATCATCACCGTGACGGCGTTCTGTCTCGTCGCCCGCCGACGTGGCTGGGCGCTGCCGGTGTCGTCGGACGAGGCGCGCCTGCGCCTGCGCAGATCACGCGAGAAGCGCGGGTGAGCCCCGCATGCGTCAACCGCGGGTGAGGTCGTCGAGCGACCACGCCGCGGGTCGGGCGTATCTGGTAGCACGGGACGCCCACTCCGCCCACGGCCGCCCCACTCGGGGCGAGATCAGCGTGGCTCGGGCCCCTCGACGGCGAACCGCATCGCCGTCATCTGGCCGTCACGCTCGATCAGCTCGCGCCGGAGCCTGAGCCGGCGGGGGAGAAGGGGCTTGCCCGCGCCCAGCGTCACCGGGCAGACGTGGACCCACACGGTGTCGAGCAGTCCCGCGTCGGCGAACTGGCCCGCCAGGTCACCACCGCCGACGATCCACACGTCCCGGCCCTCGGCGGCCTCGACCAGCCGGGGGTGGAGCTCGGTGACGTCGCCCGCATACACCTGCACACCCTCGGGCGGGTCGATGTCGCGGTGGGTGACGACCCACGACGGCTGGGAATAGGGCCAAGCGAGCTCCTGGCCGTCCTTGGTGAGCTCGCGGGTGATCCACGCGTACGAGCTCGCGCCCATCACGACCGCACCCACCTGCGCGATGAACTGGTCGAAGTCGAGCTTGTCGCCGTCGCCGTGGCGGCCCTCGGGGTCATCGCGGTGGCTGGGGGTCGAGAAGAGCCAGGAGAGGCTCTCGGCGTCGTCGGCGATGAAGCCGTCTAGGCTGGTGCCGGTGCAGTAGATGGTTGCCATGCCCCCACGATGGCAGACTCCTCCGACAAAACGCGTTGCGGGAGGCGGGGAATGCGGCGAGCTGTTGCCATGGAGCTCACCCACCACCGGACGTGCCGGTGCCCTGTGACTCAGGCCGGGCGGTTGGCCTCCATCCACCCTACGAAGCCGTGGTCGTCGTCGGGGGCGTCCCACACGTCGGGAACGGGACCGAGCTCGGCCTCCACCCACGCGCGGAATTCCGCGTGGGCCTCGACGGCCTCCTCGTCCTCGGGCTCGTCGCCGAAGGTGAAGTCGGTGTATTCGTCGTAGCCCACGGCCAGCATGCGGCAGAAGTCGACCGCGTCGTCGGCCAGCGGCCACAGTTCACCGTCGGAACCGAGCGCCACGAACCGCACCTTGTCGTCGGCGTCGAGCCACATCGCACCGAGGCTGCCGTCGGCACTGATGTCGGCGATCGCGACCAGGCGCTCCGACCCGGGCGCGCCCGGCTCGAGCCATCCCACCGTGGACGAGTCGGGGGAGAACACGACGCCGAGCTGGCGGTCATCCGCGTACGGGGTTAGGTAGTAACCGTGCTCGTTCTCCAGCTCGTGGCCCTGGGCCTCCATCCAGTCCCATGCGCGCAGGAGCGCGTCGGGCACCGGGAATGGAGCCTTCAATTCATCGGACATGCGTGACATGGGGGCAGCGTAGGCCGCCGAGGGTCGTTGCCGGACGCCTGTGGGACATGGAGCCGATAGAGTGGCTCGACGTGGCACTCACTATCGGAATCGTCGGCCTCCCCAACGCCGGCAAGTCGACCCTGTTCAACGCCCTGACCCGCAACGACGTGCTCGCCGCGAACTACCCGTTCGCAACGATCGAGCCGAACGTGGGCGTGGTCGGCGTACCCGAGCCGCGGCTCGAGAAGCTGGCCGAGGTCTACGGCTCGCAGGCGATCATCCCCGCCACCGTGTCGTTCGTCGACATCGCCGGCATCGTGAAGGGCGCCTCGCAGGGCGAGGGCATGGGCAACGCGTTCCTCGCCAACATCCGTGAGGCCGACGCGATCTGCCAGGTCACCCGCGTGTTCCGAGACGAGGACGTCACCCACGTCGACGGCAAGGTCGACCCCGCCAGCGACATCGACACCATCACCACCGAGCTGGTGCTCGCCGACGTTCAGACCCTCGAGAAGGCCCTGCCGCGCCTGGAGAAGGAAGCCCGGATCAAGAAGGAGTCGCAGCCGAAGCTCGAGGCCTGGAAGCAGGCGCTCGACGTGCTCTATACGGGCAAGGGTGTGTACGCGGCCGGCCTCGATCTGGAGCACCTGCGCGAGCTTTTCCTGCTGACGGCCAAGCCGTTCATCTACGTGTTCAACTGCGACTCCGACGAGCTGGCCGACGAGGAGCTCAAGGACAAGATGCGCGCCGTCGTCGCACCCGCCGAGGCGATCTTCCTCGACGCGAAGATCGAGGCAGAGCTGGCCGAGATGGAGCCCGACGAGGCCAAGGAGTTCTTGGCCGACATGGGCATCGATGAGCCGGGCCTCGACGTTCTGGCGCGCGTGGGCTACGAGACTCTGGGCCTGCAGTCGTACCTGACCGCGGGCCCGAAGGAGGCGCGCGCCTGGACGATCAAGAAGGGCTGGACCGCGCCGCAGGCCGCCGGTGTCATCCACACCGACTTCGAGAAGGGCTTCATCAAGGCCGAGGTCGTCCACTTCGACGACCTTCTCGCCGCCGGGTCCGAGCAGGCCGCCAAGGCCGCGGGCAAGATGCGGCTCGAAGGCAAGGACTACGTCATGCAGGACGGCGACGTGGTCGAGTTCAGATTTAACGTCTAGCGTTATTGACGCACTGCGTTATACATGTCATTCTTGAGGTGTGATCAGATCCTTCGCTGACCGTGACACGAAGCTCGTCTGGCTGCGTGAACGGGCGCCACAGATCGATCCGCGAATCCACAAGACGGCGAACCGGAAGTTGCATCTGCTCGATGCCGCTGTGTCACTCAACTCGCTTCGGGTCCCTCCGGGCAATCGGCTGGAGGCATTGAAGGGCGATCGCGAGGGGCAGCACAGCATCCGGATCAACGACCAGTGGCGGATCTGCTTCGTGTGGACCGACGCTGGCCCGGAGAACGTCATCATCGAGGACTACCACTGAGGTGCGCCATGACTGACAAGCTCTACGACCCGATCCACCCCGGTGAGGTCCTCATGGAGGACTTCATCGATGGGTTCGGCATCACGCAGCACAAGCTCGCCGTGTCGATCGGCGTCCCTCCGCGGCGGATCAACGAAATCGTCCACGGCAAGCGGGCCATCACCGCGGACACGGCGCTTCGCCTAGGCCGGTACTTCGGCGTCGAGCCGCAGTTCTGGCTCAACCTGCAGTCGCGCTACGAGCTTGAGTTGGCGGAGGAGCGCGTGGCCGATGAGGTGGCCGAAATCAAACCCCTGCAGGTGGCGTGAGCATGAGTCATGGGGCTGCCACGGCCGCTGACGCAGCGTATGTGAGGGTTCAGGCATGACCCAAGCATCACCGTGGCCGAAGACCGTCAACGGCGTACTCCTCCGAGACCCCTGCTCAGGTGACGCCGACATCATCGCCACCTTCCGGAACCTGCCCGGGGTGAATCGGTGGCTCATCGTCACTCATGAATCCGTGGACGAGCTTCGCCAGCGGTGGGAGGGCGTGCTCGCCAGCGACCGGGACTTCTCCTGCATCGCCGAGGTCGATGGCGAGCTGGCGGGGATCGGCTTCCTGGAGATCGCGGACGGCATGGGGCAGCCGGGCAAGCCGTTGGGGACGGACGCGAGCATCGGCTACATCGTGCGTCCCGGCTGGGAGGGGCGAGGTGTCGGAACTGCCATCGCCGCCGGCGTGGTCGAAGCCGCTTTCATGGATCTAGGCCTGCGACGGGTCGAGGCTGGCTGCTATGCCGACAACACTGCGTCGTGGCGGATCTTGGAGAAGGCCGGGCTCAAACGGGAGCAGCACGGCCGGAGGGACTCTTGGCACGCCGAACTGGGTTGGATCGATGGATACACCTACGCCGCATTGTGCGATGATTGGATGATCAAGAGGCACCAGTAGGTACTCCCATCCCCCTGGTGGATGCGATCAGAGCGTCGAGGGACACACCAGCCGGACAGTGTGCTCAGCCCTGGTAGAGCCAGATCCAGTTTCCGTCCGGATCGGTCACGGCGCTGTTGCGTGGCATTCCCTCAGGACTGTTCGGCGCGACGGCCTCTGAACCGCCAGCAGCGAGGGCGTCTCGATGGGCGGCGTCGAGGTCGGAAACGGTGAACCCCAAGGTGCTGCGTCCGGGCTGGTCGAAGGAGTCGGGTCCCACGAGGTGGATCAGGAAGAAGCCGGGCTGGCCGTACTGCCCGAACTGGTAACCCTCGTAGTCGGCGTCCTCGGTGTGCCGGGTCACCGACTCCGTGAGATGGAGGGCCTCACGGTAGAAGGTCCGGGCCCGGCTGAGGTCGCTGACACCGACCTTGACCTGAACCGGTGTCGCACTCGTGGTTGCCATGTGCATGTCTACTCCTGCGCTGCGTAGTGGTTGTCGGGATGGACAGATGGACACGCTCCAGTTCTCGCGGCCTCGCGTACGCCGACGGAGAAATCGCCTCGGCGAGCTGGCGACGATTCTCTGCGTCTGACCTGAAGCGGAGTCGGCCACTGGCGGCTCAAGCCTAGCCGCGTCCGCGTCCGCGTCCGGAGACCGGTCGCGACCGCGCCCGCCGCAGGGCGGCGACGGCCCTCTCGACGACGGGGAACAGCACCCGCTGCTGCCGCAGCCACGGCCCGATGGCCTCGCGATACGGCGTACGCCCGGCGTCCGGGCCGAACAGGCGGGCCTCGACCTGTGCGCTGGGCAGGTGTGCCGCGGCGGCCATCGCGTCTCCGATCCGAAGGATCGTGGTGGCCGTACGCCGGGCTGGGTCGGTGCTGCGCAGGTTCTCGCGCAGGGTCCACGCGTACTCACCCAGCGCCTCCAGGTCGGGCAGGCGGACGGCCTCGTAGTCGGCGAACCAAGTGGGCGAACCCGCGCGCTCGGCGAGCACCAGACAGTCCTCCAAGCCGGAGTTCACCCCCTCGCCGGTCGGCGGGAGGACGCTGTGGGCCGCGTCGCCGATCAGCAGCAGCCACTCGTCGAACGCCAGCCGCGGGCAGATCACCACGGCACCACCGAAGGGCTCGCGGCTGAAGAAGGCGGCGTAGTCGTCGCGGGTCAGCAGCGGAGCGGCCAGCGGGGCGTGCTCGGCGACGTGCGCGGCGACCGCGCGGATGTTGTCGTGGGTCGCGTCCCTCGACAGCAACAGGTCCTCGGCGGGGTCGCCCTCGATGGCGGTGATGGCCAGCCCCCACACGCCATCGGCCAGCGTGGCCGTGTAGATGCCCTTCGAGGTGAAGATGTGGTGGATGGCGGGATCCAAGCCGGGCGCTGACGCGTGCGGCTGCGAGTACGCGACGCGGAAGCGTACGCCCCAGTCGCCCACGCGCGGCGTGAAGCCCGACACCTGCTCCTCGAGACAGCGACGCGCGACCGACCGTACGCCGTCGGCGGCCAGTACGCGGGCATCCCGTGCGTCCACCGTCACCTCGTCGCCGTCGGCGCGGGTGAACGTGAGCGACCGGTCGGCCAGGTCGACACGGGCGAGGGCGTACCCCGGCATGTAGGTGATGCCCTCGGTCTCGCGCACGCGCTCGAACAGGAGCCGGGTCAGGAAGGCTCGCGTCGTCGCGATGAGCGTGCCGCTCTTCAACGACGCGACCTTCCGGGTGCCCGAGTAGATGTTGAATGCGGCGACGACCTCGCCCTCGGCGCGAAGCCGGCCGAGCAGGGATGGGTCGATGCGCCGCAGCGTCTCCTGACCGCGCAGGTTCACGCCGATCGGATAGCTGTTGGCGTTCGACAGCTTGAGCTGGTCTCGAGCCTCGTAGACCGTGACCGGATGCCCCTGGGCGCGGAGCAGGAGGGCGGCGGCGAGGCCGACGGGGCCGGCGCCGACGACGATCACAGGCTGGGGCTGGGGTGACGTCATGGCGATCCTTCGGTGGAGGACGTCCAGTGAAGCACGTGAACCCCGACATGGGTCGACAACCCCTCCGCTCGCGCAAGGCTTGGGGACATGTCCGACACAGGAGCCCTGGCCGCGCGTACCGGTGGCGAGCGGGAGGTCCTGCTCGCCTTCCTCGCCGAGCACAGGGAGCAGCTGCGGACGACCGTCCTCGCGCTGTCCGACGACGAGGCGCGGAGGTCGCTCGTGCCCTCGCTGACGACGCCGATGGGGCTGCTGAAGCACGCGGCGTTCGTCGACACGGCCTGGTTCGTGTGCCGCTTCGGTGGCCTGACCCGCGCCCAGGCAGGGATCCCCGAGACGGTCGACGAGAGCTTCACGCTCGCGCCCGACGACACCTTGGCGGCGCTCGCCGCCCGGCACGAGGAGGCTGTCGCGCGCGCCGACGAGGTCATCGCTCGCCTCGCCCTCGACGACACCTGCGTCCACCCGGTGATGGGTGAGCTCAGCCTGCGCTGGGTGCTCACCCACTGCGTACGCGAGCTCGCCCAGCATGCCGGGCACGCGGAGATCCTCGTCGAGCAGATCGTCGCGGCCCGGGACGCTCGGTGAGTACCTGTCCCCGCGCCGAGGTGGACGGCTTCGAGCTCGGCATGTTCGTGTCGTACGACGACTGCGGCGACGCCTGGGTACGCGCGCCCGATGGTCGGATCGCGGGCCTGGTCTGGGAGACGGGGCCAGCCTCGTTCGACGTCCTCCGGGAACCGGACGACAATCGATGGGGGACGTACGCCGTGGAGCTGCCGCTCCCGCTCACCAACGACGACGAGGCGGCGAGCTACCTGGCGGCGCTGCTGCCCGAGCTGCGTCCGCGATGGGAGGCCACGTGCGAAGGGAACAGGGATGGGCAGTGAGCTCTTGAGGCGCTTCTGGACGGGGCTGGTCGGCCCCGTCCCGCCGCGTACCTCAGGCGTCATCATGGCCGGGGCGGGCGCCGCCACGTGCGCGGTGGCCGTGTCGACCCCGGGCCCCGTCTGGCGCAGGGTTGTCATGGGTGCCATGGCCTTCGACATCGTCGGCGGGATGGTCGCCTTCCAGGTCCCGGCCACTCGCGCCGAGTACGCGCGCAAGTCGTCAGTCGAGCACCTCGGGTTCGTCGCGGCACACCTCCATCCGGCGGTCCTGGCTGCGCTGGGGGAGGGGTCGTGGACCAGGAACGCGACGAGGTACGCGTACGCCGTCGCCGTGACGGAGGGTCTGCAGCGTGCGCCGCTGTCGCCGCAGGCGAGGCGCAGAGCTGCGATGGCACTCGGTCTGGTCGCGGCCGTCGTGGACCTCGCCACGGACCGGTCGGGGAGCCGCTGGTTCGGCCCGGCGTACCTGAAGCTCGTGGCGGGGCACGCCGGCATAGGCGCGCGGGCCCGGCGGGCCTAGTTCTTGTTGCGCGGGTCGTGCGCGGCGTACGTGGCCACGAACCGGTCCACGGGGATGCGCGCGGCGAGGCACCCGATCAGCTCGTACGGGATCCGTGACATGGCGGTGAAGCGTACGCAGGACTTGCCCATGTTCAGCTTCCAGCCGGTCTTCGCGTACTCGGCGACGAACCAGTCGCTGACCTCGGGATCGGCGTACATGCCCATGTCGTAGACCGCCAGGTGGCCGCCCATGTTGCCCAGCGAGATGCGCGCGAGGGCGGACGACGGGTCGCAGTGGTAGCCCTGCGGGTAGCGCTCGCGGGGGACGAACCACGTCGGCATGCCGCAGTACATGCGCTGCTCGTAGGCCGGGTCGATGTTGTCCGAGATCGTCTCGAAGAGCCGCTCGGCGGCGTCGCGCCTGGCCTCGGGCACGCGGGCCCAGAACTCGTCGAGGGTCCCGGCGTGCTTCGTCATGGTGTGAGAGTACGCAGTGGCCCCTCATCTCCGTCTGGGCGTCACCAGTCCCGACTCGTACGCGGCGATCACCAGCTGTGCCCGGTCGCGGGCGGCGAGCTTGGCCAGCAGGTTGCCGATGTGGGTCTTGACGGTGCCCATCGAGATGGTCAGGGCTGCGGCGATCTCGGTGTTGCTCAGCCTCTGGCCGACGAGCTGCAGCACCTCGGACTCGCGTGCGGTCAGCCCCGCGGGAGCCTGAGGCGCGGTCGGGGCGCCCGTGCGTACGTAGCGCTCGACGAGCCGGCGCAGCACCGACGGCGCGAACAGCGCCTCGCCGTCGTGGACACGGCGTACGGCATCGACGAGACGGTCCGGCTCGGCGTCCTTCAGCAGGAACCCGCTCGCGCCCGCCCGGAGGGCGGTGTGCACGTACTC
This sequence comes from Mariniluteicoccus endophyticus, assembly GCF_054780035.1. Lineage (NCBI taxonomy): Bacteria > Bacillati > Actinomycetota > Actinomycetes > Propionibacteriales > Propionibacteriaceae > Mariniluteicoccus > Mariniluteicoccus endophyticus. Next base: position 276,000 of record NZ_BAAGXC010000017.1, on the reverse strand, counting down.
GTCGAGCTCGAACATCGTCAGCACCACAACGCGCGTCCTCGCCAGTGCCGGGTCGGCGACGATCCAGCGGGTCGCCTCGAGGCCGTCCCCGTCAGGCATCCGGATGTCCATCAGCACCACGTCCGGCGTCAGTCGCCGCGCCTCGACGACGGCGCCACGGCCCGACCCCGCCTCGCCCACCACGGCCATGCCTGCAGCCTCGAGGATCAGGCGCAGGCTGTGCCGGATCAGCGGCTGGTCGTCGACGACCAGCACGTTGGGCCCGGTCACGACGCCTCCTCGGGGAGGTGGGCGCGTACGCCGAACCCGGCGTCCGTGGGCCCGGCGGTCAGCGTGCCGCCGACCGCGGCGACCCGCTCGCGCAGGCCCGTCAGGCCAAGACCCGCTCCCGGCTCCGGCCGCCAGCCGGCCACGGGCCCGTCGTCGACCTCCACGGCCAGCCCGTCGGACACCCGGGCCACGCGGACGCGCGCCCGGGTCGGGCCCGCATGGCGGGCCACGTTCGCCAGCGCCTCGGCGACCACGGCGTACGCGGCGGACTGCACGCCACCGGAGACGTCGGCCGCCGCGACGAGCTCGGGTGCGAGGTCGAGCGTGACGTCGACGCCGGCGTCCCGCGTACGCGTCACCGCGGCCTCGATGTCGGCCAGCCCGGCCTGCGGGCGCAGGGGAGCGGGATCGCCGTCGCCGTCGCGCAGCACCGCCAGCAGCCGGCGCAGCTCGGTCGTCGCGCCGCGCGCGGCCTGCTCGATGTCGGCGAGCGCGGCGGCCCGCTCGGCATCGGCGTCCGGCCCCTGCAGGGACCGGGTGGACGCCGCCCGCACCGTGATCAGCCCGAGCCCGTGCGACGCCAGGTCGTGCAGGTCGCGCGCGATCCGCAGGCGCTCGTGGGTGACCGCGCGCTCGGACGACCAGGCGATCAGCGCCTCCTCGTGGGCGACCAGTCGGCTGCGGGTGACGTGCAGCACCCACGTCAGCACGCCGATGGTCACCACCAGCACGCCCGTGGCCGCGATGGCGGCGGTGCGGGCGTCGGGGACGCCGGCCACGAACACCACCACGAGCACCGCGAGCGACATCGCCAGACCGGCCCACAGCGCACCGGCGGCCATCCTCGGTCGGGTCGCGTCCGTCATGCCGCGAGTCTAGGAAGACGGCGCCGCAGGCGGATCGGCCCCAGGTCGGAGGGATTCGGGTCGGAGCCCCCGCGCTCAGACCGGTTCCGGGACCGATCCGCCGACGCCGCGTACGCGATGGGCTGGCCCCATGATCGAGATCAACGCACTCCGCAAGACCCGGGGCGGCCGGGTCGTCCTGGACGACATCGGAGTCACCGCCCGGCCGGGCCGGATCACCGGATTCCTCGGCCCCAACGGCGCCGGCAAGTCGTCCACGCTCCGCATCCTGCTCGGGCTCGACGCCGCCGACTCCGGCGACGCGCTCGTCGACGGCCGCCCCTACCGCACGCTGCGCGACCCGCTGCTCACCGTCGGCTCCATGCTGGACGGCTCCGGCGCGCACGCCTCGCGTACCGGCCGAGCCCACCTCACCTGGGTCGCGCGCTCGCACGGCATCGGGCGTACGCGCGTCGACGAGGTCCTCGCCCAGGTCGGGCTCACCGATGCCGCCCGACGTCGGGTGGGCCGCTACTCGCTCGGCATGGGCCAGCGCCTCGGCCTGGCCGCCGCGCTGCTCGGCCGGCCCCCGGTCCTGGTCCTCGACGAGCCCGCCAACGGCCTCGATCCCGACGGCATCCGCTGGCTGCGCGGTCTCCTGCGTGAGCACACCGACGCCGGCGGCACGGTCCTGCTGTCGAGCCACCAGATGGCCGAGGTCGCGGCCTCGCCGACGACCTCGTCGTGATCGCCGGGGGACGGATCGCCGCCGCCCGGCCCCTGTCCGACGTCACCGCGGGTCACGCCTCCCTCGAGGACGCGTTCTTCGCCCTCACCTCGGGAGCGGCCCGATGAACGGCGTACGCACCCTCGAGACGGAGCTGCGCAAGCTCCTGACCCTCCCGGCCACGGCGATCGCCGCGCTGACCGGGGTCGGGGCGTCCACGGTCCTCGCCTGGTTCAACGGGGCCGCGATCAGGAACGCCCATGCGAGCGGCCGGGCCGAGCTGGTGACGGACGGCACCGCGTACGACATCGGGCTGATGCCCGCCATGCTGCTCGTATCGGTCTCGGCCGTCATCCTCGGCGTCACCGCCATGAGCAGCGAGTACGCCCGCAACAGCACCGACGCCGGCGGCAGCCGCCAGGTCGTGCCCACGCTCGTCGCGCAGCCGCGCCGGTCGGTCGTGCTCGTCGCCAAGGCCGCCGCGGTGGCGCTGGCCACGATCGCGGTCGCGTGGTCGGCGCTCGCGCTCTCGGTGGCCGCGGCGACGGTCGCGATGGGTGAGCACGCACTCCCCGGCGATCCTCCCGCCCGGCTCGCCACCCGCGTGCTGGGCGGCACCCTCTACTGGGTGCTGCTCGCCTGGATCGCCCTGGCGGTCGCCACTCTCGCCCGCAGCGGTGTCGTCCCGCTCGCGCTGCTCATCGTGAACTGCGCGGTGGTGCCGGTCTCGCTGCTGCTGGCGAGGGTCACGTCGCTGGCGCAGTGGGCGCCCGACCTCGCCGGACGGAGCCTGTTCGGGCTGCCCGACGAGCTCGTCGTCCCCGGTGGCCCGGCTGCGGTGCCCGGTGGGATGGCCATGGCGGCCTGGACCCTCGGCCTCCTCGCGCTGGCCGGCGCGTACTTCGTGAGGAGGGACGCATGAGCGGCGCCGTCCGCCGGTTCCTGCGGCTGGTCGGCGTGGAGTCGGCCAAGCTGTGGACGCTGCCCGCCGCCCGCGCCGCGCTCCTTGGCGCGCCCCTGGTCACCGGCCTGCTCGCCGCGGTGCTCGCCGACGTCGCCGGCGGACAGGGGCGCATCGACTCCGCCGTGGGCGTCGGTGCGACGGTCACCTACACGCAGGCCGGGCCCGTGCTGCTGGGGGCACTGGTCATGGGCCACGAGTACGCCGGCCGCCAGATCCGCACGAGCCTGTCCGTCGTCCCCTCCCGATGGACGCTCCTCGCGGCCAAGGCCGTCGCCGCGGTCGGCTGGCTGGCGGCCTGCGCGCTGGGCACGGTCGTGGCCGGCCATGTCGGCGTCTGGATGGGCGGGGCCCGCACCACGGCAGGCGTGGCGCCCCCGGATGTGCCCGGTGCGGTCGGCCTGGTCGCCCACCTGCTGCTGGTCGGGCTCCTCGCCCACGGGGTGGCGACGCTGACCCGGTCGACCGCTGCGAGCACCGCCTCCGTCCTCGCGCTCGTGCTGGTCGTGTCCCTGCTGCTGCGGGCAGTCACCCCGCTCGCGAGGTGGTTGCCCGGGCAGGTCACGCAGCGACTGCTCGACCCCACCGCCACCGGCCCGTCGCCGGCCGTCGGGCTGGCCGTGATGCTGGCCTGGGCCGCAGCCGTCACGCTGCTCGGGACGCTCCGCGTCGTGCACCAGGACGCCTGACCTCGTCAGGTGGGGACGCGGCGCAGCAGGAGGGCGAACAGCTCCGGCTCCTCGCCGAACGGCTTGTGCCCGGACCGCTCGAACCGCACCCACTCCTTGTGCGGGGCCTGCAGGCCCGCGTACCACTCGTCGACGAGCACCGCGCGGCCCCGCGCCTCGTGGGTGCCCGCGGCGAGGTAGACGGGGACGTCGAGCCGGGACGCGGTCCGCCGCAGGTCGATGTCCTGCACCTGCGGGTAGAGGACGCCGAACGTGTCGACGAGGTTCGCCAGGTAGCGCAGCTTCGCCACCGGGTCGAGCTCCGGCTTGTCCATCACGTTGGCCATCGGGTTGATCCGCGCGCCGATGGCGGGGTCGCGGTCCCACGGGTGCACGGCGCCCTCGTGGCTGAACAGCGGCTCGTAGGGGTAGACCTCCCGGTGGGGAGGCGGTCCATTGCGCGTCAGCGTCCGCACCACGTCCGTGCGCCCGGTGCGCTCCGCCCACGCGAGCGTGTCGGTGTGGAACAGCACGTCGGTCTCGCGCAGCGACACCATCTGGCCGGTCCCCACGTAGGCGGCGACCAGGTCGGGGCGCCGCTGGACGAGGTGTACGCCGAGGAACGTGCCCCACGAGTTGCCGACGACGACCAGCCTCCGCTCAGGCGTGGCGAGCGCGGCCATCCACCTGGGCGCCGTCGTCGACCAGGCGGTCCATCGTCAGGCGGCCGTCGCGCGGGAAGCAGCGCCCGTTGAGACCGGCGCCGGTCTGGTCCCACAGGGCGACGGTGAACGTGCGCTCGACGGCCGTCCACTGGTTGCGGATCGTGCCGATCTCCGTGCCGCCGGGCCCACCTGACAGGAACAGCACGACCGGCGCGCCGGCCCGCCCCCGGATGACGACGCGGTGGTCGCAACCGGCGATGCGTACGGTGCGGATCTCGCCGACCTGCCCGGTCGGGGCCGGCGTACGCGCGGGCACGAGCAGGCCGCCCGCCAGCAGTGCCAGCACGACGGCGACCACCGCGTACGCCCGTGAGAGCGAACGGACGCCCTCGCGTACGCGGGTCAGGCGCGTGCCCACCCAGAACGGCAGGAACACCAGCAGCAGGTCGACGCCGCGACCGAACAACGTCGCGCCCAGTGCGTACTGCGAGCCGGTGAGCAGGCGTGGGCTGATCGGCAGCGTCGACGGGGTGCCGATGCGCCAGCGGAGCACCTCGTAGCCGACCCAGGCGGCGACGACGAGCAGCCAGCGGCGTGCGGGGTGGAGGTGGCCGAGCAGGCCGCCCACCGCGAGGGCGGCGAGCGCGGTCATGAGGGCCACGGGACCGGTCTGCGGTCCGCGCGGCAGCGCGAGGGAGAGGAGTCCACCGGCGGCGAGGGCGGCCACGACTGCGACGAGCCGTGTCCGCGAACGGAGGCCGGGACGATCATGTCCAGCCATGTCTACAGTGTAGACTTTCTCGGGTCGGAAGGGGAGGGGAATGGCGAAAGGACTCAGCCGCGAGGTGCTCGCGCGGCGCGCGCTCACGATCGTGGACACCGACGGGCTGGCGGCGCTGTCGATGCGCCGGCTCGCGCGCGACCTCGGCGTCGACCCCATGGCCGCCTACCGCCACGTGCCCGACAAGGAGGCGCTGCTCGACGCCGTCGTCGAGGCCGTGCTGGGCGAGGTCGACCTCACCGACCTGCCCGGCCCGCCGGTCGAACGCCTGACCACCGGCGTACGCCGCACCCTTGCCGCGCTCACCGCCCACCCGAACGCCGCACCCCTGCTGTCCGCACGCAAGTGGTTGGGCCCCAACGGCCTGGCGATCATCGAGTGGGGGATGGCGGAGATGGTCTCCGCCGGCGTGGAGCCCCACCGTGCGGTGCTCGCCATGAACGCGACCGGCCTGTTCCTGACGGCGCTGGCCCAGGCCATGTCCGGCGGCGACGCGACCGACGCGCTCGCGGTGATGGCTGCCGACCCGGCCGCGTTCCCCGTGTCGCTGGCGGCGCTGCGCGACGGGCACGGCCTGCACGGCTACGAGGAGCTGCTCGACCTGTGGCTCGACCTCGTGGTGACGTCGCTCCTGGGGTGAGCGCCCGGGGCCCCGGGCGCTGGGGCAGACTGGGCGTACGCCGCCTGTGAGGAGCCAGCCATGGCCGAGAAGCGTCCGCCCGCACCCGTCGAAGCCCACGACCTCGAGACCGACCTGCTGGTGATCGGCACCGGCACGGGCCTGTTCGCCGCGCTCGCGGCGCGCGAGGCGGGCCTCCAGGTGGTCGTCACGGAGAAGACCGAGTACGTCGGCGGCTCCACCGCGCTGTCGGGTGGCGCGTTCTGGATCCCCGGCAACTCCGTCCAGCGCGACCAGGGCTCGCACGACACGGTCGAATCCGCCCGCCGCTACCTCGACGGGCTGGTGGGGGAGACCGGCGACCGTGGGCGCTACCACGCGTACCTCGATCACGGGCCCGCCACGGTCGACCTGCTGCGCGCCACGACCCGCAACTCGTGGGTGTGGGCCCGCGGCTACAGCGACTACCACCCCGAGACTCCGGGCGGCTCCGCGGCCGGACGCAGCGTCGAGTCGGGACCGTTCGACGCCGCCGTCCTCGGCGAGGAGCGCGCGCGGCTGATCCCGCCGAGCATGTCGGCGCCGGTGCCCATGCCGATCACGAGCCCCGACTACCGGTGGATGAACCTCATTGCGAAGGCCCCCGGCAAGGCGGTGCCGCGCATCGTCCGCCGCGTCGTCGAGGGGATCGGCGGCATGGCGATCCGACGCGAGTACGTCGCCACCGGCCAGGCGCTGCAGGCCGGCATCTACCGCGCCCTGCTCGACCGCGGCGTCACCCCGTGGACCTGCACCGATGTCGTCGAGCTGCTCACCGACGGCGGCCGCGTCAACGGCGCCGTCGTCGACCAGCAGGGACGGCGCGTGACGGTCCGGGCCCGTCGCGGCGTCGTCATCGCCGCCGGCGGCTTCGACCACGACATCGCCCGCCGGCGCTCCGAACAGCTCGAGACGCTGGAGCCCGGCTGGTCGCTCGGTGCGCCCGGCAACAGCGGCGACGCGTTCCGCCTCGCCACCCAGGTCGGTGCCCGTCTGGAGAACCTCGACCAGGCGTGGTGGTTCCCCGCAGTCGCCCCCGTGAACGGCCAGCAGCCCGGCATCATGCTCGCCGAGCGCTCCCTGCCCGGCTCGTTCATCGTCGACGGCCACGGCCGCCGGTTCGTCAACGAGTCGGCCGACTACATGTCGTTCGGCCAGCGCGTGCGCGAGCTCGACGCCGCCGGCGACCCCGTCGGGCGCATGTGGATCGTGTTCGACCAGGAATACCGCGACAGCTACGTCTTCGCCGGCCTCGCCTTCCCGCGCATGCCGCTGCCGAAGGAGTGGTACGCCGCCGGCATCGCCCACCACGGCACCCCCGACGAGATCGCCCGCGCCATCGGCGCCGACCCGACGACGTTCCGCCGGACGCTGGACCGCTTCGACGAGATGGCCGGGCGCGGCCGGGACGAGGACTTCGGGCGCGGCGCGTCGGCGTACGACCGCTACTACGGCGACCCGACGGTCGTGCCGAACCCGAACCTGCGCCCCCTGTCCGGGGAGCTGTACGCGGTGGAGGTCGTCCTCGCCGACCTCGGCACGTGCGGCGGTCTCGCCGCCGACTCCCGCGGCCGGGTGCTCCGCGAGGACGGCTCGGTCGTCGACGGCCTGTACGCCATCGGCAACGCCGCCGCCAACGTGTTCGGCGACCGCTACCCGGGCGCCGGCGCCACCATCGGGCAGGGCCTGGTCTTCGGCTACCTGGCCGCCCAGGACGCCGCCGGCCAGCTCCCGGCAGAGGTCTGAGGAGGAACCATGATCCACGTCACCACCGACGACGGCGTACGCCTCGACGTCCACGAGTCGGGGAACCCGGACGGCCTGCCAGTCGTGCTCGTCGCCGGGTTCAAGGCGCCGTCGACGTCGTGGTGCCACCAGGTGCCCGCCCTCGAGCGCGCCGGGCACCGCGTCCTCGCCGTCGACCTCCGTGGGCACGGTGCGACAGCACCGCTGGCCCCCGGCGTCACGATGACGCGCAGGGCGGCGGACCTGGACGCCGTGCTCACGCACCTCGACCTGACCGGCGCCGCGGTCATCGGCGGCTCGATGGGTGGCAGCACCGTCTGGGCCCACCTCGACCGTTTCGGGTCGGACCGGATCGGCCGCATCGTGGTCGTCGACCAGACGCCGAAGATGCTGAACTCGCCCGACTGGCCGCACGGCTTCTACGGCTACGACGACTCCAACCGCGACACCCACTTCGCCGACGGCATCCCCGAGACCGGGCACGGGACACCGATGTGGCGGCGGGGCCGTCGCCTCGTGCGGCTGCTGGGCGCGATGCGGGGCGTCGACCGCACGATCAGCCCCGCCGAGCTCGAGCTGCTCCACGACCACGCCACCGCCGACTGGCGGCCGACGATCGCGGCCTCGTCGGTGCCGGTGCTGTTCGTCGCCGGCGACGAGAGCGAGTACTGGCCCGCCTCCCACGCGGTCTCGGCGGCCGCCCTCGCCCCGAAGGGCGAGGCGGCCACCATCACGCATGCCGGGCACGCGACGAACCTGGAGCAGCCGGAGGTGTTCAACCGCGGCGTGCTCGAGTTCCTCGCGCGCTGACCGTCGCCCTCCGGCTACGGCTCGACGGCCCGTTCCTCGGCCTCGTGACCCGGCTCGAGGTCGGCCAGGTCGCCCACCCGCAGCGGCACGAACGACTCGTCCCCGTCGGTCTGTGCGTGGTCGACCGCGATCGTCAGGCAGACATGGTCCCCGCCCACGTCCAGCAACGCGATCCGGGCGCCGGCCAGCCGGCGGGGGAGGGCGTCGACCAGGGGTACGCCGCCGGGGCCCTCGGAGACGTCCAGGTCCTCGAACTTGTCGGTCTCCTCGCCGGTGTCGGTGCCGAACCGTTCGGCCAGCGCGCGGTCGTCGGCGCCGAGGAAGTGCACGGCCAGGTGGGTCGCGCGCAGGGCCGTGCGGTAGGTGTGGTTCGCCTTCGACAGCCACACGCAGTAGTGCTGGGGCTCGATGGAGGCCTGGGCGTGGAAGCCGACGAGACAGCCCGCGCGTACGCCGTCGGCCACGGTCGTCACCACGACCATGGCCGGGTCGCAGCCCGACATCAGCGCATCGAAGTCGCCGCCCACCGTGCCACCCCCAGCGCCTCGTAGCGCAGGAACAGCGTGTCGTCGTCGGCGAGCACGTGGCGCAGCGCGAACCCGGTCGTCCCGGCACCCTCGGGTGTGACGGCGACCGGCAGACGGTCGCCACCCATGAGCGGCGCGACGCTGAGGCACAGCTCGTCGAGCCTGCTGGCGGCGGCGAGCTCGCCGAGCCACGTCGGGCCGCCCTCGCAGACGATGACCCGGTGCCCGAGCCGGGCCAGCGCGGCGACGGCCTCCCGCGGGTCGACGCCGTCGTCACCGGCCATGACGATGTCGGCGACCTGCTCGGCCGCGCGCAGGCGGTCGGGGTCGGCGGCCCGACCGGTGACCAGCATCGTCCGGGCATGCGACTCCGGCTCGGTGAACACGCGGCCGCCGAGGTCGAGGTCGAGTGAGCGGCTCACGATCGCCACCGGGGGAGTGGGCGTCCGGCCCGCCCCGACGCGGCGTGCGCGGGCGTCCTCGTCGAGGTCGATGGCCGCGTACCCCTCACGCCGGATGGTCTCGGCGCCCACCAGGACGACGTCGGCGAGCTCCCGCATGCGGCGGAACAGCTCCTTGTCCGGCGTGGTCGACAGCGCCCCGACCCGACCGTTGATCGCCGCGGTGCCGTCGAGACCGGCGACCATGTGCCCCATCACCCACGCCTCGCCCTGCGGGTGTGACCGGTCCACCGCGCGGTAGGCGTCGAGGGCGTCGTCCAGATGTCGACCTGTGACCATTTCGTCCATGGCCCGACTCTAGAGGGACGGGTCGTGCCGGCCTCGACCGCGGTGGCCCCCTCCAGGCGCCACCGACGGGAAGCGTATTGTCGTCATATGGCTGACAAGAAGAAGATCATCGTGGTGTCGACGGACTTCGGCACGGAGCGCGACGAGATCAAGGTTCCCGTCGAGGAGCTCAGGAAACTCGGTCACGACGTCACTGTCGCCACCCCCAGCGGCGAGGGCGTCCAGACCTTCGTCGGCGACAAGGATCGCGGCGAGGTGTTCCCGACGGACATGAAGCTCGCCGAGGCCCAGGGCCCGTTCGACGTCGTCGTCCTGCCCGGCGGCACCCTCAACGCCGACGCGGCTCGCATGGACGCCGAAGTGCAGAAGATCGTCAAGGAGCAGGTACAGGCCGGGCGCACAGTCGCCGCCATCTGCCACGCCCCGTGGATCCTCGTCGAGACCGACGTGGCCCGCGGGAAGACGCTGACCGCCTACGACTCCGTGCGCACCGACCTCCGCAACGCCGGGGCGACGGTCGTTGACCAGTCGGTGAAGGTATGCCCGGCCAACGGTTGGACACTGATCAGCTCGCGCACCCCCGACGACCTCGCCGACTTCGTGAAGGCGATCGACGAGGCCTGAGGTGTCGGGGCTGCCCGGGGGAGGGTGGTCATCGGCCGCGGAGGCCGAACCGCTGCGGTCACCATCAAGGCGAGGGGGCGTGTCCATCGCATGCGAGACGCCGTATCAAAACCATGATCAGGAACAGGGGGCGTACGCGGGACCCGCGTACGCCCCCGGGATGGCTCAGCGCTCCTCGCCGCCGGAGATGAACGACTCCAGACGCTCACGCGCGATGTCGTCGGGGCGCTGCTCGGGCGGCGACTTCATGAGGTACGCCGACGCCGACAGCAGCGGGCCGCCGATGCCGCGGTCGAGGCCGATCTTGGCCGCGCGCACGGCGTCGATGATCACGCCGGCCGAGTTGGGGGAGTCCCACACCTCAAGCTTGTACTCGATGCTCATCGGCGCATTGCCGAAGCCGTGGCCCTCGAGGCGCACGAAGGCGAACTTGCGGTCCTCGAGCCAGCCCACATAGTCGGACGGGCCGATGTGGACGTCCTTCTCGGCGAGGTCGTGGTCGATGTTGGAAGTCACGGCCTGGGTCTTCGAGATCTTCTTCGATTCCAGCCGGTCGCGCTCCAGCATGTTCTTGAAGTCCATGTTGCCGCCGACGTTGAGTTGGTAGGTGCGATCGACGGTGTAGCCGCGCTCCTCCATGAGGCGGGCCATCACACGATGGGTGATCGTGGCGCCGACCTGGGACTTGATGTCGTCGCCGACGATCGGCAGCCCGGCCTCCTCGAATTTCTTTGCCCACTTCTCGGTGCCAGCGATGAAGACGGGGAGGGCATTGACGAAGGCGCAGCCCGCGTCGATGGCGCACTGGGCGTAGAACTCGTCGGCCTCCTGCGAGCCCACCGGGAGATAGCTCACCAGCACGTCGACCCGGGCCTCCTTGAGCGCGGCGACCACGTCGACCGGCTCGGCGTCCGACTCGGTGATCGTCTCGCGGTAGTAGCGCCCCAGCCCGTCGAGGGTGTGGCCGCGTTGCACCGTCACGCCCGTGGTGGCCACGTCGCATATCTTGATCGTGTTGTTCTCCGACGACACGATGGCCTCGGCCAGGTCCTTGCCGACCTTCGCGGCATCCACGTCGAACGCGGCCACGAACTTCACGTCGCCGACGTGGTAGTCGCCGAATCGCACGTGCATCAGGCCGGGCACCGTCTCGGCCGGATCGGCGTCGGCATAGAACGTCACACCCTGGACCAGCGATGCCGCACAGTTCCCGACGCCCACGATGGCCACGCGAATCTCGTTGGATCCCACAAATTCCTCCTGGTCAACGGCGGCCGACCGGTCGGGCCGCACTGTCCGCACCAGCCAGAACCGAGCCGGGCCACCCGATATTCCGGTGCCCCCCGGGGGTCACCCCCGTTGTTCCAGGTGGTCGACCGTCCGGGCGCCGCAGGTGCCGCCCTGTCCCAGCTCGGCGTGGGCCCGCGCCAGATCGGCCGGTGCGTACCGGCGGCCCACGACTCCCGGCACGTCGCGGGTCGCGATGCGGTGCGCCAGCCATGTCAGGTCGGCGGCATCGTGGCCGGCGGCCACGGCGGCGGTGCGTACGCCGGCGCGGCGGGCGGCCGGCAGCGAGCCCGGCCACGTGCTGGCGTCGGTCAGCGCGACTCGTGCGCCCGGGCGCGCCGCCGCGCACCAGTCGGCCGGGGCTCCCGCGGCCACGACGACGCCGTCGTGCCGGCGGGACCCCGCGACGTCGCGGGTGTCGTGGCGGTGGTCGAACACCTCGGAGGCGCCCATCGCCGCGCACGTCTCCAGCTCCGCCGCACCCGCCACGGCGTCCACGGTCACCCCTTACAGCGCCGCGATGCGGATCGCCGACAGGCCGACCGGGCCGCATCAGCGCGGCGGTGGCCGCTCAGGCGCGGTCGTTGGCGTTCATCGCCGGCCCCCTCGGGCGGCGCACGCGCCGAGCGCGTGGCGGCCACGCCCACGGCCACGAAACCCACGTAGAGCGTGGTGCGCGCCCCGACGAGGACCTGGCTGAACGTGTCGCGCCCGAACTTGTCGGTCCCCAGCCAGTGCTCGGCGCTCGGCCCCTGGAGCCGGTCGGAGGCGACCACCCGGGTGGGGTCGAAGGGGGTCCACACGTAGGAGAGCAGCGCCATCGCCACCATCACGGCCACGATCACCCCGCCGACCACCAGATAGGCGCGGCCGGCACGGCTCGGGGGGCGGGCGGCGACCGGAGCGGGGGCCGCGGCAGCCAGGGACGGGGTGGGCATGGAGGCAGCCTACGGAAGCGGGTGGAACCCCTGGTGCATCTCCCAGGTGTCAGGAGTCCATCGTGCCGCAGCACGTCGACGAGTCCGGCAGCGCGCAGTTGTCCCGTGTCGACAGGGACAGGAAGGCGTCAGGGCATACGCGCGGCGACCAGCAGCACCACCAGCGCGGCCAGCCCGGAGGCCGTCCGCACCAGATTGGCCCGCTGCCACGGCCCACTGAACGCCGCCCAGGCTTCCGACGGCGCACCTTGGGCCTCGGCCAGCGCGCCGTTGAGGGGCACGTTGACGAACCCCGTCACGACCACAACGCCCACCACCTGCAGCACCACCGCGAAGCCGACCAGCAGCGCAGGCAGCCACGCCCGCTCCAGCAGCAGACCCACCCCGCCGGCGGCCGCCGTCAACGGCGCCGTCGCGAACGGCACGAGGAACAGCGGCGTGAGCACCGTCTCGTTGCATCTCCGCATTGCCGCCACTGCCACGGGCGCCGGCAGGGAGTCCAGGGCCGGCAGGACCACGACCGACCAGGTGGCCCAGAACCCAGCCAGCACAGCGGCGAGCACCAGGGCGAGACCCATCACGACATCGAGCACGGGGGCCTCAGCTCGAGAGCGCAACGGTGGCCCCGAGGTGCTCCGAGGAGGTTGCCCAGCGGGCCAGGCAGTCGGCCACCTGGTCGATGCCGACATCCATGGAGACCACCCGACCGTGCGGGTCGGCCACCACCGGCGCGCTCGCGGCGGGGCGCAGGTTGACCGGCCGGGCGATGGTCCAGTCGAGGCAGGAGGACCGCACCAGCTCCTCCTGACGGGCGTGGTCGGCGAACTGGGGGTGCAGCAGCCCGGCGATGACGAGCCGCATGCCGGGTGTCAGGACCCCGGCGGAGTCCCCCACCCCGGTGCTGGAGAGCACGACGAGGCGCCGGGCGCCCGTGGCGCGCATCGCCTCGATGACGTGACGCGTCCCGCGGGAGCGGACGTCGTCCGCCGTACCCCGGGAGCCGCGCAGTCGCACCCGCAGCGGGTTCTCGGAGATGCCGAGGGCGACGACCACGGCATCGACCCCCTCCAGCGCCGCGCGGACCGCCTCGGGATCCAGCGCGTCCACCGGCCGATGGGGAGGCGGGGCACCGGGGTCGGGCGTGCGTGAGACGGGCACCACGCGGTGGCCGGCGTCGCGGAGGCGCTGCGACACGCGCTGGCCGACGCGGCCGGAGGCTCCGACGACGGCGACGGTGACCGGGACCGCTGCAGGCAGGGCACCGTCCGCGGCGGGGGCGGTGATGGGGGCTTCTGGGTGAGTCATGACGGGTCCTCTCTGATCGTGTGGTGTCATCGTGGCGAGGAATCGAGGGACGATCCATGCCCGGAAGTCCTCCATCCATGATCGATCGTCCGGAGGACCGATGGACCCGAGCCCCTTGGGTGCCCTGCTGCGCTCGCGTGGGATCTTCCACTGCGACACGAGGCTCGACGGGTCGACCGCCGTCGACCTCCCGGCGCTGCCAGGGTCAGTGATGTATCACCTGGTCCTGCAGGGCACGTGCGTGGTGATCTGCGACGACACCACGGTGACCCTCGGGGAGGGGGAGATCGTCCTCGTCCCGCACGGCACCGGACACCGCATCGCGGCCCACGGAACGCCCCTGTGGACAGTGGGTCTGGCCGAGAGCGGCCGGGTCGACCTGGGCGGCGGTATCGAGCAGCTGGACCTCGGTGGGCGCGACCCGGCCCTGCACCTGGTGTGCGGCGCTATCGCCCTGGAGCACCCGGCCTCCCCCCGGTTGCCCGCGCGCCTGCCGCCCCTGCTGCGGGCCGCGGCCGAGGGGGAGGACGTCGCCGCTCTGCGGGCCGTGGCCGCCTTGGTGCTGCGGGAGGCGCAGGAACAGGCCGAGGGGTGGGCTCAGGTCAGCGCACACCTGGTGGAGGGGCTGGCACTGCGTGAGGTTCGGCGAGCCGTGAGGGAGGCGCCGACCGAGGCGGGGTGGTGGGCCGCCAGCCGGGACGACGCCATCGGACCGGTGCTGGGCGCGGTGCTGGCGAACCTGGCCCACCCGTGGGGCGTCACGGGGATGAGCCGGGTGGCGGGCCTGTCGCGCAGCGCCTTCAGTGCTCGGTTCACCGCGCTCACCGGGGAGGCGCCGATGGCGTGGGTTACCCGGGTACGCATGGCCGAGGCGCACCGGCTCCTGCGGGAGGGTTCCGGCGTCGCGGCCGTCGCCCGGGCCACCGGCTACGGGTCGGAGGTGTCGTTCCGCCGGGCGTTCCGGCGGGAGACCGGCATCCCCCCGGGGCGGGTCAGAGCACACCCCGGGACGCCGCAGTGGTCATGAACGGCCTCCGATGCGGGGGTCGATCACCACGTACAGCACGTCCACCAGGAAGTTGACCACCAGCACCATGGCCACGAGCACCATGACCACGTCCTGCACCAGGATCAGGTCGCGCTGCGCGACGGCGTCCACCAGCATCGAGCCCACCCCGGGGATCACGAAGACGCGCTCGATGACCACGGCCCCCACCAGCATCGAGGTCAGCGACAGGCCCAGCACGGTCACCCCTTACAGCGCCGCGATGCGGATCGCCGACAGGCCGACCGGGCCGCATCAGCGCGGCGGTGGCCGCTCAGGCGCGGTCGTTGGCGTTCATCGCCGGCCCCCTCGGGCGGCGCACGCGCCGAGCGCGTGGGCGACGGCAAGCCATCCGCCGGTGACGACGGCGGCCCGCAACGGGTGCGAGGTGCGCGGGACCCCGGCCGCCCGGAGGCGGCGGCTGGCCCACCACCACTGCGGCAGGACCACCGTCGGCGAGGTGGCCGTGCCGGTGGTGTAGCCGCCGCGCAGCGCGCTCGCGGCGAGATGTCCGAAGCCGTGCGCGCCGAAGGCGAGCTGGACGTCCTGGTAGAGGCGTCCCCGCCCGCGGGTCCGGATCCCGTCGGCGACCGCGGCGGTGTACAGCGCGCCCATGACGGCCACCCCGACCTGCACGTGGCGCTGGGGCAGCCCAGTGGTGGGTGCCATCGTCGCCAGCTCCTCGCCGTCGTTGGCGAGGTAGGAGCCCCACAGCGAGAGCGGGACCAGCCAGCGCTCCCTGTCGTCCAGCACCCCGTCGTCCGCCCTGCCGTCCATGATCGACCTCGGTTCGAAACCATTAGTAGCGATACCGACGGTAGCGCAATTCTTCGCGATCTGGAAGAGTGCCTCCATGGCACAGGTGGGACGGCCACGCGACGACTCCGTGGAACGGCGTGTGCTCGCGGCGACGCGCGAGCTGCTGGACGGCCGCGGGTACGCCGGCCTGCGCATCGACGACGTGGCCGCGGGCAGCGGCGTGGCCAAGACCACGATCTACCGGCGATGGCCGAGCCTCGCACACCTGGTCGTCGCCGCCATGGTCGACCTCGTGGGGGAGCGTGACGTCACGCCCGGCGGCGACCCCGAGCGCGACCTGCGCAGGGCCTGCGCCGTGGGTCTGGCCTCCCTGTGCGACGCCGGCCCCGGGATCGCCTCGCTCGCGCTCGAGGTCCACCGCCAGGACGACCCCGAGCTCCGCAGCGCCTACCGCGCCGCTCTCGTCGACCCCGTCCGTGAAGCGGTCGTGGCGGCGATCCGCGCCGGCCAGGCCAGCGGCGTCTACCGGGGCGACGCCGACCCGTACGCCACTGCCGACGCCCTGATCGGGGCCGCGGTCTACCGCCTGACGGTCCTCCACGAGCCGCCCGACGAGGACGACCTGGACGCCCTCCTGTCGGTGGTGCTGGGCGGCCTGCGCGCCGACCGGGGCGGAGCGGGAGGCGTACGCTGGGCGCCCCCGACCCAGGAGTGACCGTGCCGACCGACCCATGGACCCGTACCTGGTTCGCGCTGTCGCTGCCCACGCCGTGGCGGATCTTCTACGGGGCGCTCGCCGCGGTCGGGGTCCTGATCCCCCTGGCGCTCGCGGTGCTCGTCCCGCACCCGGTGGTCCTCGTGGTGGCGGCGTTCGCGGCGGCTGCGCAGCTGCTCGCGTTCGTGCCGGTGTTCCGGCGTTCGCTGCGGGTCACCGAGGCGGGGCTGGAGGTCTGCAACGGGTGGCGTACGCACCGCCTCCTGTGGGCCGACGTCGCCATCATCGAGCGCGACCCGTCGTGGTGGGCGGGCGGTGCGGCGAGGGTCGTCACCACCTCGGGAGCGGCGCTGCGGGTGACAGCGACCTCGTGGGCCTACGCCATCGTCCACGGCGAGCCGGTCCCGCCCAGGGCGGTTGTGCCGACGCGAGCCCTGCTGGTCATGCAGGACGCGCACCGCCGCCAGATGCGCTGACCCGGACCCAGACTGCGGAGCATGCAGCCGCTCGACATCGAGGATGCGATAGCCCTGCTCGACTCGGCGCCCGACGATCCGCGTGTCCGGGCGATGTTGAAGGTCGAGGTCCTGCGGGCGCACATGCTGCGGCTGTGGCCGCGGCACGGCACGTGGGAGGGGACACAGGCGATCCGTGGGCTCTACACCGATGTGAAGGAGGCCTTCGGCCCGGATACCCCGATCCTTGAGTTCGTGGACGTCGGCGAGGTCGTCGTGGATGGACGGCTCGACCGCGTGCAACGGCGACTCGACCGGTGGGAGGCGGCGCACGGTCCCGGCGACCCGGCCGGGATCGAGCTGGAGGCCTGGGCCGCGATGACGCTGAAGAAGTGGCCGGTGGAGCGCAGGCGGCGTACCGCGGAACGGCTGGAGGCGTGCCCCGCCTTCGGCCCGGACCATCTGTACGCGCTGATCCTCCGTGACGACCGGGCTGCACTTGTCGACCGCTTCGAGGATCTGCCGGTGTCCCTGCGTCGCGACGTCGCAGGTGCGCGCGAGCTGAGATCCCGTCTGGCGGCATCGCTCGTCGCCGACGGGCGACCCGAGGGAGGCCTCGCCGAGTACTCCATGCTCGCTCACCTGCTCGCTGGCGACGGGATGGAGCATGGCGAACAGGCATGGGCCGCGCGGGTGTCGGCGCTGAGGATCGCCTCCGACGGTGAGGAGCGCCGACGGATGTGCGCGAGGGGTTGTGGGCGCATGCTCTTCACCAGTCGATGCTGAGCATGGCCGCGCTTCGCCGCCAGTGCTCAACCGCGATACCGGCGTCGTAGGCCTGCCTGTTCGTGCGGCCGATCCGGCCCGGTGCACCGTAGTACTCCCCCGATGTCCACGCCCGCCCCGGTTGACCCTCGATGAAGTGCCGCAGGCGTGCTCCTCCCTGCTCTGGGGAGATCAGGAACGCCCTGAGCGCGCCGTGGTAGACGCGTTGGAAGTAGCTGTCTGTGTCCGAGGCGAAGTTCGTCGCGACATTGCCAGGATGGAATGCGACTGAGGAGAGGCCCCGGCCGTGGAAGCGCTCGTGCAGCTCCTTGGTGAACAGGATGTTGGCGAGCTTGGCGTCGCCATAGGCCTTGTTCGGTGAGAACCCCGCCCAGTTGTTCAGGTCCTCGAGGTCGATGTGGCCGAACAGTCTCGCGCCGATGCTGGAGGTGTTGACCACGGCCGAGCGGCTGCCGATCAACTTGTCGATCAGCAGGTGCGTGAGGAGGTAAGGGGCGAGGTGATTGACCTGGAAGGTCTTCTCGAAGCCGTCCTGGGTGACTGTCGGTCCGGAGAACATGCCGCCCGCGTTGTTCGCCAGCACGTCGATCCGCTCGCAGACCTCATTCAGCTCGCCGGCGAGGCGGCGTACGTCGTCGAGCCTGGCGAAGTCGGCGACATAGTGCTCGGCACCGGTGGCGGCGGCGACCGCGCTGGTCTTCTCCGGCGAACGCCCTACGAGGATCAGCCGTGCTCCGGTCTCCGCGAGCTGTCGGCTGGCTGCCGCGCCGATGCCGTCACTGGCTCCGGTGATGACGATCGTTCTCATCGGTTCTCCCTTCCTGGGTTCGGGTCAGCAGCGGAGGGGAGGAACCGGGCTGTGAGCGCTTCGACCGCCTCCCAGGCTTCACGCTCGCGCTGCCGGTCATAGGACGCCGGCGATGATGCAGCCACTCGGTCGCGGTCGATGTACGCGCCGGTGGGGGCCGAGGCGGTGCCGAGTACCGCGTCGGCCAGGAAACGCCCTGCCAGGCTGGGGGAGGTCGCCAGCGGAGTGAGCGTCAGCAGGGGCATGACCCGTCGCATGGCGAACCGGGAGATGGCATCGGCATCGCGTGCGAGGTCGGTGCCGGGCACGAAGCCCGGGTTGAACGAGGTGATCGTCAAGCCGGTCGGGAGTCGGCGCGCGTATTCGTGGACGAGGTAGATGGCGGCGAGCTTGCTGGTCGAGTAGGCGGCCCGCCCCGCTGTGCTGCCGCTCGGGTCGGGGAACGCTGCGGCCCGGGCCAGGGTCTCGACCGGGTGCCACTGCGGGCCCGGCACCATGCCGAGGTTGTGCCTCAGGTCCCCGAAGTGCGTGTCGCTGACCGTCACGACGACCCGCGCGCTGGGAGGCAGGTGCCCCTGGAGCCTCCGCAGCAGGACGTGATTGGCCAGGACGTTGACCGCGAAGGTCGCCTCGAAGCCGTCCACGGTCTCGGTCAGTGCGTTCGTCAGCTGCACCCCGGCGTTGCAGACCAGCGCTCCGATCGGTGGCAGGCGGCCGGGATGCACCAGCTCCACCACCTCGTCAGCCGCCTCGCTCACGCTGCGCAGAGAGGACAGGTCGGCGCGGATGACAGTCACCGACCCGCCGGCTGCTCGCAACTCGTCGACCAGTGCCTGCGGGACGGTTCGGCTCAGCAGCACCAGATGCGCCTGCGGGCGACCGGCGAGCAGGCGGCGCGCCGCCGTGCGGCCGATCCCGCGGCTCGCTCCGGTCATCACCACGGTCTGCTCCATCGTCATCGCCTCCGGGCCCTTCCGCCGGGACCCGGTTGGGCGGTGTCACCGGCGATGGCCTGGATCAGGAGTGTCACGTCGCTGCCCGGCAGAAGGTCGTCGTGTCCTGCGCCTTCCGCGAAAGCGACTCGGGCCAAGACCGTCCCCACGACCAGGTGCGCCGCGGATGCGGCATCGGCTCCCACGGCCTCGCCCCGTGCGGCAGCACGGTCGAAGATCGCCTCCAGGTGCTCCCGCGTCGGTTCGAGGATGCTGGTGCGCACGATCGCGGCGAGTTCTCGGTCATGCGCCGACTCGCCGACGAGCGCGACGAGTGTCGCGCCGATCCTGCCGGAGAGCACAGCACGCTTATGGGCCAGCAGCGCGCGCAGGTCTCCCTCCACTGTGCCGGTGTCGACGTCGTCCGCCTCGGCCTCGCCGATCTGACCAGCCGCGGCCAGCAGGAGCTCCCGCTTGGAGGGCCATCGGCGGTACAGCGTCGCTGTGGACACCCCGGCCCGCTTCGCGACCGCAGCGGTGGTCAGCCGGGCGTAGCCCTCGTCCGCGAGCAGAGACAGCACCGCCTCCATGATCGCCGGCGTCAGTTCAGCATTGACAGGGCGACCTGACGATCCTCCGAGTCCACCTGAGCCATCTGTCATGACGATGCCCCGTCCTTTCGATACGAAATGGTTTCCTTTCATAAGGTACCCGCACTCGCCCTCCTACACAACCGAGCCCCGTGGATATTCGGTCCGCGATCCGCACGAAGGACGACCACAGACGTTAGACCGAAAATCTACAATCCACCGCGTCGCCCTTCACCAAGGGGTACCCGTCCGAACCACGAACAGCAGGGCAGAGACACCGGCGAAGACCAGCAAGGTGATGCCCATCCAGGGTGCGACCAGACGGCTGGAGACGAGCCCGCCCCCGACCCGAGGAATCAGCGCAGCGAGCCCAGCCGCCTCGATGATCCCCAGGCCGGCCAAGGACAGGTCATCGAGGAAGAATGCCAGGGGCACGAAGTGCAGGGCCACGACGAGAGCCACCCACCAGGCCATCCAGCGGCCCTTACCCCTGCGGTGCAGGAACAGGCAGCCGACCACCGCCAGCAGCACCTCCAGGCCGACGACCAGCCCGAACCACGGGTACCTGCCCTCCAGCGCACTGCCCTCACTCCACCGGGCAAACACCCCGTAACCGAACAGCCCTGCCAGCAGGAGACCCATCACCGATCCGGCGCCGAGCCACGATCGCCACGCCGACGGCGGGTCCTCCTGACCCCAGCCGAACCAGACGAACGCCATCAGACCGAACCATGCGATGGTGAAGGCGTGGTCGCGAATGAAATCGGTGAACACGTCTACTTCTTCCCGCCAGAGGCGAGCCCGCTGCGGAACTCGACCACGTCACCGTCCTGCATGACGTAGTCCTTGCCCTCCAGACGCATCTTCCCGGCCGCCTTGGCCGCGGCCTCAGACCCCGCAGCCACCAGGTCATCGAAACTGACCACCTCGGCCTTGATGAAGCCCTTCTGGAAGTCGGTGTGGATCACGCCGGCAGCCTCCGGCGCGGTCCAGCCCTTCTTGATGGTCCATCCCCGAGCCTCCTTGGGCCCTGCGGTCAAGTAGGACTGCAGGCCGAGGGTGTCATAGCCGACGCGCGCCAGCACATCAAGCACGGGTCGCCGCCGAGACGAAAGTCCCCTGCACATGCCTGAGAACCGCTTCTCCCGCCGCTCGCTCGGAGCCCTGAGCGCTGCCCTCTGGGCCTCGGATGCGGTCCTGTACGACGCGGAGTCCCTGGCCGAGTACGACAACCTCGTCCGCCGGGCCGGCAAGTGGGGTGAGATGGAT
The DNA here is from genome assembly GCF_054780035.1 of Mariniluteicoccus endophyticus. Lineage (NCBI taxonomy): Bacteria > Bacillati > Actinomycetota > Actinomycetes > Propionibacteriales > Propionibacteriaceae > Mariniluteicoccus > Mariniluteicoccus endophyticus. The sequence goes on along the minus strand of NZ_BAAGXC010000017.1, from coordinate 255,080 downwards.
GATGGAGACGTCCACCTGTGGTGGGTGATCCCTCCGGACAACTTGGTGCCGGACGGTACGTACCAGCTCGGCGAGTACTCCGCCGAGAAGCCGTCGGAGGAGTGGCGCATCCTCAGCCGCACGCTGGAGACGATGGGGGAGGACCTCCAGCTCCTGCCGCGCTCGTGGGTGCAGACCGCCGTCATCGAGTGGGCGACGCCCGGCTCGGTGCCGCGCCGCGCCCGCATGGAGATCACCGCCGACCGCGTCGTGGTCGTCCTCGACCACCAGACGGTCTCCAGCGGGCCCAGCACGAGGACGGGCATCGAGGCGGCCATCACGACCTTCATCGCCGCGTTCGACGGCAAGCGCAAGTACGGCATCACCAAGGACGGGTGGTTCACCTACCGCGAGCGGTCCTCGATCTCGCCGGGCTGAACCCCTCCACGACGGAGTACGCCGCCCCCGACGAGCGGGAGCGGCGTACGCGGTGGTGCCAGGTGGATCAGGCGGTGACCCAGTACTCCGGGTAGACCAGGCCCTCCGGCGGGATGCGGTAGATCTTGCTGCGGATCTCGCGCTCGCGGGCGATGACGTCGTGCTGGGTCTCACCGGTCAGCCACATCTGCATGACCATCGCGCCGGCGGCGGTCATGTCGGCGTCGGTGAGGGCCTCGCCCTCGTGACGGGTGTGGCGGATCAGCACGCCCTCGGTCTCGAGCTGGCGCACGTAGTCGTAGTCGATGATGTCGTCGAGCAGGCCGGTGGCCGTCGACGTGATCAGCGCGATGAGCGTGAAGCACTTCGTCTCGTCGTCGCGCCACATCTCCCACGGCGTCCTGCCCTCGAGCTTCTTGCCGTGGGCGGCGAGCTCGAGGTTGTCCCCGTAGAGGCTCGTGCCGAACGAGTACTCGTAGTTGTAGTGGTACGAGTGGGCGGCGCGCGGGTTGATCTCGGTGAGGGCGATGGTGCCGTCCTCGAGGATCCAGAACTCCAGGTTGAAGAACTGACCCACGTAGCCGAGGTCACGCATGCGGCCCATGTAGTCGTCGACCCAGGCCTCGATCTCGGCGGCCTTCTCGACACCGATCGAGATCGGCGGCGTGATGTAGCCGAGGGCGGCGTGGTTGGAGAAGTAGACCTCCTCGGTCAGCGCGTAGTGGACGATCTCGCCGTCGGCGGTGATGTAGCCCTCGTAGCAGTACTCGATGCACTTCATCATGTCGACCATGTGCTCGCCGATGAACGGCGGGATGACCTCGGGGGCCTCGGCCTCCATGTCCTGCATGTAGGCGGCGTTGTCGGCGGCGATCTTGGCCTGCAGGTCGGTGTCGGCACGGTAGTCGGCCAGCACCTTGCGCAGCTGGTCGGCGTCCTTGATCTTGTAGATCCCACGCCCCAGGGACAGTGAGGTGTTCTTCAGCATGAAGGGCCACTCGGCGACGCGCTCGATGATCTCGTCGTCGGTCTCGGCCATCGGGTCGATCGGGATGAACCAGAACGGGTTCGCCTCGAGGGTGCGCATGAGGTACTTGTTCATGCAGTACAGGAAGGCGAGGCGCTTCGGGGCGACGTTGCCCAGGCGCTCGTTGATCAGGATGTGGTGGAACGCGTCCTTCTGGGCGTAGCCGGCGACGGCCTCGATGCCCTGCTGCTTGCAGACTGTGGCGACGGCGTCCATCTCGTCGGGCGACCAGCCGGTCGGGTTGAGCTCATGGATCTCGTACTTCTCAGACAGGCCTTCGATGGCTGCCTTCATGTAGGGCTGGGGGCCGAGGAATCCGACTGCGGGCTTGTTCGACATGCGGTGCCTTTCGCTAGGGCGGTGCGAGGTCTCAGGCCCTCGCTCACCTGCAAACTATCGGCCGCGTACCGGTGCCGTAGCCCTTTTGCTTGATTCCGGACCGGTGGCACCGCCGGCCGGGCTGACCTTCGGTGACACCCATGGAGGAGGTCACCGTGCGGCGTCGGGCTCCCTCGGGAGGCTGTCCCGAGGCTTGCACTTAGGTAAGGCTGGCCTTACCATTCAGGGGTCCTGTCCCCGAGGAGAACGAGTTTCGATGAGCGTCCACCAGCGTGCTCTGTCCGACCCCGCCACCACCGACGCGCCCGCGCGAGGGGCCTCGCTCCTCCCGCTGGTCACGTCGCTCTACGTGACGCAATACCTGGGCGTGGGCTTCATCTACGTGGGGCTGACCGCCATGCTGCGCCAGCAAGGGGTGTCGCTGGAGAGCCTCGCCGCCGTCGGCCTCGCCGGGATCACGTGGGCGCTGAAGCCGCTGTGGGCACCGCTGGTGGACCGGTTCGGTCACACTTCGGCGGGTCACTACCGCACGTGGCTGCTGATCCTCCAGCCCTTGCTGGCGCTGTCGGGTCTCGCCCTCGTCGCGATTCCCGAGCCCGCCCGCCACCTTGGGCTGCTCGGCGCGGTCATCGCCGTGTACACGCTCGTCTCCGCGACCCAGGACATCGCGGCCGACGGATTGACCGCCCGCGCCGTCGACGACCGCACCCGCCCGCTCGCCAACGGCATCGCCAACGCCGCTCAGTGGTTCGGCAACGTGCTCGGCGGGGGCGTCATCGTGCTCGTCCACGCCCACCTCGGCTGGGTCGCGGCCATGCTCACGCTCACCGCGCTCTCCCTGCTCCCGCTGCCGCTGGTCCTGCGCCACCGTGAGCGGGACGCCGCGGCCGCCACTCCCCGCCTGGGGGAGGCATACGCCGCGCTCGGCCGGGTCTTCCGCCAGCCCGGCGGCCTGCGGTGGGGGCTGCTCGTGATGCCGCTCTACCTCGCCGGGACCACCGCCGCGTACGGCCTGCTCACCCCGATCCTCACCGATGCCGGTTGGTCGCTCTCGCGTCTGGGCTGGGTCATGGGCTTCTTCCTCGTGGCCCCCGCCGCGGTCGCGTCGCTGCTCGTCGCCCCCTGCGTGCGCCGGTTCGGTGCCACGGACTGCCTGCTTTTCACCGGACTGGCCGCCGCCCTCGCGGTCGGTGGTCTGCTCCCCGCCGCGTCCGGCAGCGTGCCGCTGGTGCCGACGATGCTCGCTCTCGCGGCCTATGTGGGCGCCATGGCCGCCTCCAGCACCGTCGTCTACACCGTCAACATGGGGATGGCGCGTCCCGGCTCGGAAGCGACGGACTTCACCACACTGGCCGCGGTGGCGATGGTCGCCAGCTATCTGCTGGGGGCCGCGCTGCTGGCCGCCGCCGGTTCGGTCGGCTACCGGCCGGTCCTCGTCGGGTGCGGCGTCCTCGCCCTGGTCGGCACCCTCGTCGCCGTGGCCGACGCCCGCCGAGGGGCGCGTGCATGAGCAACATCACCGTCACCCAGGAGGGCGGCGCCCTCCACGCCGAGGTGCTGTGCAGTACGCGTGTGTCGCCCGGGTTCCAACGTGTCACCGTCACCGGACCCGATCTCGCGCGCCTGGTCTGGCGCGGGTTCGACCAGTGGGTGCGCCTGTTCCTGCCGCCGTCGCCCGGCGCACCGCTGCGGCACGTCCCCGACCGCATGTCGCGGCTGGCGTACGCGCGGATGATGGCGGTGCCCGCGGCCGAGCGCCCCGCGGTGCGCAACTACACGCTGCGGGCTTGGCGTCCGGGATCGCTGGAGCTCGACATCGACTTCGTCCTGCACGGGCCCGACGGCGTCGCGGGCCCGTGGGCCGCGGCGGCGACGGCGGGGGACCGCGTCGCGCTCCTCGATCAGGGGTGCGGCTGGCCCTCGCCCCACGCCGACCGGGTCTTGCTGGTCGGCGACGAGACGGGCGTGCCGGCGGTGCTGGGGGTGCTGCGAGACCTCCCGCGCGCCTCGACGGGACTGGCCCTGCTGGAGGTGACCGATGCGGCCGACCGCCAACCCGTCGACGCTCCGGACGGTGTCGAGGTGCGTTGGCTGGAACGGCCCGGCGATACGCCGCCCGGCGACCTGATCGTGGAGGCCCTGGGCGAGGCATCGCTGCCCGCGGGAGGCAGGCACGCGTTCGCGGTGGGGGAGGCGAGGCTCGCCACGGGCGCACGACGCCACCTCGTGCGCGGGTGCGGCTGGGCGAAGGACGAGGTCACGTTCTGCGGCTACTGGCGGCGGTAGCTCGTCCCGCCGGCGCTCGCTCGGACCGGGCAGGGCTTCCTGTCCTGCGGTTCGGGAGCGGCCGCGGCAAGGGTCAGGCGCGGGTGTCGGTGAGCGTGTGCTTCACCGCGGCGGCGATGACCTCGTGACCCCGCTGGTTGGGGTGGTCGCCGTCGGCGGCGAGCAGCGTCGTCACGTCGAGGCTGGCGATGACGTACGCGCGTTCCATGTCGACGAACCTCACCGCGGCCTCGCGGGCGCTGTCGCGCACGGCGGCGTTGACGACCTGCGTCACCGTCTCGGCGTCACGGGCGTAGTCGGGGCCGAGCGGGGCGGCGACCGCCCCCACCTTCGACACGTTCCAGTAATTCGTCACGAGGATGCGGGCGTGCGGCGCCTGCTGCTTCACCTCGGCCAGGGCGCGGGCCAGCTCTGCGCGCAGCACGGCGTCCTTGGGTGCCGGGTCGGCGGCGTCGTCGACGGAGAGGTTGTTCGCGCCGATGGTCACCGTCACGACCGTCGCGGTGGTGAGGTCGCGGCGCACGTCCTCATCGTCGAGCTGGGCGAGCAGGGTCGCCGTCGTCGCGCCGGGGCGCCCGTGGTTGACCACCGTGGCCCCTCCGTCGCTGGTGGCGAGGTCGGCAGCCAGGACCTTGCCGAAGTCGTCGCAGTCACAGGCTGTGCCCGCGGGGACCGAGTCGCCCAGCGTCACCAGGCGCGTCGGGGCACCGGTGCCATAGGTCGTCACGACGCCCGGCTCGGCGTGCGCCGGGAGGGCGTACGCGAGCCCTGACGGCACGAGCGCGAGCCCCAGCGCCATCCGCGCGGTCATGAGTTGGAAGGTGGACATGTTGTCCAGTCAATCAACTAAACCTGTGAGAGTGAGCAGAGGACCCTGAGAAAGTGCTCAGGTGGTCAGCTCGGTGAATACCGACCGGTTGGCGCGGAACGCGTCGACGGCCTCGTCGAGGACCGCCCGGCGTTCCTCGACGGACAGCGGCAGGCCGTCCAGCGCCTCGCGGTAGGCGTCCTTGTAGGGCTTGGGCCTGCCCACCCCGGTGAAGTCGTAGAACGTCAGGCCCTCGGTGAGCCCGTAGTGCCGCTGCATGTAGGTCGCGATGACCTGCCCGCCCGACAGGTCGCCCAGATATCGGACGTAGTGGTGGGCCACCAGGCGCGGCGCGTCGGCGGCCCGCAGCCGCGAGACGTAGGCAGCGGTCGCCGGCAGGGCCTCGGCCTTCGCCGGGTCGGTGCCCAGCGCGCGCAGGTCGGCCTCGAGCCGGGCAGTGCGCTCCAGGCGGTCGTCGACGAGCGGTGCGAGCGCGGGGGAGCCCGCATGGGCGCGTACGCCCGCCTCCAGCGCGCGGTAGACGTGCAGCAGCTGGCCGGTCAACCGCACGAACGCGTCCCGGCCGGCCCGGCCCTCGAGCAGATCGGACATGAACGGGGAGTGCTCGGCCTCCTGGTGGGCTTGGTCGGTGGCCGTACGCAGTGCTTCGCTCAGCGGCAGGGTCTCGAGGTCGGTCATGGGCCCAGCATGCCCCGTCGGAGGTCGGCGCGGACGGTCCGATGGGACCGTTTCAGCCCGCATACACCTGCTTGGCGAAACCGCGCGAGATGGTCCGGCAGGCCCGCACGACCTCGTCGTCGACCTCACGCATCCGGTCGAGCATCGTTGTCTGGCGGCCCTCGTACCAGTGCTGCATGAGTTCCGGGGAGGCCTCCGGGTGGAACTGGACACCCCACGCCGAGCCGAGGCGGAAGGCCTGGTTGGCGTACCTGTCGGAGCGAGCGAGCTCGACCGCGCCCTCGGGCAGACGAGTCACCGCGTCGTAGTGGGACATCGGCACCGGTCCGTCGCCGAGGGCGACCATCTCGCCGAGCACGGGGTCGTCGGCGGCCGCGTCGGTCCACCGCAGCCGCACCGGCCCCTCCTCGAGGCCGCGGGGGTCGGCGACTGTGACCTCGCCGCCGAGCGCGTCGGCGATGATCTGGTGGCCCAGGCAGATGCCCAGTATCGGAAGGTCCATGGCCTGGGCGTCGGCCACGAGATCCTTGACGCGCGGCAGCCACGGGTGCTGGTCGTGGGACATCGCGTTCATGCGTCCGCCCAGCACCAGCAGGCCGTCGCCGATGGTCTCGAGGTTGGGGACATCCTTGGCCTGGAGGTCGATCACGCTCATGCGTAGACCGTCGGTGTCGAGCCACTCTTCCAGCCGCTCGAGGGGCACGTCGGGTTCGGGCTGGAGCACGGTGATGCGGGGTTTCTTGGCCACCTGCGCAGCCTAGTCCAGCAGGCAATTTGACAACGAGTCCAAACCTTCGCCGAAACTGCGCGTCGATCGTCGGGCCGGCGACCGTGCCCACCTACCCTTCAGGCATGGGTGAGCACCGGATGATCGTCGAGCAGGCATGGCGCATGTTCGAGGCGGGGGAGCGTGACCGCGCCTACCGCGTCGCCGACGAGGTCCTGTCGCTCGACCCGTTCGACTACCGGGCCAGCGAGCTGCGGCTCGCCCAGCTCATCGACCACGAGTCGTGGTCGGAGGCGCGCCGACTCTGCCTCCAGCTCCAGACCGCCAACGCCGTCTCAGGGTGGTTGTGGGAGCAGCGGTGCATCATCGCCAGCGGCCTGCGCAAGGGGCCCGAGCTCGTCGAGTCGGCCGAGGCCTGGCTGCGTTCCGAGCCGGGCACTCCCGTGGCCTACGTACGCCTGGCCGAGGGCCACCAGCTGGCCGGCGACCACGCGGCGGCGCTGGCGGCTCTGGACGAAGGGATCGCCGAGCACCCCGACGTGCCGCTGCTGCACGTGGCGCTCGGTGACCACCACTTCGACCGCGACGACCACGCGAGCGCCCGCCGCGCCTACAAGGCGGCGCTCGACCTCGACCCGGACCTCGACGTTCCGCACGCGTCCGCGGCCTTCACCGGCTATCTCGACCTGTCCATGCGCCTGCTCATCGCGGCGATGCTGGGCGCCCTGATCGTCGCGGTGCCGGCACGCCTAGGCATGGGTGGGCTGTGGGGCAGCCTCGTCGCCATCGGCCTCATCGGCGCCGCAGGCTGGGCCCACCTGGAGTGGATCGGCCGTTTCCGCGAGGAGGTGCCCCAGCGCGACCTGCACGAGTTCGTGCGTACGCGCCCCATCCTCGTCTCAATCGACGCCGGGGCGGCTGCCGCCGGTGTGATCGCCCTCGTGCTCGCGTTCCTCACCGACCTGGCCACCCAGCAGGTCGGGGCTGCGCTCGTGGTCGCGGCCGTGGCAGTCGGCGCGGGTGTGGGGATGGTACGTCGGGCCCGCCTGGTGAGCACCGACGACAAGGTCGCCGCGGGCGACGATTGATCGTCCACGAGATGACTCGACGGGCGCAGGCCCGGACATGCAGGAGGGCCGCCCCGACGGGGCGGCCCTCCTGTGGTCAGCGGGTCACTTCTTCAGGTCGTCGATGACCTTGTTGAAGGTGGCCGACGGGCGCATGACGTCGAACGCCTTGGCGTCGTCGGGGCGGTAGTAGCCGCCGATGTCGGTCGCGCTCCCCTGGACGCCGATGAGCTCGGCGTCGATGAGGTCCTGCTGGCCCTTCAGCTCGTCGGCGACGGGGCCGAATACCTTCGCCAGCTCGGCGTCCTCGGACTGGGCGGCGAGCTCCTGGGCCCAGAAGTTCGCCAACCAGAAGTGGGAGCCGCGGTTGTCGATCTTGCCGAGCCTGCGGGCCGGCGACTTGTCCTCGTTGAGGAGGCGCTCGGTGGCCTTGTCGAGCGCGTCGGCGAGCACGGCGGCGCGCTGGTTCGACTCGACCTCGGAGAAGTGGCGCAGCGACTCGGCCAGGGCGAGGAACTCACCCAGCGAGTCCCAGCGCAGGTAGTTCTCCTGCTGCAACTGCTGCACGTGCTTGGGGGCAGAGCCGCCGGCGCCGGTCTCGAACAGGCCGCCACCGTTCATCAGGGGGACGACCGACAGCATCTTGGCCGAGGTGCCGAGCTCGAGGATCGGGAACAGGTCGGTGTTGTAGTCGCGGAGCACGTTGCCCGTGACGGAGATGGTGTCCTCGCCGCGGCGGATGCGCTCGATCGACTTCTTCGTCGCCTCGACCGGGGACATGATCTCGATGTCGAGCTCGTCGGTGTCGTGCTCAGCCAGGTATTTCTCGACCTTGGCGATGAGGTTGGCGTCGTGGGCACGCTTGGAGTCGAGCCAGAAGATCGCCGGCGTCTGGGAGGCGCGGGCGCGGGTGACGGCAAGCTTGACCCAGTCGCGGATCGGGGCGTCCTTGGTCTGGCAAGCGCGCCAGATGTCGCCGGCCTCGACCGCGTGCTCCATGAGCACGTCACCCGTGGCGTTCACGACCTGGACCTTGCCGTCGGCGGGGATCTCGAACGTCTTGTCGTGTGAGCCGTACTCCTCGGCCTTCTGGGCCATGAGGCCCACGTTCGGCACCGAGCCCATGGTGGCCGGGTCGAACGCGCCGTTGGCGCGGCAGTCGTCGATGACGACCTGATAGATGCCGGCGTACGACGAGTCGGGCAGCACCGCGAGGGTGTCGGCCTCGTTGCCGTCCGGACCCCACATGTGGCCCGAGGTGCGGATCATGGCCGGCATGGAGGCGTCGACGATGACGTCGGAGGGGACGTGGAGGTTCGTGATGCCCCTGTCGGAGTTCACCATCGCGAGCTTCGGGCCGTCGGCGATGCCCTGCTCGATCGCAGCCTTGACCTCGTCGCGTACGCCGGCCTCGAGCTTGTCGAGGCCGCCCAGGATGGCGGCGAGACCGTTGTTGGCCGACAGGTCGGCGGCGGCGAGCTGGTCGGCGTACTTCTCGAACACCTGCGGGAAGAAGGCCTTCACCACGTGACCGAAGATGATCGGGTCGGAGACCTTCATCATCGTCGCCTTGAGGTGGACCGAGAACAAGACGTCGTCAGACTTCGCGCGCTGGATGGCGTCGGCGAGGAAGGCGTCGAGGGCCTTGGCCGACATGAAGGTGCCATCGATGACCTCACCGGCGAGGACCGGCAGCTTCTCCTTCAGCACGACGGTCTCGCCGTCGGCCTTCACGAGCTGGATCTTCAGCGTGTCGTCGGCCTCCATGACGACCGACTTCTCGTTGGCGGCGAAGTCGTCGGCGCCCATGGTGGCGACGTTGGTCTTCGAGTCGGCGCTCCACGCACCCATCGAGTGGGGGTGGGACTTCGCGTAGTTCTTCACCGCCAGCGGCGCCCGGCGGTCGGAGTTGCCCTCGCGCAGCACCGGGTTGACGGCCGAACCCTTGACGGAGTCGTAGCGCGCCTGGACGTCGCGCTCCTCGTCGGTGTCGGGCGACGAGGGGTAGTCGGGCAGGTCGAAGCCCTGAGCCTGCAACTCGGCGATGGCGGCCTTCAGCTGGGGGACGGACGCCGAGATGTTCGGCAGCTTGATTATGTTCGCCTCGGGCGTCTTCGCCAGCTCGCCGAGCTCGGCGAGAGCGTCGGCCGTCTTCTGGTCGGCGGGCAGGCGGTCGGCGAAGGCGGCCAGGATGCGACCGGCGAGCGAGATGTCGCGCGTCTCGACCTCGATGCCGGCCTGCGAGGTGAACGCCTCGATGATCGGCAGGAGGGAGTACGTCGCCATCAGCGGCGCCTCGTCGGTCTTGGTGTAGATGATCTTGGCCATGTGTCGGCGGCTCCTCATGTGCGGGGACGGGGTGCGTCCGGCGGACGCGTGGGTCGGTGTGCGACCCTGCGTGCTTCCTCGAATCTATCGCAGGCGCGCGCGAGCCGACCGGGCGTGTGCCACTGACGTGCGAGAATGGGCCGGTTATGCCGAACACGACGCAGTCCACCCCCGCCCAGATCGTCCGTGCCTGGCTTGTCCACGCCTTCACCATGACCGGCGTCGCGTGGGCCTGCCTCGCGCTCGTGTCGCTCGTGCGGGGTGACGTCCTCGCGATGTGGGGGTGGCTCGGCGTGGCGCTGGTCGTCGACGCCCTCGACGGCACGCTCGCCCGTCGTGCGGAGGTGAAGCGCCACGTGCCGTGGTTCGACGGGACGGTGCTCGACATCATCGTCGACTACCTGACGTGGACCTTCATCCCGGCACTGTTCCTCTACCTCCACGTGCCGTTCGGTCCCGCGCCCATGGGTGCGCTCATGATGGTCGTCGTCTGTGCGACCTCCATGTTCTGCTACTGCAACACCCAGATGAAGTCGTCCGACAACTACTTCGTCGGCTTCCCGGCGGCGTGGAACATCGTGGCCGTCTACATGTGGATCCTGCAGACCGGGCCGGTCGTCAACGTGGTCGCCACCGTCGTCCTCGCCGTCATGACCCTTGTGCCGATGGTCTATCTCCACCCCTTCCGCGTACGCCGGCTCATGGCGGTCAACATCGTCGCCGTCATCGTCTGGTTCGCATGCACGGTCGCTCTGGTGCTCATGCACCCCGATCGCCCCGTGTGGATCCAGGTGCTGTGGTGGCTGGGCATCGGCTGGTGCGGGCTGCTCAGCCTGTGGCGGACGATCCGTGGTCGGGAGGAGCAGCCAGCCGCCGGTTGATCTGGCGGTCGCGGCTGATCTTCCAGCCCTCGATCGCGATGCCGCTCGCCATCAGCGCCACCACGACGACGACCACGTACGGCGGGTAGTGGCGGCCGTGGGCCCAGAAGTAGATGTAGGGCGCGACGAACGTGACCACCGTCACCAGGGTGCCCGCGAGGCGGCGGCCGATTCCATGGGCGGTGACCATGGCGAGCACGCCCCACGTGTAGGGGATCGCCGTGACGAGGTCGATCGCCCACAGCACCGCCAGATTGCCGTGGAACTCCCGCACGAAGCTGACCGGCAGCGCACGCAGGGCCGAGTAGACCAGCACCACCGCGTACGCGATGACGACGGGGTTGCGGATCGCGCGTTCCAGACGCCCGTGGCGGACGAAGCGTACGCCGGCCGCGTCGAGCGCCCGGACGACCCGCCCGGGTAGGCGGATCGCATCGAGCCCGTCGAGGGCCTCCCGCAGGAACGGACGGCGGGCCTCGTCCTGGGCCCACGCCTCGACGAGGGCGGTGGGGTTCACCGCGATGGGGACGAGGTCGTCCTGCGGCGTGCCGACGACGTGCACGAGCCCCGGGCCGAACAGCTCGCCCAGCGCCGCGCGACGTCCCTCGTCGACATGGGTGAGCCAGAGGACGCAACCCTCCTCCAAGGCCGTCTCGAGCAGGTGGCCCAGCACCGAGACGTCGCCTTCGACGACGTCGGCAAGGTGGCGCACGGCCAGCTCGGGGACCTCGCGAACGTGATGCGCCCGCAGGTCTGAGCTGCGGTGGACGCCGGCGACCTCGAGCAGGGCGGTGGGCGAGAGCGCGAACTGACGTGCGGTCTGCAGTCCGGAGACGGGCATCAAACAATCCTAGGGGGAAGGTTCCTGCCCGCGCCGGATGCGCGCGGCCCGTCATCCTCCCTAACTTTGTTGACGCCCCCTCACCAGGAGACGTCATGAAGATCACGCGCAAGTTCCTCGCCGCCCTCGCGGCAGGTGTCGTCGTCGGGTCGCCCGTCGCCGCCGCACCGTTCCTGGCGTCGGCGCAGGCCGCGTCGACCGCCTACTCGAACCTGACGGGCGAGCAGAAGGCCAACGGCAAGGCCATCGTCGAGGCGTCGAAGAAGCTCGGCATGAACGAGCGCGCCATGGCCATCGCCATCGCGACCGCCCTTCAGGAGTCGTCGCTGCGCAACCTCGACTGGGGCGACCGCGACTCGGTCGGCCTCTACCAGCAGCGCCCGTCCATGGGGTGGGGCACCATCGCCGAGATCCGTGACGTCCACAAGGCCACCGCAGCCTTCTACGGCGTCGCCAAGCACACGAACAACCCCGGCTTGACCGACGTCAAGGGCTGGGAGTCCATGCCGCTCAGCGTCGCCGCCCAGAAGGTCCAGCGCTCGGCCTACCCCGACGCGTACGCCAAGTGGGAGTCGCTTGCCAAGGAGATCGTGGCGATCAACACCACCAAGCCGACGACCAAGCCCACGAAGAAGCCGACCGTCGTGTCCACGCCGAAGGCGACCACCATCAAGGTGACGGGCACCCCGCGCGGAACGGTGAAGCCCTCGTCCACCTCGAAGCCAACGGTGTCCGGCACGCCGCGCGGAACCGCGACGCCCTCGACCGCCGGGAAGCCATCGACGACACACAAGCCGTCGCTGCCTGGCACGCCGCGCGCAACGGCGAAGCCGTCATCGCCCGCGAAGCCCACGGCGCCGGCGACGACGATGCCGCCGAAGCCCGGCACGACCCTCACGCCGCGCAAGCCGAGCACGCCGAAGCAGACCCTGCAGCCCGGAACCGGCCGCCCGACGACCGCGCCGGCCAGCCCGCGCGCGACCACGTCGCCGGAGGTCCCGCCGACCGACCAGCCCGTGACGGATCAGCCGGTCACCGACCAGCCCGTGAATGACGTTCGGGTGGACGAGCCGGTGGGCGACGAGCCCGTGGGCGACACCCCGGTCTCCGACCAGCCTGCCGGTGAGCCGCAGGCCGCCGATGTCCCGGCGGACATGCCGGCCGATGCGCCGGCCGACATGCCGGTCGACGAGGCACCGGCCGATTCCGGAACCCCGACCAGCAGCGACGTGCAGGACGACAAGGGTCTGGCCGACACCGGCGCCCCGATGTCGCCCGGCGTCATCGGCGCCTCCGTCGCGGCCATCGCCGCGGGCGCCCTCCTGCTGCGTCGTCGTCGCAGCTGAACGACATCACCCCGCTGGCCGGTCCACCCACGCAGATCCTGCGGGGGTGGGCCGTCCGCCGTTGGTGAGGGCGGCCAGCCGCGCGTACGCGTCCTCCAGCCCCTCCGGGTTGTCGGGGACCGCGAGTTGCAGGCTCACCGTGGCGGCGTAGGCGATGTCGTGGACGACGAACCCGTCATCTCGGATGGAGGCCTCAACACGTGCGGCGTCGCGGTGGTCGAGGTCGAGCTCGAGGATGCGCAGCCGTTCGCGTGAGACGAGGGGAGCGGTGTCCAGCGCGGCGGAGACCGCGTCCGAGTAAGCGCGGACCAGCCCGCCCGCGCCGAGCTTGATGCCACCGAACCACCGCACGACCACGGCGCAGACGTCGGTCAGGTCGGCGACGTCGCCGCGGGTGCGGCGCAGTGTGAGCGCCTCGAGCATCGGGATCCCGGCCGTGCCGGCGGGCTCGCCGTCATCGGACGACCGCTGGACGTCGCGGTCCGGCCCCAGGACGAACGCCGAGCAGTGATGGCGGGCGTCGTGGTGGGTGCGGCGGAGCCGGGCGACGAAGTCGCGTGCGGCGGCCTCGTCGTCGACGCGCAGCAGGCAGCCGAGGAAGCGTGAGCGCTTGATCTCGAGCTCGGCCACGACGGGCTCACCACGATGCCGGGCATCGAGGGTGGTGCACCTGGTCGCGCGGGACTCCTCGGTCAACCGCTACCGGCCCTCGCCGTCGCAGACCTGGCGCGTCGCGACCGGTCCACCGAACTCGCGACCGCCGAAGATGTTGGCCTTCACGTAGTCGTAGTAGGGCTTCTTCTTGGGGTCCGCGTACGGGTTATCGGCCGCGCAGCGCGCCACGTAGTAGCCGATCGCGTCGGCGAACGCCTCGGTCTCGGTCGAGCCGTACGCGGTGGGTCTGCCATTGGCCTGCCACACGCCGTGGAAGCGCTGCCAGTAGGCGGGTTCGCCGTCCCGGTCGGCGTTCAGCGCATGGGCCATCTCGTGGATGATGAGCCGGACGAGGCGTCCGCGGTCGCCCTCGGCGTACCCCTGCCGGAACTTGGCGAAGTCGAGCGTGAGGACGTGGGTGCGGGTCAGCCCGTAGTCGCCCCAGGCCCACGACCGCGTTGAGCCGGAGTCGACCTCGAGGCGCCCGCCGTGGCCGGACTGGACGCGCTTGAGATAGTCGGTGCAGTCGACGGCGTCCATGGTCTCGGAGAAGATCTTCACCACCGGGCGGTAGGAATCGTCGCGCCACTGGGGGCCCGTGAGCTCCAGGTTCCACTGCTTCTCCATGCGGTCGACGTGGGTCGACAGCGATCCGCTGGTGGGGAACGGCAGGTCGACCGAGCACGGACGGGGGATGCCCGTCACAGCGCCCGGCTCCTTGACCGGCGGCAGGACGGCCTCCGGCTGGACCATCGGCGCGGGCGGGGCCTCGACCGTCGGGCGGGGCGTCGGTGTCGGGGACGCGGTGGGCGTGACGGCCGGGACCGGCAGGCTCAGCGGCGGTGCGATCGCCGCCGCCTCGCCAGGGGGGCTGCTCATCATGCCCGCAGCGGCCGGGATCGCGGCGACCACCATGGTCGCCACGGCTGCGGTCACCAGACTGAGGCGGGGGCGCCAGCGCGCACGCGGGGGCTCCAGAGCCGGCACGCGGTTCGGGTCGTCGGCCCACACGTCATCCCAAATCGCGGCAGTGACGGGCGACCAGATGTACGCCGCCACGTGCTGCTCGGCCGGTTCGAGCTCGTGGGCCTCCGCGTGGTCTGGGTCAACCTCGGTCTCGGCGTAAACCGGCTCGTCGTACGCGTTCTCGTCGTAGGTGTTCTCGGCGTACGCCCGCTCGGCGTGGGTCGGCTCATCCGTGGCCTCGTCGGGATCGAGGAAGCCCAGGCCCCGGGCGGGGTGGGGGGCGTCGTCCTCGTCATCCTCGTGGTCCTCGACCGATGGGACGAGCGGGAGGGTCTCGGTGGGTGTCTCGGACTGGTGGAGATCCTCGCGGTCGGCGTACCCCTCGTCGACGTCCCCCTCGTCGTCGAGGAAACCGAGCCCGCGGGCGGGCACGAGGTCTTCCCAGTCGTCGTCGGCGCCCGTGCCGAGGTCATCGGTCGCCACGTGATGGGGACGGGGGGGATCCCAGGATTCGGTCGGCCAGGAGTCGCGGACCAGGGCGTCGTCGAGGAAGCCCAGCCCCCGCGCGGGAGCCGGCTCGAGCTCGTCCCGCACGTCCGCGGCATGGCGTGGCGCGTCCGGCGCGGGCGAGGAGATCTGGTCATCCCATGGCGCGGCGGCGCGTCGTGGGGTGTCAGACATGCAAGACCTTCGTCCGGAGATGAGAACGTTCCAATCGTAAGGGTTCGGGCCTGAGAGGAAAACATGTGGAAGTGACGCTAAAGTGGTCTGGCTGCCACAGAAAGGACGCCGATGTCAACGACCCCCGGGTCCACGGGACCCCAGACGCTCACCCGTTCTGAGCGCCTCGACCGCCTGCCGTTCTCCGGCGCCCACCGCAACCTGCTCGTGGGCTCGGGCATCGGGTGGGCGCTCGACGCCATGGACGTGGGCCTCATCTCGTTCGTGATGGCCGCGCTGGCCAAGGAGTGGGTGCTCGACAAGGGCACGCTCGGGCTCATCGGCTCCATCGGCTTCGTGGGCATGGCCATCGGCGCCTCCCTGGGCGGGCTCCTCGCCGACAAGTTCGGCCGCCGCCAGGTCTTCGCGCTGACGCTGCTGGTCTACGGCCTGGCGACCGGCGCGTCGGCGCTCGCCGGCTCGGTCGCCGTGCTGATGGTCCTGCGCTTCCTCGTGGGCCTCGGCCTGGGCGCGGAGCTGCCGGTCGCCTCGACCCTGGTCTCGGAGTTCGCGCCTCGTCACATCCGGGGCCGCGTCGTGGTCATGCTCGAAGCCTTCTGGGCTGTCGGCTGGATCCTCGCCGCCCTGCTGGGCTACTTCCTCATCCCCACCGTCGACGAGGGCTGGCGATGGGCGCTGGCCGTGGGCATCGTGCCGACCGTGTACGCCGCCGTCATCCGCTTCGGGCTGCCCGAGTCGGTCCGCTTCCTCGAGGCGAATGGCCGCGAGGTCGAGGCCGAGGCGGCGGTCCGCAAGTTCGAGGAGTCGGCGGGCGTCGAACCGGTGCCGTCGCCCGACTCGGCGATCAGCACGGGCGAGAAGCCACCGTCGATCTGGAGCCGCGAGCTCCGGGGCCGCACCGCCGCCCTGTGGGTCGTGTGGTTCTGCATCAACCTCAGCTACTACGGCGCGTTCATCTGGCTGCCGACGCTGCTGGTCAACCAGGGCTTCTCGCTGGTCAAGTCCTTCGAGTACACGCTGATCATCACCCTCGCCCAGCTGCCGGGGTACGCGGCTTCGGCGTACCTCATCGAGAAGTGGGGCCGCCGCCCGACGCTGGCGACCTTCATGATCGGGTCCGCGGTCGCGGCGGGACTGATGGGCCTGGCCAACTCGCCTGCGACTATCGTCGCGGCCGGATGCGCGCTGTCGTTCTTCAACCTCGGCGCGTGGGGCGCGCTGTACGCGGTGGGCCCCGAGCTCTACCCGACTGCGGCCCGCGGCAAGGGCACCGGCGCCGCGGCCGCGTTCGGTCGCATCGCCTCGATCATCGCCCCGTCACTGGTGCCGTTCCTGCTGGGCATGGGCGGGGGCGGCAACTGGCTGGTGTTCACCGTCTTCGCCGCGGCGTTCGCGCTCGGTGCCGTGGCGGCCTTCACCCTGCCGGAGAAGAAGGCCCTCGCGCTGGAGGAGTGACCGGGGCATCGACGCGACTCACCCTCGTACTCGGATCGGACCCGCGTACGAGGGTGAGTGACGTCTGGGCGGGTGTCAGCTCGGGTGCGTCATGTCCATCGGCACGACCCACGCGTCGAAGTCGGCCTCGCTGACGTCACCGGATGCGATGGCGGCCTCGCGCAGCGTGGTGCCCTCCTTGTGGGCCTTCTTCGCGATCGCCGCCGCCTTGTCATAGCCGATGTGGCGGTTCAGCGCGGTGACGACCATGAGGTTCGCGTCCAGGTTCTTCGCGATCCGGTCGCGGTTGGGCTCGATCCCCGACGCGCAGTGCTCGTCGAACGACACGAAGCCGTCGGCCAGCAGCCGGATCGACTCCAGGACGCCGTGGGCCATGACAGGCTTGTAGACGTTGAGCTGGAAGTTGCCCTGGGAGCCGGCGAACGCCACGGTCGCGTCGTTGCCGAACACGCGCGCGGCGACCATGGTCAGCGCCTCGCACTGGGTCGGGTTCACCTTGCCCGGCATGATCGACGAGCCGGGCTCGTTCTCGGGGATCAGCAGTTCGCCGATGCCGTTGCGCGGGCCCGAGGCGAGCCAGCGTACGTCATTGGCGATCTTCATGGCTGCGCCGCCGAGCGTACGCAGCGCCGCGCTGACGCCCACGAGCGCGTCGTGGGCCGACAGGGAGGCGAACAGGTTGTCGGCCTGCTGGAACTCCAGGCCGGTGATCTGCGAGATCTTCGCCGCGGCGAGCGCGCCGAACTCCGGGTGGGCGTTCAGCCCGGTGCCGACGGCGGTCCCGCCGATGGCCAGACCGCGGGCGCGGCGGTCGGCCTCGCGTACGCCCTCGAGCGCGAACTCGAGCTGGGCGACCCAGCTGCCGATCTCCTGGCCGAGCGTGATCGGGGTGGCATCCTGCAGGTGCGTACGCCCGACCTTGACGACGTCGGCGTACTCCTCAGCCTTGGCGGCGAGCGTGTCCCGCAGGCGCTGCACGGCGGGGTAGAGGCGCTCGTTCAGCTCGCAGACGACGGCGATGTGCATGGCCGTGGGGAACGTGTCGTTGGACGACTGGCCGCGGTTGACGTGGTCGTTGGGGTGGACGGGGTCCTTCGAGCCGCGCTCGCCACCCGCCATCTCGATGGCGCGGTTCGAGATGACCTCGTTGGAGTTCATGTTGGATTGCGTGCCCGAGCCGGTCTGGAAGACCACGAGCGGGAAGTGGTCGTCCAACTGGCCGTCGATGACCTCTGTGGCGGCACGCTCGATGAGGTCGGCAACCTCGGCCGGCAGCTCGCCCAGCTCGCCGTTGGCCTGTGCGGCGGCCTTCTTGAGGACGCCCAGGGCGCGGACCATCGGTCGCCCCCAGACGAAGGTGTCGCGGCCGATGTCGAAGTTGCCGAGGCTGCGCTGGGTCTGTGCGCCCCAGTAGCGGTCGGCCGCCACGTCGATCGTGCCCATGCTGTCGCGTTCGGTACGGGTCTCCATGTCTCCACCGTACGCGAGCCCATTCGGTAGCCTTCCGGCCATGCTCGCCCTGCTCTCGCCCGCCAAGTCGCTGGACCTCGAATCCCCGCTGTCCACGAAGAAGCACACCCAGCCACGCATGCTGGAGGAGTCGGAGCAGCTGGTCGATGAGATGCGTACGCGCACCGCCGACGAGATCGCCGCGCTCATGCACGTCTCCGACGAGATCGCCGAGCTGAACGTCAAGCGCTTCCGCGAGTTCTCCACGCCGTTCACCGCGCGCAACGCCCGCCCGTCGCTGTTCATGTTCGACGGCGACGTCTACCGCGGCATGGCGGCGCGCGACCGCTTCGACGCCCGCGACCTCACCGAGGCCCAGAAGACCGTACGCATCCTGTCCGGCCTGTACGGGCTGCTCCGCCCCCTCGACCTCATGCAGGCCTACCGCCTGGAGATGGGCACGTCGCTGGTCACCGACCGCGGGCGGTCGCTCTACGCCTGGTGGGGCGACCGGATCACTGACCTCGTGCGCGCTGACCTCGACGAGTCGCCGGGCTCGCGCGTGCTGGTGAATCTGGCCTCCGACGAATATGCCAAGGCCGTCGATCTCGACGCGCTCGACTGCCCGGTCGTCGCGCCGCGCTTCGAGGACCAGGGCCCGAAGGGCGACTGGAAGGTCATCTCGTTCGCCGCGAAGAAGGCGCGCGGCGAGATGGCCGCCTGGCTGGTGCAGCACCGCGTTCGTAGCGCTGCGAAGGTCAAGGATTTCGACGCCGCCGGCTACCGGTACGAGGAGGCACACTCCACGCCAGAGGTGCCGGTCTTCCGCCGCACTCGGGGCTGATCCGCGTACTCAGCGCTGGTGCCCCGGCCCACGGGCTGGGTGCCGGTCGGCGAGGGCCGGTTGGGGATAGGCCACGGACGGCCGTCGCGCGGCGTACGCGGGGGGCCCTGCAGGCAAGGCCGCGTACACCGCCTAGTGTCGACGTATGACTGACCAGACGAATGTGACCGTAACCCGTACCATCAACGCGTCGGCCGCCGACATCTTCGATGCGCTCACCAACCCCGAGCGCCACGCCGAGTTCGACGGCTCCGGCTTCGTGCAGTCGGCCGACCGCCACGCCCAGCGCATCACCGGCACCGGCCAGATGTTCCGGATGAACATGCGCGGCGACCACATGGGCGGCGACTACCAGACCGACAACCGCGTGACGACGTTCCACGAGAACAAGCAGGTGGGCTGGCAGACCGCGCCGGCGAACACCGAGCCCAAGGGCTGGTCGTGGACGTGGGTACTCGAGCCCCGGGACGCGGGCGCCACCGACGTCACGCTCCAGTACGACTGGGCCCAGGTCACCGACCCCGACCTGCTGAAGAAGGTGAAGTTCCCGCTCGTGTCGAAGGACCAGCTGGAGGACTCGCTCGCTGCGCTGGCCTCCGCCGTGGAGTGACCTCTGGCCCGCTGGCCCCGCCGTAGTCGATCATGGATGCATGAGCGAGGTCTCCGAGGCGCTGAAGCCCCTGTCCGACTACTACTGCGCGATGGCCCGCGACGTCGGCGCCTCGCTGCGCGTGGACGCGTCCTACCACGGGAGGTCGGCCTCGGGGCCGATGGTCTACGGCTGCAGCGATCCGGACTTCGAGGCCCGGGACCACCGCGACGAGGAGAAGCCGGACACCCACCAGATCATCACGATCGTGCCCGAGAGCACAGTGGTGGAGTGGGTCGTCGACAGCGACGGGACCGGCGAGCTGCACTGGTTCACCAACCCGTCGGTCGACGTCGTCTCCGGGCGGATCGGCACCCACAAGGTGGGGTCGCGCTCGAGGGCGGTCCCGATGCCGGTCCCGCTGTCGGACCGCGTCGCCGACAACGACCTCGCCGAGATCGAGCGGTTGCTGCGCGAGCGCGGCCACACCAAGGGCTTCACCGAGAAGCAGATCGCCGCAGCCGAGAAGAAGCGCGGGGTCGGGTTCCCGCCGGAGCTGCGACTGCTGTTCTCGCTGGTGAAGGAGGGCGAGATCCTCGGCTCGCCGTCGGGACGCGGCGCGTACGCCGAGGTGCGTGACGGACTGCTCGGCGGCACCGGGAAGCTCGGCAACGTCGTCGACCCGAAGAAGCGCTGGGGCCGCAAGGACGCGCTGCCGACCATGCCCGCGCCGACCGCTAAGGACGTCGTCCAGCCGGCGTACGCGTCCCCGCTCTGGATCGTGTTCGCCGACGACGGCGGCGGCAACGCGTACGCCCTCGACCTCGTGCCCGGACCGAAGGGCGCCCTCGGTCAGGTCGTGCAGTTCGACCACGAGCTCGACACCCCGCCCCTGCTGGTCGCCGAGTCCCTCACGGAGTTCCTGCGCGGCAGGCTCAAGCGCTCCAAGCCGTGGGGGCCCGCCGCCGATGCCGGGTCGCGCCTGGTCCACTCCGACTCCGACCGCGTGCCGAAGGAGCGGCGACTCACGCCCGGGGCCGCGCTGACCGCCACCGAGGTGGTGGTCAACCCGACGCCGGAGCCGTTCGACCACGGCATGCTGCGCGGGTCGCGGGCGCTCGTGACGCTGGAGTTCGACAAGTACGGCCGCAACCACCCGGAGTACGACCTCTCGGCGCTGCCGACCCTGACCGCGCTGCAGGACCTGTCGGCACCCGAGGCCGTGTGGGCGCAGATCATCGAGCAGGACGCGTTCCCGCCGCGGCTGGCGGCGGCGACGATCACCGAGTCCCGCGACCTGAGCCTCGAGCGTGCGCTCGAGATCACCAACGCCGTGCTGGAGCACTACGGGAAGCCGACGTTCACCCTGCAGAAGGAACCGATCGGCTGACGGGCGGCCCCGTCAGCCGCGCAGCGCGGGGACGACCTCGCGCTCGAACAGCTCGATGCCCGAGCGGTCGTACGCGGCCTCGGGGAAGTAGGTGATCGCGTATGTCATCCCGAGCTTCTTCAGCCCCTGCAGGTTCTCGACGATCTGCTCGGGCGTGCCGACGCCCGGCATGCCGTCGAACGCGCGGAGCTGGCCGGCGAGCTGCTCGTCGGTGAGATGGGGCTTCACGCGATCGATGTAGGCGGCCCGGCGCTCGGCGACCTCGTTCTCGTCGCGGCCGATGAACACGTTGTAGTTGGCCGACCGGGTGATCGCGTCGAAGTCGCTGCCGACATCGGCGCAGTGGGCCTTCAACAGCTCGGACTTGTGGGCGAAGTCGTCGGCCGTGCCCGAGAAGTTCGTGTACTGCGCGTATTTCGCGGCGATCTTCAGCGTGACCTTCTCGCCGCCGCCGGCGATCCACAGCGGGATGTGCGGCTTGCCGGCGTGCTGCTGCAGCGGCTGGGGGAAGTTGAGCGCACCGTCGACCTGGTAGTGCTTGCCGTCGAGCGTGGCCTTGCCCTCGTTCCAGGCCTGGCGGAAGATCTGGACGCCCTCGTCGAGCATGCCCAGGCGTACGCCGGCGCGTGGGAACCCGTAGCCGTAGGCCCGCCACTCGTGTTCGTACCAGCCGCCGCCGATGCCCATCTCGAGGCGGCCGCCCGACACGTGGTCGACGGTCGTGGCGAACTTCGCGAGGTACATGGGGTTGCGGTAGGCCATGCATGTGCACATCTGGCCCAGGCGTACGCGCGACGTGGCCGCGGCGAAAGCCGACATGAGCGCCCACGCCTCGTGGGTGGCCTCCTGCGAGTGGACCGGCGTGGTGTGGAAGTGGTCGTAGACCCACACCGACTCCCAGGCGTCGCCGGTGTCGGCGTGCTCGACGAGCCCGCGCATGACCTCCCAGTGCTGTGCGTGGTCGATGCCGACGAGGTCGAAGCGCCAGCCCTGCGGGATGAAGAGTCCGAATCGCATGTCCCGAACTCTAGGGCCGGCGTCCGACAGGACCGCCGCCGGGGCTCAGAAGTAGTCGCGGATGTGCACCTGTCGGCCACCGGTCAGCGCGTCGAGGTCGCGGTCGCGTGCGGGGTCGCCACCGTGCAGCATCCCCGCCATTCGGAGGTTCGCGGCGGACTGGGCTCCGGCGTACCAGAGGGCGAGACCGCGCGCGCTGAACACCGGCGCGGCGTCGTCGGCCGAGGTGCGGCGGCACTCGCCGCCGCCCCCCGAGACCTCCAGCTCCCAGGTGCCGTCGGCGTGGCCGAGGAAGTCGCCCTCGACGCCGAACCGCAGTCCGCCCGACAGCATGGGCGCGTACGTGATGGCCGAGAGCGCGCGGCCGGGGTCGAGCACCTTCAGCATGTACGCCGAGGAGTCGATGACCTTCCAGTGCTTGGTCCCGATGGCATACCGGGCCAGGTCGGCGCCCGAGGTGTCGATGCGGACCTCGCCGGCGACGGCCGAGAACGAGCCGAGCACCGCGAGCAGTGCCGCCCAGGCCTCACCCTCGAGGGCGATGAGGTCGGAGGTGGTCACGCGTGAGTCGTCGCCATAGCCGGAGCCGCGCGTCCACGAGCAGTAACCGATGCACCGGTCGCCGCGCCACGCCAGCGTCACTCCCGAGTACAAGTCCATGAACTTCTCCGCGCTCGCCGTGAACAGCGGCCCGGTGCGCGACAGCGGGCCGTTCTGCTCCCGCGCCCAGGCGGTGTAGACCGCGCGGATCGTCTCGAAATCCTCGACGCCAGCCCGGGTCACGCGTACGCCCTCGGGAGCGTGTACGCCAGCCACCGCGTGCATCGGCAGCGAGACCGTGTCGTTGGCGCCGATGACCTCGCACCCGAAGCGGCGGTAGATCTTCGGGACGGTGGGGAAGAACGTCGAGATCGCGGTGCCGCGGTCGAGCCCGTGGGTCAGGCCCGCCCGCATCAGGGGCTCCAGCAGCCCAGCCCTGCGGTGCTCAGCGGCGACGGTGATGCTGCCCAGCCCCGACGTCGGCACCAGGCCTCCGCCGAACCACGTCTGATAGTCCCGCTCGGCGAACCGGGCCACGAGCCGGTCGCCGTCGAAGGTGCCGAGCCAGTGCTGCCCGCGCGTGGCGAGGAAGGCCTTGTCGTCGCGGCGGCGGGGTGTGCCGAACGCCTCGTGGCGAAGGGTGCGGGACGCCTCGGCGTCCTCGGGGACCAGCGGGCGGGTGTCCATGGGCCCATCCAACAGGCGCCGCACCCACGGGCGCAAAGCGTGGCCGCTCTGGTCCCCGGCGTGGCCCCCCGCTAGCGTGAGGGCATGGCCAGCCTCACCCACGCAGATGCACGCGCTCGAGCCGATCTCGTCGAGGTGACCTCGGTCCACGTCGACCTCGACCTCGACCCGACCCAGCCGGTGTTCGGCTCGACGACGACCATCCGGTTCACCGCGCGTACGCCGGGGGAGTCCACGTGGGTCGACCTCGCGCCCGTCTCGCTGGTCGCCGCGACGCTGAACGACGTCGAGCTCGACCCCGCCACGTTCGACACAGACGGGCGTCGCCTCCCCCTGCCCGGCCTGGCCGCCGAGAACGTGCTGGTCGTGAGCGGCCTCATGGGCTGGTCGAACGACGGCGAGGGCCTGCACCTCCACCAGGACCCCGCCGACGACGCCTACTACGCGTACGCGATGTCGTTCCTCGACGCCGGTCCCCGCTGGTTCGCGTCGTTCGACCAGCCCGACCTCAAGGCGCCGTACACGATGTCGGTGCGTGTGCCGCTCGACTGGAAGGTGCTCGGCAACGGCGAGTTCACCTGCACCGAGCCGGGGCGCTGGGAGATGGCGCCCACGCCGCCGCTGTCGACCTACTTCGCCACCCTCGTCGCGGGGCCGTACGCGTCGGTGACCGCCGTCCACGACGGCATCCCGCTGGGGATCCACGCCCGCCAGTCGCTGCGTGCCGAGCTGGAGCGCGACGCCGACGACATCCTCGAGGTCACGCGCCGCTGCTTCGACGCCTACCACGACATGTTCGACGTGCGGTACGCGTTCGGGTCCTACCACCAGGTGTTCGTGCCCGACTTCAACGCCGGGGCGATGGAGAACCCGGGGTGCGTGACGTTCCGCGACCAGTTCCTGTTCCGAGGCGCCTCCACCCGCTCGGAGCGGGCGACCCGCGCCTCGACCATCGCCCACGAGATGGCCCACCAGTGGTTCGGCGACCTCGTGACCATGCGCTGGTGGGACGATTTGTGGCTCAACGAGTCGTTCGCCGAGCTCATGGGCCAGTGGGTTGCCAGCGACCGGACCGACTACGACCTGTGGGTCGACTTCGGCATCAATCGCAAGGATTGGGGCGCCGTCGCCGACCAGGGGCCGTCGACCCACCCGGTGGCCGGCAACGGCTCGGAGGACGCCGAGAGCGCCCTGGCCCAGTTCGACGGCATCTCGTACGCGAAGGGCGCGGGCATCCTCAGGCAGCTGGTGGCCTACATCGGTCAAGACAGCTTCATCCTCGGGCTGCGCGACTACTTCGAGCGCCACGCGTTCGGCAACGCCGAGTTCGCCGACCTCGTCGCCGCGTGGGAGCGGGCCAGCGGCCGTGACCTCGGGGAGTGGACGGACGCGTGGCTGGGTTCCGTCGGCATGGACATCCTCCGCGTGGTGCGTGACGGCGACCGCAACGTCGTGGTGCGTGAGTCGCCCGACGACCAGCGTCGCGGCGACCAGGCCGATGTCGAGGAGCGTGCGACGGGTTCGCGCCGCACCCATGTCATCACCGTGGCCGCCTACGACATCAACGGCCGCGAGACCGCGACCCAAGAGGTCGAGGTCGCCGACGAGCCGGTGGAGGTCGACCTGTCCGGGGTCCTCCTCGTGCCCGATGCCGGTGACGACACCTGGGCCCGGATCCGTCCCGACCACGTCCCGTTCGACTGGCCCTCGATCGACGTCGTGACCGACCCGCTCGCCCGCGTGGTGCTGTGGAACTCCGTCCGCGACCAGGTCCGCTCCACCGAGGTCGACCCCGACCTGGTGCTCACCATGCTCGAGACCCACCTCGACGACGAGCCTGACGACGTGATCCTGCGGGCGATGCTGAGCTGGGCCCGCGCCGAGCTCATCGGCCCCTACACGCCGCCGATGGTGCGCCCGCAGCGCACCGAGCGGCTGGCGCTGCTGGCCGGACGCGTCCTCGATGACGCCGAGCCCGGCTCCGACCGGCAGCTGACGGCGTGGCGGACCCTGATCGGGACCAGCCACGACGAGGATCAGCTCCGTGGCTGGCTGACCGGTGACGGCGTGCCGAGCGGTCGCGAGCTCGACTCCGAGATGGCCTGGTCGGTGGTCGAGCGCCTGGCCGCACTGACGGGCGACCGCGAGCTCGTCGAGCGACAGTTCGCGGGTGACCGCTCGGCCTCGGGGCGCAACCACCGCGCCCGGGCGCTGGCCGCGATCCCCGAGCCCGAGGCCAAGGAGACCGCCTTCGACCTCCTGATGGGCCCGAGCGAGGCTTCTGCGTACGAGCTGTACGCGACCGCCGACGGACTGTTCCTGCCCGAGCAGGTGGAGCTGACCGAGCGCTTCGTCGAGCCGTTTTTCGCCAAGGTCAACAGCACGGCGTCGTTCCGGCGCGGCTGGGCGCTGGCCCGTCTCGTGCTGCAGGCGTTCCCGCTGTCGGTGACGTCGCAGCGCACGCTCGACCTTGTGGGGGAGACCCTGGCCAAGCCCGACCTCGACCCGAGCGTGCGCCGGTCGCTGACCGATGCCGCCGAGGTGCTGCGTCGGGCCGTCGAGTCGCAGCGCCGGTACGCGGGTGAGGCGTGGCACGACGGGGCCTGACCACCTCCTTACCGGCGGGTACTCAACTTGTGATCGTGGTCACAAAGTTAACGGTTCGCCGTGGCGGCACATGGAGGTCACAAAACAGTTGCGCTTTGGTGAGCCGCTTGTAACCCAGTTCTTGCATGGCATAGAACTGGCTCTACTGAGCGCGGTGGTGCCGATCAGGGCCTGCCACGCCGTGTCCGCATGACGGACAAATCGTACGGGTGGGGCGACAGCCCGGCCCCAGCTCTAGGAGGACTTGCATGCGAGGAAATTCTCGCCTGATGGCCGCCGCCGCGATGACCAGCATCGCCGCCCTGGCCCTCAGCGCCTGCGGTGGCGGCGGCACGACCGGTGGCGACACCGGCGGCAACAAGACCGGTGGCCAGATCTCGATGCGCGGCTGCACCCCGCAGAACCCGCTCATCCCCGCCAACACGAACGAGACCTGTGGCGGCAACGTCATGGACGCCATCTCTGCCAAGCTCGTTCACTACAACCCCGAGACCGCGGCACCCGAGAACGACATCGCCGAGTCGATCAAGACCGATGACAACCAGAACTTCACCGTCACGATCCGCAAGGGCGTGAAGTTCCACGACGGCACCGAGGTCAAGGCGAAGAACTTCGTCGACGCCTGGAACTTCTCGGCCGCGTGCAAGCAGGGCTACGTCTCCGGCTACTTCATGGAGCCGATCGAGGGCTACAAGGACGTCTACGGCGACGGCGAGAAGTGCGACGGCCTCAAGTCCGAGATGTCCGGCCTGAAGGCGACCGACGACTACACCTTCACCATCAAGACCACCGAGCCGGTCTCGAACCTCCCGGTCCGCCTCGGCTACACCGCCTTCTCGGCCCTGCCCGACTCCTTCTTCAAGGATCCCGAGGCCTACGGCAAGAACCCGGTCGGTGCCGGTCCGTTCAAGGTGACCCAGAACAACGAGCAGGCGATCGTCCTCGAGAAGTTCGCCGACTACTCGGGCAAGTTCGGCGCCAAGGTCGACAAGGTCAACTACAAGATCTACAACGACGCCAACGCCGCCTACAACGACGTGGTCGCCAACCAGCTCGACTTCACCGACGTCATCCCGGCCGACCAGCTCGTGGGTGACGCGTGGAAGGCCCAGCTCAACGGTCGCTCCACCACCGCTCAGTCGGGCGTCATCCAGGCCATGGCCTTCTCGCCGGTCGACGAGCAGCTCAAGGACGTCCGCAAGCGTCAGGCGTTGTCGATGTCGATCAACCGCGACCTGATCACCAAGCAGATCTTCAACGGCTCGCGTACGCCGGCCACCGGCTGGGTCTCGCCCGTCGTCGACGGCGCCAAGCCCAACCAGTGCGGCGACAACTGCAAGTACGACGAGGCCAAGGCCAAGGAGCTGTGGACCGCCGCCGGCGGCTACAACGGCCCGCTGACCCTCGCGGTCAACGGTGACGGCGGCCACAAGCAGTGGGCCGACGCCGTGTGCAACAACTGGCGCAACGTGCTGGGTGTCGACTGCCGCGTGATCACCACGCCCGACTTCAAGACCCTGCGCAACCAGATCAAGAAGCGCGAGATCAAGGGCCTGTTCCGCAACGGCTGGCAGATGGACTACCCGCACATCGAGAACTTCCTGACGCCGATCTACAAGACGGGCGCCTCGTCGAACGACTTCAACTACTCGTCGCCCGAGTTCGACGCCAAGCTCGTCGAGGCCGACAAGGCCACCGACTCCGCCACTGCGAACAAGCTCTACCAGGAGGCCGAGGCGATCCTCGCCAAGGACCTGCCCACCACCCCGACGTGGTACTCGGCGACCCCGGCCGGCTGGTCGAACAAGGTGACCAACGTCAAGGTCACGCCGTTCGGCACGCTCGACCTGTCCTCGATCACCACCAAGTGATCCCAGGCTGACCCGAAGCGGCCCGCCGGCACACCCAGCCGGCGGGCCGCCTCATGTCCCTATTGGACGAGGTGCGCCGGACGGATAGTCTGATCCGCGCCTCCAGCCACGAACGGAGAGGAGCACGGGATGATCACCTATGTCATCCGACGGTTGCTGCAGATGATCCCGGTGATCCTGGGCGCAACCTTTCTGATCTACGTCCTGGTGTACGCGCTGCCCGGTGAGCCCTGGGAGGGCCGCTGCGGCGAGCGCCCCTGCGACGCGGCGTACATCAACAAGTTCAAGCACGAGTACAACCTGGACAAGCCCGTGCTCGTCCAGTACGCGCTCTACCTCAGCAAGCTGCTGCGTGGCGACCTCGGCACAAACTTCTACAACAACAAGGTCGTCGACGAGCTCGGCCAGCGATTCCCGACCACCGCGGTCCTCGCCCTTATGGCCATCCTGCTTGAGATCGTCATCGGCATCGCCGCCGGTGTGCTCGCCGGCATCACCAAGGGCAAGCTGCCCGACATCATCATCACGATCATCACGCTGATCCTGATCTCGATCCCGGTGTTCGTCATCGGCGGTCTGTTCCAGATGATCTTCGGCCTCAAGCTCCACCTGTTCCCGGTGACAGCGGCCAACGGTGACATGGGTCCAGAGTTGATCTACTCGCTGATCCTGCCGGCGATGGTGCTCGCGTCGCTGCAGATCGCCTACATCACGCGCCTGACGCGCACGAGCCTCGTGGAGAACCTGCGCGCCGACTACGTGCGCACCGCGAAGGCCAAGGGCCTGTCGAAGGGCCGCACGATCGGCGTCCACACGCTGCGCAACTCCCTCGTCCCGGTCGTCACCCAGATCGGCATCGACTTCGGCGGCCTCATGGGCGGCGCCATCGTGACCGAGCGCATCTTCAACATCAACGGCGTGGGCTTCTTCATCTTCCGGTCGATCCAGCAGCAGGACGGCGTCTCCGTCGTCGGCGCGGTCACGTGCCTCGTGCTGATCTACCTGCTGGCGAACCTCATCGTCGATGTCCTGTACGCCTTCCTCGACCCCAGGATCAGCCATGACTGACACCGCGACCCAAGTCCAGGTCGACAACGCGCCCAGGGAGCGTGTGAGTTCGATGTGGGGCGACGCGTGGCGCGAGCTGCGTGTGAGCCCGATGTTCTGGATCGCCACCCTCCTCATCGGCCTGGTGGTCCTGATGGCGGTCGTGCCCCAGCTGTTCACCCGTGCCGACCCGCTCTTCTGCGACCTCAACCACGCCCGTCAGGCCCCCGGCCCCGGCGCGGCGTTCGGCTACGACCTGCAGGGGTGCAACGTGTACGCCCGCACCATCTACGGTGCACGCGCCTCGGTCCTCGTCGGTGTGCTGGCCACCCTCGGCACGCTGCTCCTCGGCTCGCTCGTGGGCATCATCGCCGGCTACTTCGGCGGCTGGGTCGACACGATCCTCTCCCGCGTGGGCGACGTGTTCTTCGCGATCCCGCTGCTTCTCGGCGGCATCCTGATCCTCTACACGTTCCCCAACAAGCTCG
Source organism: Mariniluteicoccus endophyticus (assembly GCF_054780035.1). Taxonomy (NCBI): domain Bacteria; kingdom Bacillati; phylum Actinomycetota; class Actinomycetes; order Propionibacteriales; family Propionibacteriaceae; genus Mariniluteicoccus; species Mariniluteicoccus endophyticus. Next base: position 226,029 of record NZ_BAAGXC010000017.1, on the reverse strand, counting down.
ACACGCCCTACATGGTCGTGGTGCTGAAGGTCGTCGCGGCCATCGTGGTGCTCGGCTGGCCAACCATCGCGCGCCTCATGCGCTCGTCGGTGCTGCAGGTCAAGCCGACCGACTACGTCCAGGCCGCCCGCGCCCTCGGCGCGACCCCGATGCGGCTGATCTTCTCCCACGTGCTGCCGAACGCGTTCGCGCCCGCCGTCGTCGTGGCGACGATCAACCTGGGTGCCTACATCGCCACCGAGGCGACGCTGTCGTTCCTCGGCATCGGCCTCCAGGCCCCGGTCATCTCCTGGGGCGTGGCCATCTCCGAGGCGTCGGGCATCGGCTATATCGCCGCCGCCCCGCACATGCTCCTGTTCCCGTCCCTGTTCCTGTCGCTGACGGTGCTCGGCTTCATCCTGCTGGGTGAGTCGATCCGTGACGCGTTGGACCCGAAGAACCGCTGAGAGGAGGGGACGACATGGCAACCAAGGCCGAAGAGCTTCCCACCACCAAGCCAACACACGCGCCGTCGAAGTGGAAGGCCGTCGACGGGCGTCTCCTGGACGTCGAGAACCTGCAGGTCGAGTTCCGCACGCGTGACGGCGTGGCCAAGGCCATCAACGGGGTCGACTTCACCCTCGACGAGGGCGAGACGCTCGCGATCCTCGGCGAGTCGGGCTCCGGCAAGTCGGTGACCGCGCAGGCGATCATGGGGATCCTCGACACCCCGCCCGGCTATGTCACCGGTGGTCAGGTCCGCTACTGCGGCACCGACCTGCTGAAAATGCCCGAGAAGGAGCGCCAGAAGATCCGCGGCGCCGAGATCTCTATGATCTTCCAGGACGCGCTGTCGGCGCTCAACCCGGTGTTCCCGGTGGGCTGGCAGATCGCCGAGATGTTCCGCAAGCACCGTGGGATGAACAAGTCCGACTCGCTCGACCAGGCCGTACGCCTGATGCAGCGCGTCAACATCCCCGCCGCCAAGGAGCGCGTGAAGGCATACCCCCACCAGTTCTCGGGCGGCATGCGCCAGCGCATCATGATCGCGATGTCCATCGCGCTCGATCCGGCCGTCCTCATCGCCGACGAGCCGACGACGGCCCTCGACGTCACGGTCCAGGCTCAGATCATGAACCTGCTCAAGGAGCTCCAGGAGGAGCGCAGGATGGGTCTGATCCTGATCACCCACGACCTGGGCGTCGTGGCCGACGTCGCCGACCGCATCGCGGTCATGTACGCCGGCCGGCTTGTCGAGACCGCCGAGGTCCACGACCTCTACGGCAAGCCTGCCCACCCCTACACCAAGGGCCTGCTCGAGTCGATCCCGCGCCTGGACCAGAAGGGCCAGACTCTGTCGGCCATCGGCGGACTGCCGCCGAACCTCATGCGCATCCCCGCCGGGTGTGCTTTCAACCCGCGCTGCAGGTACGCCCAGGACATCTGCCGCCAGGACCCGCCGCCCGTGCTGCTCGACCTGGGCGACCGGGCAAGCGCGTGCCACTTCGCCAAGGAGGTGCTGAACGGTGAGCTCCGCGATCCCCGCTGACGACCACCGCGAGCCGACCAACGAGGAGCTGGGCCACCAGGCCGGCACCCCGTCGAACGCGTCGAGGGGCGAGCCGATCCTGTCGGCCCGCGACCTGGTCAAGCACTACCCGATCAAGGCGGGCGTCCTGCGGCGCACCGTCGGCCACGTCAAGGCCGTCGACGGCGTCTCGTTCGACCTCTACCCGGGTGAGACGCTCGGCATCGTGGGCGAGTCGGGCTGTGGCAAGTCCACGCTCGGCCGCCTACTGATGCGCCTCGAGGAGCCCACGTCGGGCACGGTGCGGTTCAATGGCGTCGACATGTACGCCCAGCGCGGTGCGGCGATGCGCCGCCTGCGCCGCGACATCCAGATCGTGTTCCAGGACCCCTATACGTCGCTGAACCCCCGCAAGACGGTGGGCGACATCGTGGGGGAGGCCTACAAGATCCACCCCGACGCCGTCCCGAAGCAGGGCGTGCGCAAGCGCGTCCAGGAGCTGCTCGACCTGGTGGGTCTCAACCCGGAGCACATCAACCGCTATCCGCACCAGTTCTCCGGCGGACAGCGACAGCGCATCGGCATCGCCCGCGGCATCGCGCTGAACCCGAAGGTCCTGATCTGCGACGAGCCGGTCTCGGCGCTCGACGTCTCGGTCCAGGCCCAGGTGGTCAACCTGATGGAGCGACTGCAGGACGAGTTGGGGCTGGCGTACATCTTCATCGCCCACGACCTGTCGGTGGTGCGCCACATCTCCGACCGCGTCGGCGTGATGTACCTCGGCAAGCTCGCCGAGCTCGGCGACGAGGACCAGATCTACGCGACGCCGACCCATCCTTACACGCAGGCCCTGCTGTCGGCTGTGCCGGTGCCCGATCCCACCCTGCGCGGCAAGCGCGAGGAGATCGTGCTGTCCGGTGACGTGCCCTCGCCCGCGAACCCGCCGGCCGGCTGCCGCTTCCACACCCGCTGCTGGAAGGCCCAGGAGGTCTGCAAGACGCAGGTCCCCGAGCTCGCGCTGCGCCCCGACGGGCACACCGAGCACATGTCGGCCTGCCACTTCGCCGAGCCGCGCAAGGTGCTGGTGGAGAGCTGAGCACCATGGACGACGGCACGGGCCCGGCTCGCACCTCGTGGCGTGCCGGGCCCGTGCTGCGCCCGCTCGTGCCGGTGCTCGCGGGCGTGCTGGCCCTGTCGGGGTGCACCCCCGCGACGGTGCCGGGGCCCGACGGGTCGCCGTCGCCGGTCCCGAGCGGCGAGGTGACGATCCAGGGCTGCACGCCGGCGAGGAACCTGCTGCCGGCCAACACGACCGACGCGTGCGGGCTGCGCATCACCGAGGCCATCACCGCCCGTCTGGTGCGCACCGACCCTGGCGGTGCCCCGGTCATGGATCTCGCGTCGGCGATCGACACGACCGACCAGCGCACGTTCACCGTCCACCTGCGGCCCGACCGGACCTTCGCCGACGGCACGCCCGTGCGGGCCCGCAACTTCGTCTCGGCCTGGAACTGGGCCGCCCGCGGGACCAACGGGATGGCCGGCGCCTCGCTGTTCGGCGTCATCGAGGGGGCGCGGGCGCTGCGCTGCAGCGACATGGAGTCCTGCGACGTGCCCGGCGATGCCGAGATGACGGGGCTGAAGGTGGTCGACGACCACACGTTCACGATGACGACGACCCGTCCGGTGACCGACCTCCCCGCCCGTCTCGACCACCCGGCCTTCGCGCCGCTGCCGGACGCGTTCTTCGCCGAGGGCGGCACGAAGGAGGCGTACGCCACGCGTCCCATCGGCGCGGGCCCGTTCACGCTGGTGTCGGCGTCGACGACCCAGGTCGTGCTGGAGCGCAACGACGCGTACACCGGACCCGCACCCGCGAAGGTGCGCCGGGTCGTCGTCCGGCTGTACGACGACCCGGCGCGGGGACTCGACGTGCAGAAGGCCTACGACGACGTCGTCGCCGGGCGTCTCGACTTCACCGGCGTCGTCCCGACCGACATGCTGCTCGACGACCAGTGGAAGACCGACCTGAAGGACCGCTGGGCGCAGGCCGACACCCGGACGCCCGTCACCCTCGACTTCCTCGGCGCCGACAGGCAGCTCGCCGGGAACCCTGACCTACGACGTGCCATCAGCCGGGCCATCGATCGCGAGACAGCCTCCCGTCGCATCTTCCAGGGCACGCGCGTGCCCGCCACCTCGTGGGTGCCGCCGGCGGTGCCGGGCTATGCGACCGATGCGTGCGGCGAGCTGTGCACCTTCGATCTGTCCGCCGCCCGGCAGGCCTACGACGACGCCGGCGGCTACGTCGGGGCGTTCTATGTGACCGTCAGCGCCGACAGCGGCAACAAGGAGTGGGCCGACTCCCTGTGCAACCAGTTGGCCTCCGCGCTGGAGATCAACTGCCAGGTGCGCGTGCTGCCCAACCAGAAGACCGTCCTGGAACAGGTCGAGGAGGGGCGGCTCACCGGGGTCGTACGCCAGGAGACCGGCTCGGTCGGTGTGTCGCCCGGTCCCTACCTGATCCGCTACCGCAGCGACTCGTCGGCCAACGTCACCGGTCACCGCGACCTTGCGTACGACGAACTGCTCGACCGCGCCGCCGCGGCGGCCACGCCCGAGGAGGCGCTCGCGCTGTACCGCCAGGCGGAGGGCCGGCTGGCGGTCGACCCGCCCTCCATCCCCCTGTGGTACGCGTCCACCCCGGTGGGCTGGTCGACCCGGCTGGCCGACGTACGCCTGACCCGGCAGGGCGCGCTCGACCTGTCCGAGGTCCGCGTCCGTTGACGGATCGTCGCCCGCGGTGGTTAGTCTGGTCCGCGTGTCTGAACCGAACCCGCGCCGGCTCCTGCTGGTCCACGCCCACCCCGACGACGAGGTGACCACCACCGGCATCACCATGGCACGCCACGCGGCCCGCGGCGACCAAGTGACGCTGGTGACCTGCACCCTCGGGGAGGAGGGTGAGATCGTCTCCGACCGCCTCAAGCACCTCCACGACGAGGGCACGCTGGCTGCCCACCGCATAACCGAGCTCCAGGCGGCGATGGAGGCGCTGGGCGTCACCGACTTCCTGCGCCTCGGCGGCGACCACCGCTACCGCGACTCGGGCATGCGCTACGGAGAAAACGGCGAGGTGCGGCCCGCCGACACGCTCCACGACGACTGCTTCTGGCGTGCCGACCTGCGCGAGGCCGCCGACGAGCTGGTGCCCGTCATCCGCGACCGCCGGCCGGAGGTGCTGATCACCTACGACCAGTACGGCAACTACGGCCATCCCGATCACATCCAGGCCCATCGCGTCGCCATGTACGCCGCACAGCTGGCCGGCATCCCCACCTACCGCCGCGACCTGGGTGAGGCCTGGGTCACTCCCCGACTGCTGTGGTCGACGATATCGGAGACCTGGTTCCGTCACGGCCTCCGCGTCATGCGCGACGCGGGCCATGCCGAGGAGGGCTTCGGAGACCTCGACCCCGACGGCCCGATGCCGCCTATGGTCAAGCCCGACGAAGACATCGCGGTGATCGTTCACGACCCGTCGCTGGTCGACCGAAAGCTCGCCGCGTTCCGCGCCCACGAGTCCCAGATCGCCAGCGACGGCTGGTTCTTCAGGATGGGCGACGTCGTCGGGGAGGACGCCTGGTCGCGCGAGTGGTTCGTCCTGGCCGGGGGGACACCGCTGCCCCCGGGCGCCGACGACGTGTTCGCGGGCCTGTGAGCGGGCCCGAAGGAGGGGACGAGCTGCGCGACGACCTCGTCGGGGTCGGCGCGGGCGAGTTGCGTGCCGCTATGGCCAACTTCGCCACCGGCGTCACCGTCGTCACGTGCGAGGTCGAGGGGGAGTGGTACGCGATGACGGCCAACTCCTTCACCTCGATCTCCCTGAATCCGCCGCTGGTGAGCGTGTCGATCTCGAGCCACGGGCGGTTCGTCGAGTCGATGCGGGCGACTGACACGTGGTGCGTGTCCCTGCTCGCGGCGGGCCAGAGCGGGATCGCACGCCACTTCGCCGACCCCCGCCGCGACCGGCACACGCAGTTCGACGGCATCGACCTCGAGGTCTCGGCGCTGACGGGTGCCCCACTCTTCCATGGCGCGCTGGCGTGGCTCGAGTGCCGCACCGAGCGGGCCGTCGTCGCCGGTGACCACGAGGTGTTCCTCGGCGCGGTGCTCGGGGCGCGACACAGCGACGCCCCCGACGCGCAGCCGCTGACGTATTTCCGCGGTCGCTTCACCGGCGGGTGAGCGGTCGCCACCGCGCGGAGGCGCCCGCTCGCGAGGCGGGGGATGTCGCCCACCTCACGTACTATGTGCAGGTCCGAGCGAGAGGTGTGCAGTGAAGAAGAAGTCGGGGCGTCGCCCCAGCGCGGGGCGCGTCGTCGGTCTGGTGACCCTCCTGCTGGTCGTGCTCGCAGGCGGCGTCTACGCGGCTGGCTACGCGATGGCTGGTGACAACGTGCCACGCCAGACCCAGGTCGCCGGGGTCGACATCGGCGGCCTCACGCGCGAACAGGCGGTCGAGAAGCTGAAGGACGAGCTGTCCGGTCGGGTCAACGCGGCCATGACCGTCGTCGTCGAGGGCCAGCGCCTTGACGTGGTGCCCGCCGAGGCGGGGCTGTCGGTCGACTACGAGGCCACCGTCGAGCGCTCGGGGGTCGGCAAGAGCTGGGCGCCCCAGCACATCTGGAACGTCCTGACCGGCGGCGGCCCCATCGAGCCTGCCATCGCTGTCGACGACGTGTCCCTCACGCGCGCCGCCCAGAACGTCGCCACGAAGGTCGACAAGCCCGCCAAGGACGCCACGGTCACGATCGCGGGCGTGGAGATCCGCCGCACCGATGGCGAGCAGGCGATCGCGGTGCGCCAGCCCGATATCACGTCGGGGCTCCGGTCGGCCTACCTGAAGCGGACCGAGGTGCCCGCCTCGGTGGTGCGTACCGACCCCGACATCACCACCTCCGAGGCCGAGGAGGTCGTCGAGGGCTTCGCCAAGCCAACGCTCTCGGCGCCTGTGAAGGTCGACACCGGCAAGGGCGTGTTCGAGGTGACGCCCGCCATGATCGGCGGGGCCACCACGATCGAGCCCAAGGAGTCGAAGCTGGTCGGCGCGGTCAACATGGACAAGCTCTACGAGGCCGCCAAGCCGGCCATGAAGAAGCTCGACCTCAAGGACGCCAAGGACGCCTCCTACAAGATGGAGGGCGGCGGCCTCGTCGTCGTGCCCGCCGTCGACGGTGCCGAAGTCACCAAGGAGAACTTCGCGAAGGTGGTCTCGCCGGTGGTGTCTCAGCCCCAAGGTCGTGACGTGAAGGTGGAGCTCACGGGCGCCAAGGCGAAGTTCACCACCGAGATGGCCGAGCAGCAGAAGCCAAAGCAGGTCATCGGCGAGTTCACGACCTATTACCCCCACGCCGACTACCGCAACATCAACCTCGGTCTGGCGGCATCGCGCATCAACGGCAACACGGTCGCCAAGGACGCGACGTTCTCGCTCAACAAGGTGCTCGGCTCCCGCGACGTCGGCTACGTCGACGGCTGGGTCGTCGCGGGCTCGAAACTGAAGAAGGAGAACGCCGGCGGCATCTCCCAGAGCGCCACGACGGTTTTCAACGCGGCGTGGTTCGCCGGCCTGAAGGACGTGGAGCACCAGCCCCACACCATGTACTTCGACCGCTATCCGGCCGGGCGCGAGTCGACGATCTACTCGGGCTCGATCGACGTGAAGTTCCAGAACGACTCCGACGCCGCGATCTACATCGAGGCAGCGCGCAGCCCGTCGTCGGGTTCCAGCAAGGGCTCGATCACCGTGAAGATCTGGGGCACGAAGAAGTGGGACATCGAGTCCCCGGAGCCGACGAAGTCCAACTTTTACACCGGCCGCACCATCAACGACGACTCGGCCGACTGCAACCCCCAGTCCGCGTCGCCCGGGTTCACCGCCAGCTACTACCGCGTGTTCAAGCAGAACGGCGCGGTCGTCAAGCGTGAGGACAGGTCGTGGAAATACTCGGCGACCGACGAGATCAAGTGCAGCAAGAAGCCCTGACGGCCTCCTGAGACGATGGCTCACACGGACCTCACGGTCCGGGCCCGACTCAGTCCTGGAGGGGCTCGAGGCCGCGTACGCCGGTGGCGCCCGGTCCCGTGACCGCCACGTTGCGCGCGTCGTGGAGGGCGGCCCAGGCCCCCAGCGCGGCGAGGTCGTCGGGATCCTCGAGGCGCATGGCGGCCCACTCGCCGAACACGCGCGCCGCCGACGAGCCGTGGCGGGCGAGCCCGTCGCTCGTCGACACGCCCGAGTCGTCGAGAGAGCTCACGAGCTCGGCGAGGCGTCCGACCCACACGTCTCCCGCACCGCCGACTGTCTCGTCGTGGGCCAACCGGCACACCTGGTCGCGGGCGAAATGGTGCGGGTTGCGCCCGCGGGCGACCAGCGGCACGACGCGTGCGGCGGTCACCGCCGCCCTCGGGAGGGTGGTCACGGAGCCACCGCGACGGCGCATCGTGATCGACGCGTCGTCTAGGGCGGTGACCACCCCGACGATGTCACCGGGCCCGTCGGGGGCCGTGACGCGCAGCGATGCACGACCACCGATGCTCACGCCAGCACGAGCAAGGGGATCCATGGCGGAATCCTAGGTGAGCAGGCGCCGCTACGAACGCCAACGCCCCGGTGAGTTCGTCCACGTCGACGTGAAGGGCCCACCTGCGCGGGCTTCCTCACCCGCGCAGCGGCGTTCTCCGCCACCAACACCTGGCGGGGCACGGGTAGTAGCGGGGCAGGGGTAGTAGAGTGACAGGGCGCCCCAGCCGTGGCCGAGGCCGAAGGGGCGGCCGTGACGACCTAGGAGTCTTGAATGACCTACATCATCGCGCAGCCGTGCGTCGATCTGAAGGATCGCGCCTGCGTCGAGGAGTGCCCCGTCGACTGCATCTACGAGGGCAACCGCATGCTCTACATCCACCCCGACGAGTGTGTCGACTGCGGTGCGTGCGAGCCGGTCTGCCCCGTCGAGGCGATTTTCTACGAGGACGACGTGCCCGAGGAGTGGAAGGAATACTACGACGCGAACGTGAAGTTCTTCGAGGGCCTGGGCTCGCCGGGTGGCGCGTCCAAGATGGGGGTCATCGACAAGGACCACGCGCTGATCGAGGCTCTTCCCGTGCAGGAGCACGAGGCTTGAGGCGTTCGGTGGCAGCGTCGCTGCCGGACTTCCCATGGGACACCCTGCTCGCTGCGAAGAAGCGGGCGGGTGAACACCCCCAGGGCATCTGCGACCTGTCGATCGGTACGCCGGTCGACCCGACTCCCGAGCTCGCCATGCGCGCCCTCAGCGAGGCCGCCGACGCGCCCGGCTATCCGCCTACCATCGGCATTCCCGAGCTCCGCGAGGCCATGGTCCGCCACGTGACCGAGCGCTGGCACGTCCGGGGTCTCGACGAGAACGGCGTCCTGCCAGTCATCGGCACCAAGGAACTCGTCACCAACCTGCCGTGGCAGCTCGGCCTCGGCGCCGACTCCACGCTGGTCATCCCCGAGATCGCCTACCCGTCGTACGCGGTCGGCGGCGCGATCGCTGGCGCGAAGGTCGTCGCCTGCGACGACCCGGCCCAGGTCACCGAGGCCGATGCCATCTGGATCAACACGCCCGGCAACCCGCACGGCGCGGTGATGTCGGCCGACGAGCTGCGCGCGTGGGTCAACCGCGCCCGTGAGCTCGGTGCGGTGCTGGTCTCCGACGAGTGCTACGGCGAGTTCGGCTGGGAGGCCGACCCCGTCTCGGTGCTGCACCCCGACATCTGCGGCGGCTCCCACGAGGGCATCATCACGGCCCTGTCCATGTCGAAGCGCTCCAACCTCGCGGGTTACCGCGCGGGCTTCGTGGCCGGCTGCCCCAAGGTGGTCGCCGAGCTCCGGGAGATGCGCAAGCATGGCGGCTTCCTGATGCCGCGCCCTGTGCAGGTCGCGTTCGCCGAGGTCCTGGGCGACCAGGCCCACGTCGAGGTCCAGCGACAGCGCTACCTCGCGCGCCGCGGCGTGCTGAAGCCCGCGCTCGAGGCGGCAGGTTTCCGCATCGACCACTCCGAGGCCGGGCTGTACCTGTGGGCGACGCGCGACGAGCAGTGCCGCACCACGATCGACTGGCTCGCCGAGCGCGGCATCCTCGCCGCCCCGGGCGACTTCTACGGCGCCAAGGCCGAGAACCACGTGCGCCTCGCGCTCACGGGCAGTGACGAGCGCATCGAGTCGGCGGCCTCCCGCCTGCGCGGCTAGGTCGTCCGCGCTGCCAGACGTCGAGCGCCCCGGTCCTGACGGTTCGTCCGGGCCGGGGCCCTCGCTTTTCCCGGGCGCTCAGGGAAGTCCGGTGGCCACGACGACGCCGTCCGGGGAGCCTCCGCCCCAGGTGGCGGGCCGCAGGCGCGAGTTCTCCCAGCGACGCTGGCCGACCCTGACGTGGGTGACGGCCACCCGGGGGCCGTTCACCACGCTGAATGCGGCGAGCCTCCAAGCCTCCTCCTCGCTGCGTGGGGTCCACCGGACCCCGGACTCGGCCTGGATCTCCCCGGCCATACCGAAGGTCAGCCACGCCTCGCGCTGAAGCGCGAACGGGTCGATGTCGACGTGGCAGTCGATGCACAGCGGCTTCGAGCGGGCCTTCAGCGCGCACGTCACGCCCGCGGCCCGGTGGCCGGTGAAGACCTCGGCGAGGATCCGGGCCTTCTCCTCGTGCTTGCGGTACGCCTGCGGGTGCCCGGAGCGCTGCACCTTCTGCGCGGTGTCGTTGATGTCGCCGGTCTCCCACGCGGGGACCTTCACCAGCGCGGCGTAGAAGGCGTCCGAGGCGTACCAGGGATCGCGGATCTGCGCCGGGGTGCCCCAGCCCTGCGACGGACGCTGCTGGAACAGGCCCAACGAGTCGCGGTCGCCGTGGTCGAGGTTGCGTATGCCTGACTCCTGGTAGGCGGTGGCCATCGCGATGGTGGCGGCGCGCGGGCTGAGGCCGCGCGCCACCGAGCGGCCCACGATGATCGAGGTCAGGCGGGCCTGCTCGGGGGTGAGGACCACGGTGCCGGTCGAGCCGCTGATCACGCAGCGCTCTTCGATCGGCAGCGGTTCGATCCAGCCCTGGCGGCTGGCGTACAGGCCCGCGCTGAGCGCCCCCCCGCCCAGGAGGGCGACGGCGAGGCCGACGGCCAGGCAACCGCGGCGTCGTCGGGCCATGGTGGGGTGATGGTGGGCGGAGCGGTCAGTTGGCGTGCAGGTCGGCGTTGAGCTCGACCTTGCGACCCTCGCGACCGCGGACCTCGACCTCGCCGGTCAGGGAGTTCCGGAGGAACAGCAGGCCGTCCTGCCCGGACAGCTCGGAGGCCTTCACGACCTGCCCGTCGACCTTCACCTTCGTGCCGGCGGTGACGTAGAGGCCGGCCTCGACGACGCAGTCGTCGCCCAGCGAGATGCCGATGCCGGCGTTCGCGCCCAGCAGGCAGCGTTCGCCGATGGAGACCACCTCGGTGCCTCCGCCCGAGAGCGTGCCCATGATCGAGGCACCGCCGCCCACGTCGGAGCCGTCGCCGACGACGACGCCCTGCGAGATGCGGCCCTCGACCATCGAGGTGCCGAGCGTGCCGGCGTTGAAGTTCACGAAGCCCTCGTGCATGACGACGGTGCCCTCGGCGAGGTGGGCGCCCAGGCGTACGCGGTCGGCCTCGGCGATGCGGACGCCCGACGGGAGGACGTAGTCGATCATGCGCGGGAACTTGTCGACGCCCCACACGGTGACGCGGCCGTGCTCGGCGGTCAGGCGGGCGCGGGTCGTTTCGAAGCCCTCGACGGCGCACGGGCCGGCTGACGTCCACACCACGTTCGTCAGCGCGCCGAACAGGCCCTGGAGGTTGATGGTGTTGGGGGCGACGAGCCGGTGGGAGAGCAGGTGGAGGCGCAGGTAGGCGTCGGGGACCGAGGCGGGGGCGGCGTCGAGGTCGATCGCGACCCGCTCGACCGACAGGCGTACTCCACGGGCGGCGTCGGTGCGTTCGAGCGCCGTGAGCTCGGCGGGGGCGTCACCGGCGTCGGCGGTGCCCAGTGCGGGAGCAGGGAACCAGGTGTCGAGGACCTGGTCGTTGTCGTGGGTGGTGACGACGCCCCAGCCCCAGGCGGGGCGGCTCATGCTCTGCTTGGTCATGCGTGCCAGCGTACTGGATCTGAAGTAACGATCCTCGATAACAACGATGGACGATAATAACGGCATTCGATAATATCGAGTAGAGATATTTCAAGGAGGTTGACGTGATCAGCAACACCGAGCGCAACATCCTTCGCGTCCTGATGATCCTGTCGGTCGCGGGGGTGCTCATGGGCGGCGTCCTGCCCCGGGTCGTGGCATTGGTGACCGGCCGCCCGCTCGAGGTGCGGGCCCTCGCCGCGGGAGAGGGGCCGCCGCTGCCGGAGGTGCTCCGCGAGGACGCCACGGTCCGCTGGGCCGACGAGATCATCTATTCGCTGCCGCATCCCACGGTCCTCCAGCGGCTCGTCGACCTGCTGCCCTCGCTGGTCCTCGTCGGCCTGCTGGCGGCCGGCGTGGTGGTGGTGTGGCGGCTCCTCGACCGCGCCGTGGCGGGGGACCCGTTCCAGCACGACGCGATGAGGTCGTTCCACGTGCTGGCCGGTCTGCTTGCGGTCGGCGCGGTGAGCCTGCCCGGCCTCAACGCGCTCGACCGTGTGATCGTCGTGTTCCCGCTGCACGAGGTGCCGGTCATCTACGGCCGGCTCTACCTCGACGAGCTGGGCCTCGGCTGCGGGCTTCTGGCGGCCGCCGGCCTCGTCGAGGTGCTGGGCGCAGTGTTTCGGCACGGCACCCGGCTGCGGGCCGACTCCGAGGGGCTCGTCTGATGCCGGTCGACGAACCCCACCGCATCGTCTGTCACCTCGACGCGCTGCTCGCGGAACGCAACGTGACGCTCACCGCCCTCGCCGAGGCGGTCGGCGTCTCGATGGTCAACCTGTCGGTGCTGAAGAACAACCGGGCGAAGGCGGTCCGCTTCTCCACCCTCACCCGGCTGTGCGAGGTGCTCCACTGCTCCCCGGGCGACCTGTTCTCGGTCGAGTGACGACACGAAGGTTCCCCTAGGGTGTAGGCCATGACCTCAATCGACCTGACCGGAGACGTGGTCGACCTGCTGCGGGACCTCGTCGACATCGAGTCGGTGTCCGGTGACGAGCAGGCGATCGCCGACGCCATCGAAACTGCGCTGCGCGCGCAGGCGCCCCACCTCGAAGTGATCCGTCACGAAGACAACGTCATCGCCCGCACCTCGCTGGGGCGGCCGACTCGCGTCGTGATCGCCGGCCACATCGACACCGTCCCACTCGCGGCGACGCCGAACCTGCCGTGCCGCATCGAGGGCGAGGGCGACGAGCGACGGCTGGTCGGCCGTGGCACGTGCGACATGAAGGGCGGGGTCGCCGTCCAGCTGTCGGCGGCCACCGCACTGACCGACCCCGTCCATGACGTCACATGGATCTTCTACGCCAACGAGGAGGTCGAGGCCGAGAAGAACGGCCTCGGCCACATCGCGCGTGACCGGCCCGAACTGCTCGCCGGTGACTTCGCGGTGCTGTGCGAGCCGACAGCCGCCGGCATCGAGGGCGGCTGTCAGGGCACGCTGCGTGTACGCGTGACCGTCCCGGGGTGCGCCGCCCACTCCGCGCGGGCGTGGATGGGACACAACGCGATCCATGACGCCGGCGAGATCCTGCGTCGCCTGGCGGCGTATGAGCCTCGCAAGCCGGTCGTGGACGGACTGCAGTACCACGAGGGCCTCAACGCCGTCCGCATCTCCGGCGGGGTCGCGGGCAACGTGATCCCCGACCGCTGCGAGATCGACATCAACTACCGTTTCGCCCCCGACCGCAGTGTCGACGAGGCGTACGCCCACGTGTGCGGGGTGCTCGACGGCTTCGACCAGATCGAGCTCACCGACTCCTCCGACGGGGCCCGACCCGGGCTCGACCAGCCGGCCGCCGCCGAGTTCCTCGCGGCCGTCGGGGGAGAGGCCCGCCCGAAGTTCGGCTGGACCGACGTGGCGCGGTTCTCGGCGCTCGGCATCCCCGCGGTCAACTATGGGCCCGCCGACCCGATCCACGCCCACACCGACGACGAGTTCTGCCCGGCCTCGGACGTCTACGCCTGCCGCGAGGCATTCCTTCGGTGGCTCGGGGGAAACCGCTGATGGCCGACCGCATCGTCAACCGCGCCACCGGCCACGAGCGTCGTCAACAGGGCCCGGTCCTGCGGGCTCACGACATGGTCCTGCCCACGACGACCGACCAGCGCCTGCTCGAGTCGAGAGGGTCCAGCGACTGGGTCCACACCGATCCCTGGCGGGTCCTGCGCATCCAGTCGGAGTTCGTCGAGGGGTTCGGGACGCTGGCCGAGCTGGGCCCCGCGGTCTCGATCTTCGGCTCCGCCCGAACCTCCCCGGACCATCCGATGTACGCCGCCGCCGAGGAGATCGGTGCCGCGCTGGCCCGCGCCCGCTTCGCCGTCATCACCGGCGGCGGGCCTGGAATCATGGAGGCCGGCAACAAGGGCGCCTACGAGGCCGGGGGAGTCTCGGTCGGGCTGGGCATCGAGCTGCCCTTCGAGACCGGCCTCAACGACTACGTGACTCTCGGCATCAACTTCCGCTACTTCTTCGCCCGCAAGACGATGTTCCTCAAGTATTCGCAGGGTTTCGTGGTCATGCCCGGTGGCTTAGGCACCTTCGACGAGCTGTTCGAGGCGCTGACGCTGGTCCAGACGAAGAAGATCACCGATTTCCCCGTCGTGCTCTTCGGGTCCGACTACTGGGGCCCGCTCAAGCAGTGGGTCGTCGACTCGGTCCTGGGCGGGGGCTACATCTCCGAGCCCGACGTCGACATGCTGAGGATCACCGACGACGTCGACGAGGTCGTGTCGATCATGGTCACGTCGAACACGCCCGAGGACGAGCAGCCGACCGCCGACGAGCCGCCCACCCACGCCGAATGATCCCGGAGTCGACATGCAGATCATGATCGTCATCGTTGCCGTCCTCATCCTGGGGGCGGGGGCCATCGCCGCAGCCGGTGGGCTCGGCGGCATGCCCGAGGAGCCCGGGCGAGACGGCACCGCACCCACGCTGCCGCAGGCCGGACCCGTCCGCGGGGCCGATCTCGAGAATGCCCGTTTCGCCGTGCGTGCGCGGGGCTACGACATGGAGCAGGTTGACGCGCTCGTGGCCCGCCTGGCCCTGGAGATCGACGTACGTGACCGCGCCATGGCCGAGGCCGGCGTACGCTATCCCGCTCCCCACGCCGGGCCGGACCTCGAAGACCCGACGGCACGCGCCGAGGTCGACGACGAGGACGCGGTCATCGAGGCCGCCCCCGTGTCCCGGCACGTCACCGACCCCAGGGAGCGGGCCGCCGCCTGGCGCGGGCGCACGACGGCCGACAAGAAGGACGTGGCCGACAAGAAGGACGTGGGCGACGAGGAGGCCGACGACGCGGAGGCCTGGCGCCCTCGCGACTGAGGGTCAGCGACCCTCGAACTGCGGCTTCTGCTTGGCCAGGAACGCGTCGACGGCGACACGGTGGTCGGCGGATGCGCCGGTACGCGCCATCATCTGCGACTCGACCTCGATCGACTCCTCGAGCGTGTGAGTCGCGGCGTAGGCCACCGAGTGTTTGATGGAGGCGTACGACAACGTCGGCCCCTGGGCCAGCTGACCGGCGAGCTCAGCCACACGCCCCTCGAGCTGGTCGTCGTCGACGACCTCGGACGCGATCCCGAGCTCGAGGGCCTCCTCGGCGCCGACGGTACGCGGCAGTAGCATGAGCTCGATGGCCTTCGCCTGGCCCACCAGCCGCTGCAGGGTCCACGAGGCACCGGTGTCGCAGCTCAGGGCGATGCCGGCGAACGCCGTGTTGAACCCGGCCGAGCGCGCCACGACGCGGAAGTCGGCGAGGAAGGCCAGCGAGGCGCCCGCGCCCGCGGCCACACCGTTGACCGCGGCGATGAAGGGCTTCTCCAGCTCCGCGACGGCCCGCACCAGAGGGTTGTACTCCTCGGGCACGACGCGCCACACCTGCTCAACCGATCCGCTCTGCAACGAGGCGAGGTGTTCCTTGAGGTCCTGGCCGACGCCGAACGCGCGTCCCGACCCGGTGATGACCACGACGCGTACCTCGGGGTCGGCGCCGACCTGCTGGACGGCCTCGATCAGGGCGAGGCGGGTCGCGCGGTCGAACGAGTTCATGGACTCGGGGCGGTCGAGACGCAGGGTCGCGACGCCCTTGGAGACTGTGATGGTGACGGGCTGGCTCATGGGGATAATTCTAAGGCGGCGACCCCCTCTCGTGGGGGAGGCCTCACATGCGGAATAATGGAGTGGGTAGAGATCAGCAGCGGTCCAGGCCGCGAGGAGAGATGAGGTCACACATGGCAGCAATGAAGCCGCGTACGGGCGACGGCCCCATGGAGGTCACCAAGGAAGGCCGTGGGATCGTCATGCGTGTGCCCCTCGAGGGTGGCGGCCGCTTGGTCGTCGAGATGAACGCCGCCGAGGCGGACGAGCTCGCCGCTGCTCTGAAGGACGTCGTCGGCTGACGAACCCCGAGAATTGGCGACGGGCCCCGGACTGAGAGTCCGGGGCCCGTTGGCTGTCCGTGGGGCCCTCAGCGCGAGCCATGGGCCGCGATGGCGGCCTCGTACACGGCCAGGGTCTCGCGGGCGATCTTCTCCCAGGAGAACTCATCGATGGCGCGCCGGCGCCCGGCACGGCCCATCTCCGCGGCCTTCGTGGGGTCGCGGGTCAGGTCATTGACCTTCGCGGCGAACTCGCTCTCGAACCTGCGTACGAAGTCGGGGTCCTCGGCCTGAGCGGGGTCATAGCGCACCAGCGAGCCCGTCTCGCCGTCGACGACGACCTCGGGGATGCCGCCGACCGCCGAGGCGACGACGGCGGTCTCGCAGGCCATGGCCTCGAGGTTCACGATGCCCAGCGGCTCGTAGATCGACGGGCAGGCGAACACGGTCGAGTGGGTCAGCACCTGGCGGACCGCGGCGCGCGGGAGCATCTCCTGCACCCAGGTCACCCCGCCGGAGCGCGTCTGCTCGATATGGTCGAACGCCTCGTCGAACTCAGCGGCTATCTCCGGGGTGTCCGGGGCACCCGCGAGCAGCAGGAGCTGGGTGTCGGGGTCGAGCTGTTCGGCGGCGTGGACCAGGTGGATGAGCCCCTTCTGGCGGGTGATGCGTCCGACGAAGGTCACGATCGGCCGGTCGAGGTCGACGCCCAGGCCGGTGATCACGTCGGTGTCGTGGTCGGGCTTGAACTCCTCGGGATCGATGCCGTTCTTCACGACATGGATGCGGGCCGGGTCTACGTCGGGGTAGGCGTTCAGGATGGCGGGGCGCATCGCCTCGGACACGGCGATCACAGCGCCCGCGGACTCGTACGCGGACCGCTCGGCCCACGTGCTGAGGCGGTAGCCGCCGCCCAGCTGCTCGGCCTTCCAGGGGCGGTCGGGCTCGAGCGAGTGGGCGGTGACCACGTGGGGGATGTCCTGCATGAGGCCCGTCATCAGGGCGCCCAGGGCGGCGTACCACGTGTGGCCGTGGACCACGTCGACCTCGGGCACGGACGCGACCATGGACAGGTCGGCGCCGAACACCCGCAGGGCGGCGTTGGCGTCGGGAGGGAAGCTCTCCGCATGGGCGGTGGCGCCGTCACGGGGCTCGCCCATGCACTGGACGTCGACCTCGCAGAACTTGCGGAGCTGGGGGACGAGCTGGGCGACGTGGACACCGGCGCCGCCATAGATCGAGGGCGGGTACTCACGGGTCAGGATGGAGATGCGCGGGCTCATGACGTGATAGTTGCACAGGGCGGGGCGAGCGGCCTGGCGGGGTGTGCGACGTCATCGAGCGGTCGAAGGGGCCCCGCACGGGGCGGGTCGGCTCTCGCTATGGTGAGATCACGCGACGTGGGAAGAAGGGTCCAGACCATGGCTGTCCGACCGAAGGTGTTGTCCATCGTCCTGGCCGGAGGCGAGGGGAAGCGGCTGATGCCGTTGACCGCCGACCGGGCCAAGCCGGCCGTCCCCTTCGGGGGCACCTACCGGCTCATCGACTTCGTGTTGTCGAACCTCGTGAACTCGGAGCTCCGACAGATCGCTGTCCTGACGCAGTACAAGTCGCACTCGCTCGACCGCCACATCTCGCTGACGTGGCGCATGTCGACCATGCTCGGCAACTACGTGACCCCGGTCCCCGCCCAGCAGCGCCTGGGGCCGCGGTGGTATCAGGGGTCGGCCGACGCGATCTTCCAGTCGATGAACCTGATCCTCGACGAGGATCCGGACTACGTGGTCGTCTTCGGCGCCGACAACATCTACCGCATGGATGTGTCGCAGATGCTCGACCAGCACATCGACTCGGGTCTCGACTGCACGGTCGCGGGCATCCGCGTACCCCGCAAGGAGGCCTCGGCCTTCGGCATCATCGACGCTGGCGCCGACGCGAAGATCAAGCAGTTCCTCGAGAAGCCGGCCGACCCGCCCGGTCTGCCCGACTCGCCCGACGAGTCGTTCGCGTCGATGGGTAACTACATCTTCACGCGCAAGGCGCTCGTCGAGGCCCTCGAGGCCGATGCAGCCGACCCGACCGCGCGCCACGACATGGGCGGCGACATCATCCCGCGCTTCGTTGAGGCCGGTCAGGCTCAGGTCCACGACTTCACGAGCAACTCGGTGCCCGGTGCCACCGACAAGGACCGCAACTACTGGCGTGACGTCGGCACCATCGACGCCTACCACGAGGCCCACATGGACCTGGTCTCGGTGAACCCGAACTTCTCGGTCTACAACAACGAGTGGCCGATCTGGACCTACCAGCCCCAGCGACCAGGCGCGAAGTTCGTGCTCCGCGGCAACGCGGAGGACTCGATCGTCTCGGCCGGCTGCATCATCTCCGGTGGTGACGTCGACGCGTCGGTCCTCTCGCCGAACGTCCGGGTCGACAAGTGGGCCAACGTCGAGCGCGCCGTGATCATGGACAACGTCAGGATCGGCCGCAACGCGGTCATCCGCAACGCGATCCTCGACAAGAACGTCGTGGTCGAGGACGGCTGCGAGATCGGCGTCAACCACGACCACGACCTTGCGCGCGGTTACACCGTCTCCGCCGGCGGCGTGACCGTCGTCGGCAAGGGCGTGCGCGTCACCCGAGACTGAGCGTCTCCCGCCCGCACCGGACCCCCGCGTCCGTCTCTGCCACCCGGGCCCGATTCGTGCACAAACCCGCACGAGTTGGTCGCTGGAAACCGCCGACCAAATCGTGGACCCCGGTGCAGGAGTTGGGGCTCCGAGTCGGGGTCAGAGCAGGCCCGAGCGCTCGAGGCAGCCGCGGAACGCCTCGGTCTCGGCCTCGGTCGCCTCGGGCAGGGGCGGGCGGAGTCCGCCCACGTCGCGGCCCTGCAGCCGCAGCCCCGCCTTGACGAGGATGCAGCCCTGGGTCGCGAAGACCCCGGTGAACGTCGGCTGAAGTCGCCGGTGGAGCTCGAGAGCGGTGGCGGTGTCGCCGGCCGCGTAGGCCTCGATCATCTGCTTGGCCAGCCGGCCGGTGAAGTGGGTCGACGTCCCGACGAGGCCCGCCCCGCCGATCGACATCAGCGGCAGGGTGAGCGCGTCGTCACCGGAGTAGTAGACGAGGTCGGTGCGCGCCATCACGTCGGCGGACGCGACCAGGTCACCCTTGGCGTCCTTGACCGCCACGATGTTCGGGTGGTCGGCGGCGGCGACGAGCGTGTCGGTCGCGATGGGTACGCCGGCGCGGTGGGGGATGTCGTAGAGCATCACCGGCAGGTCCGTCGCGTCGGCGACGGTGCGGAAGTGGGCCAGGACGCCGGCCTGCGGCGGCTTGGAGTAGTAGGGGGTCACCACGAGCAGGCCGTCGGCCCCCGCGGCGGTGGCCTGCTCCGCCAGATGAACGGTGTGGGCGGTGGCGTTGGTGCCGATCCCCGCCACGATCTTCGCCCGGTCACCGACGGCGTCCTTGACGGTGCGCAGCAGGGCAGCCTTCTCGTGGTCCGAGGTGGTCGGCGACTCGCCCGTCGTGCCGGAGACGACCAGTGCGTCGTTGTCCATCTCGTCGACGAGGTGGACGGCGAGGTCGGCGGCCTTTGCGTGATCGACGGATCCGTCGGCGGCGAACGGGGTCACCATCGCGGTCAGCAGCCGGCCGAAGGGCAGCGTGGTCTCAGGCATGGAGAAATCCTAGTCCAGACGGGCCTTGGGGGACAGGAACCGAGAGGACATGGCGTACGCGGTGAGGTGCGCCACAGGATCTGTGGTGGTGCGGCGGCCCGGCCTCAGGCGATCGTCAGAACCACGAGGGGGTCGCCGTCGCGGACGACATCTCCCTCGGTCACGACGACCTCGCGCACGATGCCGTCCTTCTCGGCCAGCACCGGGATCTCCATCTTCATCGACTCCAGCACCACCACGGGGTCGGTGGGGGTCACCCGGTCGCCGATGGCGACCTCGACCTTCATCACGGAGGCCACCAGCTCGGCGGTCACGGTGTGGGCGGAACGGTCCGGGGCGGCGGCAGTCATGGGCGCTATGGTAGGGCCTGTGACCGATACCCATGGCTCTCTCACCTCGACCAAGCTTGCGCCGTCGGCGTCCTCCTGGGTCTACGCGGAGGACTTCCGCCCCGACGCCGAGGCGATGCAGAAGGGGCGCTCGTCCGCGGCCGAGCTGGGCCAGACGCCGCTGACCCGCGGGTCGACGAGCCTCCTGACCGTGCTCGCGCGCGCCGTGGACGCGAAGGCCGTCGTCGAGATCGGCACCAACGCGGGCGTGTCGGGGCTGGCGCTGTTCGCGGGCATGAACGACCAGGGCATCCTGACCTCCGTCGACGGCGACCACGAGAATCAGGCCGCTGCCCGCCGTCTCTTCAGCGAGCAGGGCCTGCCGGCACGCCGCTTCCGCCTCATCGCTGGCACCGCGCTCGACGTGCTGCCGAAGTTGAGCAGCGGCGCGTACGACGTCGTGTTCGTCAATGGCGACAAGCTGGAGTACGGCGAGTATGTGGAGCAGGCGCTCCGCCTGCTGCGCCACGGCGGCCTGATGATCCTCAACAGCTGCCTGTGGTCCGACAGGATCGCCGACGTCACCAACGAGGAGGACGAGACGATCGTCCTGCGCGAGGCGCTCGAGAACATCCAGGAGAACAAGGACCTCGTCGCGACGCTGCTGCCGGTGGGCGACGGGCTCGTGGTCGCGGTCAAGGCCTGACCTCGGGAACGACCCGCTCCCGCGGGTCGTTGTGAGGTTGGGACCATGGCTCACAGGGAATTGACAGGCTCGCTTGGCACAATGGTCCCCAGTGACCGACCGAGGGGGTTGTGTGCCGATCACGAGGTGGCGTACGCGGCAGGATGCCGCGCCGGCGTCCGACGTGCCCGCCGAGACCGAGGCCGACTGGACGCCGCCCACGTGGGAGGAGGTCGTCCGTGACCACTCGGCGCGCGTCTACCGCCTGTCCTACCGGCTGACCGGCGACCCCCACGACGCCGAAGACCTCACCCAGGAGGTCTTCATCCGCGTGTTCCGGTCGCTCCACCGCTTCGAGCCCGGAACGTTCGAGGGCTGGCTCCACCGCATCACCACCAACCTGTTCCTCGACCAGGCGCGTCGTCGTCAGCGCATCCGGTTCGACGGGTTCGTCGACCAGGCCGAGGAGCGCATCGTCAGCGCCGACGCCCCGCCGGCGGAGGCATACGCCGACGGCGACCTCGACGCCGACGTCGAGGAGGCGCTGCGCGCGCTCGCCCCGGAGTTTCGCGCGTGCGTCGTGCTGTGTGACATCGAGGGGCTGACCTACGACGAGATCGCCGAGGTCCTCGACGTGAAGATCGGCACGGTCCGCAGCCGCATCCACCGCGGGCGCGCCCAGTTGCGAGAGACCTTGGCCCACCGTCGCCCGACCGGCGACCGTGAGCGCTACCTCGGGGTGGAGCCGTGAGCTGTCCTTCCGACGAGTGCCTGTCGGCGTACGTGGACGGGGCGCTGAATCATCGCGACCGCGGGCGCGCCGCTGGCCACTTGGTCGACTGCGTGTCGTGCCGCGAGCGGGTCTCCGAGCTGCGCGACGTCGCGGCCCGGCTGCGTGGCGCGTCGACACCTTCCGTCCCGCCCGCCGACCTGGCCGCGCGCCTCGTGGGCATCGCCGGTGACGAGGCGTCGGCGCCGCTCCACGCGCGTCCGTTCGACCGGGGCGGCCGCCCGCCCCGACGTCCCATGCCCAGCGTGCGCCGACGCGTACGCCGTGCCGGGCTCGCTGTCGGGTCGGGCATGGCGACCATGGCGCTGGCTGCGGTCGCCGTCGGCTGGACGGCCGCCCCACCAGTGCCCCGGGCCGCCGTCGATCCCGGTCCCGTCGCCCTGGGCGAGTTCACCTCGGCGTTGGGCTCGGAGCCCTTGGCCGACGCCGCGACGGCGGCCGCGCTGACGGTCACCCCCCAGACGACCACGACCCGCGTCGAGTCCCCGGGTGCGGGCTCGGCGACGTCCCGCGAGGGGGCGTACGCCCGGCTCCAGCGCGCCCAGGAGGCCACGGACCATGTCGCCCACACCGGCACCCGCCGCGTCCAGGTCCGCCACGTCGCGGGCTACTGGACCACCGATGTCGGGGTGACGGCCCGACCGGGCAGCGGGGTGGAGGTCACCTTGCCGGGCCGGGCGGGCACACGCACGGGATTCCTGCCCGACCAGACGAGCCTGGGAGTCGACCTCGTCGCCACCAACCACACGCTCCTGACCGGCGACGGGCCGGTCGTCGCGGGACGTCCCACCCACGTCGTCGAGGCCAGGGACGACGAGGCCGTCGCCGCCCGGTGGTGGCTCGACCGTGAGACGGGACTGGTCCTCTGGTCGGAGGTGCGGTCGCGGGGAGTCGTCATCCGCAGCTCGGGGTTCGTCGACATCACCCTCGGTGGTGGCACCGACCGCCACGTGGCGCCGCGCCTGACCGTACCGATGCCGGTCACCGCGCTGACCGTCACGGCGGCGCCCCAGATGGCCCGATCGGGATTCGCTTGTCCCACCAGGCTGGCCGGGCTCGACCTGGTCCGCATGCGTCAGGTGGGAGACGTGCTCCACAGCGTCTACGGCGACGGGGTCGCCACCGTCAGCGTCTTCGAGCAGCGGGGAGCCCTCGCCGGCGCACCCCGTGGCACGGTGTGGGACCCGGCGCTGCGGGGTTATCGCAGCCAGGGCCTGCCGACCATGATCACCTGGCAGTCCGGAGATCGTGTCCTCACGGTCGTCACCAGCGCCGGGATCGAGCACGCGGCCGCCGTGTCGGCCGAGCTCCCGCACGACGCGACCGTCCTGCGGACCCGCACCGACCGTGTCGTGGACGGCTGGCGTGTCGTCCTGGCCGAGATGGGAGTCCGATGACCGACGACCGACGGGGCCTGGGCCACTGGTTCGGCGACCAGACCGACCACGAGCCGACCGTGGATCTCGAACCCGAGCCCACCGAGGCCATCCACCGTCCCGAGCCGACGCTCGTCCTCGACGAACGGACCCTCGTCGACCAGCCGGCGCCGCCCGGCCATCAGGTGCCGCCCGTCCACCAACTCCATCAGGCCCAGCCGGCCCAGCAGGCATGGCCCGCGCCCGGAACCAGCGACCAGGCCTTCGGCGGGCCGGGCTACGCGTACGCCCCGCCCTCGGCGACCCCGAGCGCCTACCTGGGCTACGGCCAGCCGTCGTTCCCGCCCCAGGGCGTTCCGACCCACGAGTACTCCGAGCCCTACGCCCCGGTGGCCAAGGTGGAGCCGCGCCCGCGGGGTCGCGTGCTGCCGGCTGTGGTGGCGAGCGCCATCGTTGCGGCGCTCGTCGGGGGCGCGGCGGGCTACGGCGGTGCCCAGCTCACGGACGGCAGGTCAGGGGGGGTGCCGTCGTCGGCTCCCCAGATCCAGCAACAGCCGGTCCCGCCGGCCCAGAGCCAGGCCGACACGGTCAAGGTGGCTGAGCGGGTCCTGCCCAGCACCGTGACGATCGCCTACAACTCGGGCGGGCGCTCGGGCACCGGCTCGGGGTTCGTCATCGACGACCAGGGTCACATCATGACCAACAACCACGTCGTGGAAGGGGCTTCCGACGGGAGAGTGACGATCCAGCTCCAGGACGGAACCCGGCGCAGCGCCGAGGTCGTCGGCCGCAGCCCCGGCTACGACCTGGCCGTCATCAAGGCCGACGACCCGAAGGGCCTGCCGAAGGTCGACCTCGGCGACTCGGCGTCGGTGCGCCCGGGCCAGCAGGTCGTCGCCGTCGGCGCGCCGCTCGGGCTGGGTGGCTCGGTCACCGCCGGCATCGTCTCGGCCGTCGACCGGCCGTTGAGCGTCGGCAACAACCAAGGAACCGACGACTCGGTCGCCTACATCAACGGCATCCAGATCGACGCGCCCATCAACCCGGGCAACTCCGGCGGGCCGCTCGCCGACGGCGCCGGTCGAATCATCGGCGTGAACTCGGCGATCCTGACCCTGGGCGGGGCCAGCCAGGACGCACAGCAGGGCAACATCGGCCTCGGGTTCGCCATCCCCATCAACCAGGCCGTCGACGTCGCCAACCAGATCATGTCCACCGGCAAGGCGCGCTTCCCGGTGATCGGGGCGACCATCTCCGGCGACCAGAGCGGCGGAGTACGCCTGGCCTCGATCGTGGCCGGCGGCCCGGCCGCCCAGGCCGGCCTGCGGTCGGGCGACGTCATCGAGGAGGTCGACGGACGGATCGTCCGCACGGCGACCGAGATGATCGTCCGCATCCGAGCCCACAAGCCGGGGGACACCATCACGCTGACAGTGGCGGGACGCGGCGACGTGAAGGTCACCTTGGGGGGCAAGGAGGGCTGATCTCCAGCTGTGCGGAGCGCACATCGTGAGACGGTACGCTGTCGCCCATGTTCGACGTCGGTCCTGCTGAGCTCTTCACGCTCATCGTCCTGGCCGTCATCATCTTCGGTCCCGAGAAGCTGCCCGAGCTGGCCCGCAAGGCCGCTCGCGTCCTGCACTTCCTGCGTGGCATCGCCAACAACGCCCAGACCCAGCTGAGCCAGGAGCTCGGCACCGACGTCGACCTGCGAGACCTGAACCCGCGCACGTTCGTCCAGAAGCACCTGCTCGACGAGGTCCAGCCGGTCATCGACGACGTGAAGAAGGACCTCATGGAGGCCGACGCCTCGCTGCGCAACGAGATCGCCGACGCCAAGGCGGGCATCGCCGAGCAGGTGCCGGTCGCGACGCTGCCGACGCCCTACGACACCGAGGCGACCTGAGCCGTCGCCTAGAGGCTGCGCAGGACCTCGATCTTGGCGCGCACGATCCGGGTCAGCGGCCGGTGGGCGTGAGGCCGAGATGGAGACCGGCCAGCGAGCGGCCCTTCGATCCGAGCGTCTTCGCGATCTGGGTCAGGGCGACCGCCGACGGATGGTCGGGTTGGCCGACGACCACGGGCGCACCCTCGTCGCCGCCGACGCGCAGGCTCGGGTCGAGCGGGACCTGGCCGAGCAGCGGCACGTCATAGCCGAGGCGTCGCGTGAGGCCGTCGGCGACCGCCTGACCGCCGCCGGTGCCGAACAGGTCGATGCGGTGGACCGTGCCCGTGTCGGGGGCGGTGAAGTCGAGGTAGGCCATGTTCTCGACGACGCCGACGACACGCTGCTTCATCATCGACGCCATGGTGCCGGCGCGCTCCGCGACCTCGGCGGCCGCCTGCTGGGGCGTGGTCACGACGACGACCTCGGCGTTGGGCAGCTTCTGGCCGAGCGAGATCTGGACGTCACCGGTGCCGGGCGGCATGTCGACGACCAGGTAGTCGAGGTCGCCCCAGTGGACGTCGGCGAGCATCTGCTGGATCGCGCGGTCGAGGATCGGGCCGCGCCACGCCACCACCTGGTCGCGGGTGGGCTTGAGCATGCCGATCGACATGGCCTTGATGCCCATGACGGGCACCGGCAGGATCATGGCCTCGTCGTCGTCGCCGATCGAGGTGGGCCGTGCGTCGGCGATACCGAGCATCGCAGGGACGGAGTGGCCGTAGATGTCGGCGTCGAGGACGCCGACCGAGCGGCCCTCGGCGGCCAGCGCCATGGCCAGGTTCACGGTGACCGACGACTTGCCGACGCCGCCCTTGCCGGAGGCGACGGCGATGACGCGGGTCAGGGAGCCGGACCTCGCGAAGGGGATCTCGCGCTCGCCGCGGCCGCCGTTGAGGCTCTTGCGCAGCTCGGCGCGCTGCTCGTCGGTCATGACGCCGAGATTCACAAGGACGCCCGTGACGCCGGAGACGTCGGAGACGGCCTTTGTCGTGTCGGCCTGGATCGGCCCCTTCAGCGGGCAGCCGGCCGTGGTCAGCAGGATGTCGACGGTGACCTCCCCGGCGTCGGAGATGTCGACGCGGTCGACCATGCCCAGGTCGGTGATCGGCTTCTTGATCTCGGGATCGATCACTGTCGCGAGGGCGGCCTTGACGGGCTCCAGGAGGGCGTGGTCAGGCGCGTTGGTCTTGATCTCGGGCATGAGGGGCAGTGTACGCGGGCGCAGCGATCCGCTTCAAAAATGAACGACCGGGCGGTCGGCTATCGCGGGTCCCTGTCCTTGTCCTTGTCCCTGTCCCTGTCCCTGTCCCTGTCCTCGAGGCTGCGGCGCAGCTCGCTGCGGATGAAGTCACGGGTGGCGAGCTCACCGACGTTCATGCGTACCGAGGCGATCTCGCGGGCGAGGTAGTCCATGTCGGCACGCGACTGGGCGGCCTGCTTGCGGTCGTCCTCGGCCTGGATTCGGTCGCGGGCCTCCTGGCGGTTCTGCGCGAGCAGGATCAGGGGGGCCGCGTACGAGGCCTGCAACGACAGCATCAGCGTCAGGAAGATGAAGGGGAACTCGTCGAACCGCAGGGCCTTCGGGGCCACGACGTTCCAGACCACCCACAGGGCGATGAACACCGTCATCCAGATGAGGAAGCGCGCGGTGCCCATGAAGCGGGCGAACCGTTCGGCGAACACACCGAACGCATCGGAGTCGAACTTGATCTGCGGCAGCAGGGGCCGCTCGCGGCCCGGCGTCGAGAGCCGGTCCTCGACGCGGCGGGTGCGCTCACGCGCCATGGTTCACCTCCTCAGCCAGGTCGTCGGTCGGCTCGACCTCGTCCATCTGGTCGCCACGCCAGTCGTCGGGGAGCATGTGGTCGAGCACGTCGTCGACGGTGACGGCGCCGACGAGGCGGTGCTGGTCGTCGATGACGGGCGCGTTGACGAGGTCGTACGTCGCGAAGTAGCGCGACACGCGGCTGAGCGGGGCGTCGACGGGCAGGGGCTCCAGCTCGGAGTCGATGAGCTGGGAGACCAGCAGGGACGGTGCCTCGCGCAGGAGCCGCTGGATGTGGACCCCGCCGAGGTAGCGACCCGTCGGGGTCTCCAGCGGCGTGCGGCACACATGCACCATGCACGCCAGGGCGGGGGAGAGCTCCTCGTTGCGTACGTGGGCGAGCGCGTCGGCGACCGTGGCGTCTGGTGGGAGGATGACCGGCTCGGGCGTCATGAGGCCGCCCGCGGTCGACTCCTCATAGACGAGCAGCCGACGCACGTCGGAGGCGTCCTGGGGCTGCATGCGGCGCAGGAGGTCCTCGGCCATGGTCGGGTTGAGCCCGGCGATGAGGTCGGCGGCGTCGTCGGGGTCCATCTCCTCGAGGATGTCGGCGGCGCGCTCGGCCTCCAGGCCCTGGATCGCCTCGAGCTGCTCGTCCTCCGGGAGCTCCTCCAGGGCGTCGGCGAGCTTCTTGTCGTCGAGGGCCGCGATGATGATCGAACGCCGCTCCGGCGGCAGGTCGTGGAGCTCGCGCGCGACATCGGCGGCGTGCATGTCCTCCATCTCGGCGAGGATCGTCTCGTTGTCGCGTGCCGCGGTCGCCTCGGGGCGCAGCACGTCGACCTCGTCCCAGTCGACGATCGTCACGTGGGGGCGGCGACCGAAGCGTCGACTCTTCGCCTCACGGAGCGCGACCTCGGACAGCTCCCACTCGCGGTTGCGCACCTCGCGGATGGAGATGTCGTACACCGCGTACGCCTCGTCGTGGTTGCGGCGCTTGACGTGGCGGTCGAACAGGTCCTCGACGGCGAGCGTCTCGGCGGCGTGTCGGCTGAACCGGCGGGTGTTCACCACACCTTGGATGGCGACCTGCATGCCGTCGATGGAGTGGACGCGCGCCATGTTCATGAAGATCTTCTGGCGGGCGAACAGCTCGACGACCAGACCCTTGCAGCGGGGCGCCCGGCCCTCGGTGCGGGTCTGGATCACGACGTCGCGTACGCGACCGATCTGGTCACCGCCGGCGTCGACGACGGGCAGGCCGCGGATGCGGGAGATGAAGATCGACGTCGAGGTGCTCACCGGGGAAGCGTACCGGCGCCGGTCGCGTACGGTCTCGGGGCCGTGCGGTCGCCGCAGTCCTCGACCTGGCTCGGGACGTCGGCCCGACGACAGCATCCGACCTGCAGCGCGCCCCGGACGGGCCGCCACCTAGTCGGCACCCGGATCATGATCGTCGAGCTCGAAGCCCAGCACGCGGGCATGGAAGTCCAGCAGCGCCCCGAGGTCGTGGTGGAACACCTCGTAGCCGGGGCTCAGGTCCTCGGACACGGGGGAGAGCATAGGCTGACGCCATGAGCGAGCCCCGCGTACGCCGCACCGTCCTTGCCGTCCCTGGATCCTCCGAGCGTTTCCTGACCAAGGCGCGCGGTCTGAGGGCCGATGCCGTCTTCCTCGATCTCGAGGACGCCGTCGCGCCCACGGCGAAGGCCACCGCCCGCACCATGATCGTCTCGGCGCTGGCTGAGGAGTGGACGGCGCCCACGGTCACCGTCCGCGTCAACGACTGGACGACGCCGTGGACCTACCAGGACGTCACGGAGGTGATCGGCGCCGCCGGCGCGCACGTCGACGCCGTCGTGCTGCCGAAGGTCCAGTCGCGTGAGCACATCGTCGCGCTCGACCTGCTGCTGACGCAGGTGGAGCGTACGCACGACCTGCCCGTCGGGAGAATCGGCATCGAGGCCCAGATCGAGGACGCGCGCGGACTGCTGAACGCCGAGCAGATCGCCGGTGCCAGCCCGCGCATGCAGTCGCTGGTGTTCGGTCCGGGCGACTTCATGGCGTCGGTCGGCATGGCGTCGACGAACGTCGGCGAGCAGCCGAAGGGCTACGAGATCGCCGATGCGTTCCACCACCCGCTGTTCTCGATCTTGGTCGCCGCGCGCGCCCATGACCTGCTGGCGATCGACGGGCCGTACGTGGCGATCCGTGACGTCGAGGGCTTCCGCCGTTCGGCGGGGCGTGCCGCGGCGCTCGGCTACGACGGCAAGTGGGTGCTCCACCCCGACCAGGTCGCCGCCGGGAACGAGGTGTTCACCCCGGCGCAGAACGACTTCGACCGGGCCCACCGCATGGTCGAGGCGTACGCGGCGGCCACCACCGAGGCCGGGGGTGCGGTCGGTGCCATCGTCGTCGACGACGAGATGGTCGACGAGGCCGGCATGAAGGTCGCCCAGCGCATCGTCGCCAAGGGTGAGGCCGCAGGGCTGTCGCCGACGGCGGAGGGCTGAGGGGTGGCCCACTACAAGGACCTGTGCCTCGACACGACCGACCAGCGAGCCTCCGTCGCGTTCTGGTCGGCAGCGCTCGGACTGACGCACCGCGCCGGCCATCCCTGGGGCGAGCCGCAGGTGCTCGTCCATGCCGACGACCCGCGCCTGAACCTTTGGGTGAACGAGGTCCCCGAGCCCAAGGAGCACAAGGCCCGCGTACACCTGGACGTGCACACAGCTGCCGTGGCCGACTTGGAGGCGCTGGGCGCGCGATCGCTCGACGACTCGCACGGCTGGACCGTCATGGAGGCGCCCGACGGGCTGGAACTGTGCGCGTTCGTCCGCCACGACGTGCCCGCGCAGCGGCTCTACGAGCTCGGCGTCGACGCGGCCGATCCCGAGGCACAGGCCCGGTGGTGGGCCGACCGGCTCGGGCTGACCGCCGGCACCGAGGATGGTGTGCCCTGGTGGTGGGTCGAGGGCGACGGGCTCCCGTACGACTCCATCGTCTTCGCGCCAGTTCCCGAGACGAAGCAGGTCAAGAACCGGATCCACTGGGACGTCTCGGGTAGCGTGGAGGAGTTCACGTCGGCCGGCGCCGTTATCATCTCGCGGGAGGGCGCGTGGACGGTCCTCGCCGATCCCGAGGGCAACGAGTTCTGCGTCTTCGGAGAGGACTGACCATGGCCAGCATGCAGCCGTTCTCGGGGCTTGGCTTCGAGCTCGACTTCCCGCAGTCGGTCGGGATGTTCGACAAGTACGCCGACGCCCAGGCCGCCGTCGACTACCTCGCCGACCAGAAGTTCCCTGTCGAGAACCTGGCGATCGTTGGCACCGAGCTCAAGCTCGTCGAGCGGATCCGCGGCCGCAAGGACTGGGGGACCGTCATCCAGCAGGCCGTCACGTCGGGCATCAGCACCGGCCTCATCGTCGGCATCCTGCTCGTCGTGTTCGGTCAGGGGTCGCCCACGGCCATGATCATCATGGCGCTGCTGGTGTCCATCGGCTTCAGCGTCGTGTTCGGTGCGATCGGCTACTCCCTCAGCGGTGGCAAGCGTGACTTCGTGTCGATGACGCAGACAGTGCCGACGCGCTTCGAGGTCCTGTGCGAGCACAAGGTCGCCGCCGAGGCGCGGGAGAAGCTCATGAACCGCCCCGGCGGCCGCGCCCACCTGTTCGAGTGAACCCCGCCTGACCGATTTTCGTACGCGCCTTCGCCTGCTCCCGTCGGGGATGTCGGCCTGCTTCCGTCGGGGATGTCAGGACGCGTTCGCGAGGATCGCCATGTAGTGCACGTCGATCCATCCGCCGTGGAACAGCAGCGGTGAGCGTCGGCTTGGCGGTGAAGGGGGTGGCAGCCATGGGTACAGCATCATGCTCAGCCATCTGTGGCTCCACCCGTTTTGTGTCAGTGCCTGGTTCATGAGTGCAGGACGACTGATTCACGCGTGCCTGCACGCCGCGGCAGGCGCCTGAGGGCATGCCGACGGGCCGTCGACCGCGGGGGTGACGGCTGCCGGTGGGGGTGGCTCGGCGGGCTTGAGCGGCTGCGGAAGGGCCATTGGGTCCTTCTGGTTCCAGGACGCGGATCTGGTTTCAGGCGGCTCGGGCTTCTGCCGGGCCGAGACGACCGGGCTGGTGGAGGGCGGGGTCGAGGGGGATGAGTTCGGGTGCTCGTTCGAGGAGTCTGGCGGCGGCCTGTCGGGCTTCGGCTTCGAGTGCGGCCCGCGCGTTGTCTCGCGCGAGTCGGGCTGCCTGGCGTGTCGCCGCGCGCGTGCGTCGTCGGACACCGTTGGGGTCGAGCTTGCGTTCGACGGCCGGGTCGTCGGTGAAGGTGCCATGCGGGGACACCCAGTAGGTCTGCCCGGTGGGGGTGGTCCACTTGACCACGCCGGGTCGGACGGGTTCGACGCGGAACCGGCCGTGGGTCTTGGCCCGGTGCGCCCGACGGTCGAGCGGGATCAGGTTGTGCGTCGCGGTCGGCCCCATGGGCCAGGGCACCACATGATCCAGATCCGCAAACCTTGACCGGGGACTCCTGGTCGCGAACGGGAACGCCACCACTTGTTCCCGGGCGAGGACGGCCCACCGTTGTGCTGGTGTCGGGGCGTAGCCGGAGGTCTGGTGATCGGCGTTGAGGTCCACGACTGGGCGCTCGATGACCTTCGACGCGTCTGCGAGGAGTTGGTCGAGCTGGGAGCGTGCGACCACACCCAGGCCGGTGACCTCTCCGCCGGCACCGCGGGCGGTCTCGTCGGGCCGGACCCGCACCTCCAGCTGCAGCACCATGTCACCCGCCGTGCCGGCACTGGGCGGGCTCGTCACGCACGCGTGCCTGCCGCAGCCATGGGCGTCGTCGATGTGGGGGCTGGAGGTGGCGCCGACGGCACGGCTCACACCACCACCGCAGCGGGCGCCCGGGCTGGTGCAATCCGGGCCGGTTTGGTCTGGGCCGCTGTGCTGCGTGCCGCTGTGGTCTGTGCCTGCGGCGGTACGACCTGCGGCGAGGAGGGCTGCGGCTTTGGCGGGGGTGCCGAGGAGCTCAAGGGCTCGGGCACGGGGGCTGCGGTCGGCTCCGGCGGGCCACGCCACCAGAGCGTTCTGCTGCTCTGTAGTGAGGAGCGGGTCGGGCTGGTCGGCGAGGATGCCGGCGAGTTCGGTGATGGTGGCCTCGAGTCGGAGTCCGGCTGGGCCGTCGAGCCGTGCGGACAGCTCGATGACCCCGCCTCCTGCGGGTTGGGTGTTGACGTAGCGTTCGTCGAGCGCGCGCTGGCGGCGGTGTTCCTCGCCTTCGGGGTCGATGACCGCACACAGGCGTTCGGCCTGGTTGACCATCTTGGTGGTGCCCCAGCCCGGCGCCCACGGCGCCAACCGCTCGTCGACCCGCAGCGCCAGCGCCTGCGGGAGGCCGCGCGCGGCGACGGTCTGCGCGACCTTCCTCGCGGCAGCGAAGCGGACGTGTCCGGCGATCACGTGCGCCCACAGGCGCGGGTGACGGTGCTGCAGGTTCAGCACGTCGGTGATCTGCTGGGATGCCGCAGCCGGGCTGACCCCCAACGCCGGCCCGACCTCCAACACCAGGAACTCGGCCACATAGGGGGTCCCGTCAGCCCCGACCGGTAACAGGCGTTCGCCGTGGAGGACGCGGGCGTCGGCGTCGTGGTCGGCGTACTCGTCGATCCAGGAGTAGGCCTGGGCGCAGGCGGCGATCAGGAGCAGCTGGTCGATCTCGGCCTGCCGGATGCGTTCGGCGGTGTCGCGGAGCCCACCGATCAGAGCAGGCCTGTCGGGTAGGGATTGCAGGGTCGTGGCGACGGGGGCATCGCACATGCGCCCTCTCCTTTCCGGATGTGTACTGATGTTCTAATCCTAGGGAGCGGGACTGACAATTCCTGATCCGTGCACGTGGTCGGGAGGGACGGGGGCGGGCTGGCTCCTCGTCTTGGCCGTGGGCGGCCTCGCGCGGAGGGCGTGGCCGGGCCGTGTGGGCCGCGTTCCGAGGGTGGTGCTTGGGTGCCTTGTGCGGCATGTGAGAGGTGTGCGCGGAGTGGGTAGCGCGGGAGCGGCGTAAAGACGCCGCAAGCCAACGGGACACACACAGGCAGGCGGCTCGGCGTCCCATCGCGGAGCGCTCGCCACGCAGCCCGCACCCCAGCAGGCTGAGTCGGTGCGTGGGTGCTCCTCGTCTCGGCCGTGGGCGGCCTCGCTCGGAGAAAAGTGTCGTCGGGGCGATCTCGCTCGGAGAACAGTGCGGGCGCTCGGGGAACAATGTCCGCGCTCGAGGGTCAGCCCACTCCTACAACCACTTGTTGCGGTGGAAGAAGATGAACAGCGCGAAGCTGACCGCCGCCATGAGGCCGAGGGCGCCGTAGTAGCCGTACTGCATCTTCAGCTCGGGCATGTTCTCGAAGTTCATGCCGTAGATGCCGGCGATCATGGTCGGCACGGCGACGATGGCCACCCAGGCGGAGATCTTGCGCATGTCTTGGTTGTCGTCGAACGACAGGCGTGCGAGTGCGGCGGACATGATCGTCGTCAGGACCTCGTCGAACGACTGGATCGCTTCACGGGCCTCGACGTGGTGGTCGGACAGCTCGCGGAAGTATGCGCGGGCCTCGGCCGGGATCGCGGCCAGATCGCGGGTGGCGAGCGCCGCCAACGGGGCACCCAGGGGGACGACCGACCGCTTGAACTCGATCAGTTCGCGTTTGAGCTGGTAGACGCGGTCGATCTCGGTCTTGCCCTGGCGGGCGAAGACGTCGGTCTCGACCTCCTCGATGTCGGTCTCGAACTCCTGGACCACCGCCAGATAGTCGTCGATGATCTTGTCGAGCACGGCGTACAGCACCTCGTAGGGGCCGTTCGCGAGTCGCCCGGGCTCGGCCTCCATGCGGGAGCGCAGCGTACGCAGCTGGGCGTGCTCGCCGCGCCGCACCGTCATGACGAAGTTCTGGCCCACGAAGACCATGACCTGGCCGGTGGAGACGATCTCCGACGAGTCGGTGAGCTCGGCGTGGTCGACGTACGCGACGGTCGAGATGACGGCGAACAGGGTGTCGCCAAACTGTTCCAGCTTGGAGCGTGTGTGGCCCTCGACGGCGTCCTCGATCGCCAGCGGGTGGAGGTTGAACTTGGTGGCGAAGCCCGCCATGTCGTCGTCGGAGGGGTCCTTGAGGCCCAGCCAGACGAACCCGCGTCCGGCGACGGCGTGCCCGGTGGCGACGTCGAGGTCGTCGCAGTCGACGCGCTCGCCGTTCTCGTAGAGCGCCCACGCGACCACTGAGCTGGGTGGCTGGGACTCCGCCTCGGCGCGGCCGACCGACTCGAGGACGGCGTCGGTGCGCACGCCGAACGCGCGGAACGGCTTCAGCGAGGGGGTCGGCAGGTGCCGCTTGCCGTCGGGCACGTCAGTCCCCGAGCAGCCCGGTCATCCAGGCCTCGACCTCGTCGGCCGTGCGCGGCAGCATCGCCGACAGGTTCTCGTTGCCGTCGGCGGTGATGAGGATGTCGTCCTCGATCCGTACGCCGATGCCGCGCAGTTCCTCGGGGACGAGGAGGTCGTTCGACTTGAAGTACAGCCCCGGCTCGACGGTGACGACCATGCCCTCCTTCAGCGTGCCCTCGCGGTAGTTCTCGGCGAGCGCCTGGGCGCAGTCGTGGACGTCGATGCCGAGGTGGTGGGACGTGCCGTGGACCATCCAGCGGCGGTGCTGGCCGCCGGCCTCGAGGTCGAGGGTCTCCTCGACGTCGACCGGCAGCATGTCCCACTTGGCGAGATGCTCGGCGATGACGCGGATCGCGGCGGCGTGAACGTCGGCGAACCTCGCGCCCGGCTTGGCGGCGGCGATGCCGGCCTCCTGCGCCGCCAGCACCGCGTCGTAGACCTTGCGCTGGGCGGGGCTGAAGCGGCCGGTGACGGGCAACGTACGCGTGATGTCGGCGGTGTAGAGGGTGTCGAGCTCGATGCCGGCGTCGAGCAGCAGCAGAGTGTCCTCGTCGAGGTCGCCGTCGTTGCGGATCCAGTGCAGCGTACACGCGTGGTCGCCCGACGCGGCGATCGTGTCGTAGCCGACGGCGTTGCCGACGTGACGGGCGTGAAGGCCGAAGACGCCCTCGACCCAGCGCTCGCCGCGACCGCGGCGCACGGCCTCGGGGAGCTGCTTGACGACCTCCTCGAAGGCCTTGGCCGACTGGGCGCAGGCCTCACGCATCTGGTCGACCTCGAACTCGTCCTTGACGAGACGCAGCTCGGACAGGGCGGTGGCGAGCTCGTCGTCGGACTCCTGGTCGCCCCGACGCTCGAGCGAGTCGAGGAGGGCGGTGATGCGCTCGTCGGCGTCGCGGACGACACGGATGCGGGTGGCCGAGGCGTTCTTGGCCAGGGCGTCGTCGAGCTCGTCGGCGGCGGCGCACGACAGACCGGTCAGGTGCTCCATCTCGGCCAGCGACTCGCGGCGGCCGACCCACATCTCGCCGTAGCGGGGGTTGGCGTAGAACTCCTCCGCGTCGCGCGGAGCGCGCGGCTTGAAGTAGAGGGTCGCGTCGTGGCCGCCCTCGCCCTCGTCGCCGTCGATCGGCTCGAGCACCAGCACGGCGTCCGGCTCGCGGTCGGTGCCCAGACCGGTGAGGTGGGCGAACGCCGAGTGGGGGCGGTAGCGGTAGTCGCAGTCGTTGTTGCGAACCTTGAGGCCGCCGGCGGGGATCACGAGACGGTCGCCGGGGAACAGCTCGCTGAGTCTGGCGCGACGAGCCGGGGTCCACGCGGTGGCGGGGAGGGGATCGGGCACCACGTCGTCGTCGGCCCATCCGGTGGTGATGAAGGCCTTGAACGCCTCGGAGAACTGGGGGAGGCGCTTGGGCTGCTTCGGCTGCTCTTGGCTCATGGTGTCCCTTTCCGGCCCGGGATCGCACCGGACTGTCGCGGATTGCGCTGCAACCCGCATCATAGGCGTCATGGAGTGGTCCGATCGCCTGCGCGCCCAGCTGACCGATGGCCGTCTCGAACGGCTCGGTCTCCGACCCGACGACGCGGCGGCTACGCGGGAGTTGGCGTACGCCGTCCTCGCCGACAGGGACGACATGGAGCGCGTCGGCTTGCTGGCCGACCGGCTCGTCGCCGGCATCGGTGATCTCGTCCCCGAGCAGCGCCAGGTGTTCGACCCGCAGGACGCCACCGGTCCGCTGGGCCGCGGCGTGCTGCCGCTGATGGCACTCCTCGCGACGG
Organism: Mariniluteicoccus endophyticus; assembly: GCF_054780035.1. Taxonomy (NCBI): domain Bacteria; kingdom Bacillati; phylum Actinomycetota; class Actinomycetes; order Propionibacteriales; family Propionibacteriaceae; genus Mariniluteicoccus; species Mariniluteicoccus endophyticus. The sequence continues at coordinate 190,118 of NZ_BAAGXC010000017.1, read as the reverse complement.
CCGACGCCGTCCACGCCTACCACCGCTCGCGCGGCGTCGACGACGATGTCTCGTGGGCATCGCTGGCAGACCTTGGGCGGCAGGTGTGGGTGAACCGGCTGACGTACGGCGAGCCAGGCCTCCACACCCAGGACTGGCTGACGCTGTGCTGGTCGGGGGCGCTGCTCCAGCTCGGACGTCTCCAGCTCGCCCTCGACCGCCTCGACGTCGCACCGCACCGCGGGACGGTGGTGCTGTCGGTGCACGTGCCGCAGACCGGACCGCTCGACCCCGACGCGGTCGAGGACTCGTTCGCGCAGGCCGAGCGTGCGTTCGGCCAGTGGTACGCCGACATCCGGCCCCAGTGGTTCCACTGCGAGTCGTGGCTGCTCGACGAGACACTGGCCGCGGGCCTGCCGGGTTCGAACATCGCCGCCTTCGCCGCGCAGTGGGAGCTGTTCGGCGAACCAAGTCCGGGCACCGACGACGCCGTGTTCTTCACGTTCCGCCGCCGCGGCGAGGTCGATCCCGACACCCTCCCGACGACCTCGCGCCTCGAACAGCTCGTCGTCTCCCATCTGCGCTCCGGCGAGCCCCTGACCATCCGGCACGGCCGCCGCGCGATGGCTGACGGCCACGCCCGCTAGCCTGAACGTCAGTGTCAGGGTGATGGCACCGCGGCTGGTCGCGGTGGTTGGATCCTGATCACCGGTCGTCTGACTCGTAGCCTGGGTGCCTTCGTGGCGTGCATGCGTTTTGTCGGCGGCTGGTGTGACGGACCGGCCGGCGTGACTTGATAGGAGCGTGGCACCGCCCCCACTGAGATGTGTCCGCCGACCGGCCCAACCGTCCCTGCACTGATCAGGTGGAAGGAGGCAACCACCATGGTTGTCGTTGGAGCCGATGTTCACAAGAAGACACACACCTTCGTCGCGGTCGACCGGGCTGGACGCAAGCTGGGGCAGGTCACGGTGAGGGCGACCACACCCGGTCACCGGGATGCGCTGCGCTGGGCCCGGCAGCGGTTCGGGGACGAGCTGGAGTGGGCGATCGAGGACTGCCGTCACCTGTCGGCCCGGTTGGAGGCCGACCTGTTGGCGGCCGGGCAGGTGGTCGTGCGGGTCCCGCCGAAGATGATGGCCCAGGCCCGTGCCTCGGCCCGGACCCGGGGCAAGTCCGACCCGATCGACGCGCTCGCGGTCGCGAGGGCCGCGCTGCGCGAGCCCGACCTGCCGCGGGCCCACCATGACGAGCAGTCACGGGAACTGAAACTGCTCACCGACCGGCGAGACACCCTGGTCAGGCAGCGGACCGCCACGATCAACAGCCTGTTGTGGCGGGTCCACGAGCTCGACCCCGAGCACGAGGTGAAGTCGCGTGGGCTGGACCTGGCCAAGCACCAGCAGGCCCTGCGCGCCTGGCTGGAACAACTGCCGCGCAGCATCGTGGCAGAGCTGGCTCTGGATGAGCTGGCCGACGTCATCTCCCTGACCGATAGGATCAAGACCTTCGAGCGTCGGATCGGCGTGTTGGTGCGCCAGCGTGCGCCGCAACTGGTGGCACTGCCCGGCTGCGCAGAGCTGACCGCCGCGAAGCTGGTCGGCGAGATTGGTGGCATCGACCGCTTCCCCGGCGAGGCGCAGCTGGCCCGGCACGCGGGCATCGCGCCGATCCCGGTGTGGTCCGGCCGTACCGAGGGACGCGTTCGGATGACCCGCTCGGGGAACCGGCAGGTCAACTGCGCGATCCACCGGATCGCGGTCACCCAGACCAGACTGCGCGGCAGCCTGGGACACACCTACTACGAGAAGAAGAAGGCCGAGGGAATGTCGAACCGGGAAGCCCTCCGCTGCCTGAAACGCCACCTCGTCCGCATCGTCTTCACCACCCTGAAGAACACCACCCAACCCGTCCAGCAGCCCGCCACGACTTGCCTCACGGCCGCTGCTTGACATAGGAGAAACACATGGAGACCGCGCGTACGCAGCTGTGGCTGGTCCGTCACGGCGAGACCGAGTGGAGCCGCTCGGGGCAGCACACCTCGGTGACCGACCTCGACCTGACCGACGAGGGCGTACGCCAGGCCGAGGCCCTGCGTGATCGCCTCGACCCCGCCGACTTCGGGCTTGTGCTGACCAGCCCGCGCCTGCGTGCGCGCCGCACAGCGGAGATCGCGGGCTTCGCCGACGCGGAGGTCGACGAGAACCTGGCCGAGTGGGCCTACGGCGACTACGAGGGCCGCACCTCCGACGAGATCCGCCGCGACCAGCCCGGCTGGCGCATCTGGACCCACCCCGTCCCCGGCGGCGAGTCCCGCGAGGACGTGATGGCGCGGCTAGGCCGCGTGGTCCGGCGCGTACGCACCTCCGGCGTCGAGCGCGCGCTCGTGTTCGCTCACGGCCACTCGCTGCGGGTGCTGGCGCTGAGCTGGCTGGAGCTCGACATCTCCCGCGGCGCGAGCTTCCCGCTCGAGACCGCGACGGTCTCGGTCCTCGGGTTCGAGAAGGAGTCTCCGGCGGTCTTGCGCTGGAACCAGCGGATGGAAGGACGCGCATGACGACCGATCCCCAGTGGCGGCCCGTGCCGTTGATCTGGCACACCGACCTCGACCACGGGGGACGCTGGTGGTCGCTGACCACCGACACCCGCGAGTGGCTGTGGACCAACCCCGACGGCGCCGTGGCGCTCGAACGTGCCGAACGCGTCGAGCCCGGCGTCCCGTTCATCGACGCCGGCGGCGGAGAGGAGTGCTTTCCCGGGCTGCTCGGCGCGGCCGACCACGGCGACGCCTGGAACCGGGTGTGGTTGGGGACGCGCCAGTCGGCGTACGTCGATACCGCCCACGGCCGCCTCACCCGCCGCGTGGAGCAGAGCGAGCCCACGCTCCAGCTGGCGTACGCGCTGGCGCCCGACGAGTCCCCGCGCGACGTGCCCGGGCCGCTGGCGCACGGGACCCATGCCGTCCACCTCCAGCTCGCGCTCACCGGCGACGCCCGCCTCGTCGCGCCCGCGGGCGCGACGGTGGCCGTGCTCGACCACCCGGCAGTAGGCGACGTCGCCGAAGCCTCGTGGCCGGGTCTCGACGGACGCGACCTCAGCGTGCTCGGCGCCCCCGACGGAGACCCCGGACCCACACTGGCGATCCTGCGCGGCCTGGCCAGCGGCCGCGAGCCCGCCGAGGTGTACGTCGTGGACGGCGACCACATGCTCGGCCTGCGCTGGTCCGGTGACGACCCCGGTGCCGTCGGGCTCCTCCTCAAGCGCGACCTGGGTGCCGATCGGCGCGTCGTGGTCGCGCCGCTCGTCGAGGCGCTCGGGGCGACGCAGTGGTGGCTCGAGCTGGCCGCCTACGAGCGCACCGACGTCTGACGGCGCCCGAACGCACTAGGATCGGCAGAAGCCCCTCGACCGGGGCACGAATGAGGAGGCGCACCCGCATGAAGGCTGATCCGACCGCGCAGAGGTCCCTGCTGAGGCTCGCGGAGATGGACACCCGTGCCGCCCAGCTCGCCCACCAGCAGAAGTCGCTGCCCGAGCACGCCCGCATCGCCGAGATGATGGCCGAGCGCAAGCAACTGATGGAGGACTACACCGAGTCAGAGACGAAGCTGTCGGACGTCCAGCGCGAGGTGAAGCGGTCGGAGAACGACCTCGAACCGGTCCGCGCCCGCCGAGCCCGCAACCAGGAGCGTGTCGACGCCGGCGCCGGCGACCCGAAGGCCCTGCGCTCGATGATCGAGGAGATCGAACACCTCGACAAGCGCATCAGCGACCTCGAGGACGCCGAGCTCGAACTCATGGAGGCCGTCGACATCGCCCAGAAGCACTTCGACATGATCGCCCAGCGTCGCACCGCCCTCGAGGACGAGATCCGCAGCGTCATGCGTGAGCGCGACGCGAAGCTCCACGAGATCCAGTCAGACGTCGACGAGAACGCGACCGCCCGCGCCGAGCTGGCGAAGTCGCTGCCCGAGCCGCTGCTGGCCCGCTACGACAAGATCGCCGCGACGCGCGGCACCGGCGCCGCCGAGCTCGCCCAACGGCGCTGCACCGGCTGCCGCCTCGAGGTCGACGCCGCCGAGCTGCGCGAGATGCTCGCCGCGCCTGTCGACGAGGTCGTCACCTGCGACGAGTGCGGACGCATCCTCGTGCGCTCCTCCGAGTCCGCCTGACCCTGCCCCGGACAGATGGACGCAGCCGGTCGCCGCGACGGGGTGGGGAGTTGACGCAGGACCTCCCACCCCGTCGTTTCCAGATCACGCCGGTCTGGGTGCGGGTCTCGGGGTGTCAGTCCCGCTCGGTGTCCTCATCGACCCAGTCGAACGTCTTGGTGACGGCCTTCTTCCAGTTGCGGAACAACCGCTCGCGCTCGCCGTCGTCCACCTGCGGCGACCAGCGGTGGTCCTCGGCCCAGTTGTCCCTGACGTCCTCGAGTTCCCAGAAGCCGACGGCGATGCCGGCTGCGTACGCCGCGCCCAGCGCCGTGGTCTCGGGCACCTTCGGGCGGACGACGTCGACGCCGAGCTGGTCGGCCTGGAACTGCATCAGCAGCTCGTTGGCGACCATGCCGCCGTCGACCTTCAGTTCGGTGAGCTCCACCTCGGCGTCGGCGTTCATGGCTTCGACGACCTCACGGGTCTGGAAAGCCGTCGCCTCGAGCACCGCGCGGGCGATGTGGTTGCGGTTGATGTAGCGCGTCAGGCCGACCAGCGCTCCGCGCGCGTCGGAGCGCCAGTACGGTGCGAACAGGCCCGAGAACGCCGGGACGAAGTAGGCGCCGCCGTTGTCCTCGACCTCGCGGGCGAGCTTCTCGATGTCGGGGGCGTTGTCGAACATGCCGAGGTTGTCGCGGAGCCACTGCACCAGTGAGCCGGCCACGGCGATCGAGCCCTCCAACGCGTACACCGCGTCCTGGTCGCCGATCTTGTAGCAGACTGTCGTCAGCAGGCCGTTCTCGCTGATGACCGGCTCGTTTCCGGTGTTCATCAGCAGGAAGCAGCCGGTGCCGTAGGTGTTCTTCGCCATGCCCTCCTCGAAGCAGGCCTGGCCGAACGTCGCTGCGTGCTGGTCGCCGAGGATCCCGGAGATCGGGGTGTCGATCAGCAGGCTGTTCCGCGCGCCACGGCCGTACTCCTCCGACGACGAACGGATCTCCGGCAGCATCGACATCGGGATGCCCATGGCCTCGCACACGTCGGCGTTCCAGTCGAGGGTCTTGATGTTCATGAGCATGGTGCGTGAGGCGTTGGTGACGTCGGTGACGTGGACGCCCCCGTCGACACCGCCGGTGAGGTTCCACAACAGCCACGTGTCGATCGTGCCCATGAGCAGGTCGCCGGCCTCGGCACGCTCGCGGGCGCCGTCGACGTTGTCGAGGATCCACCTGACTTTGGGGCCCGCGAAATAGGTGTTGAGCGGCAGGCCGACGGCCTCCTTGAAGCGGTCGACGCCCCCGTCGGCGGCGAGCTCTTCGCAGATCTTCTGCGTACGCGTGTCCTGCCAGACGATGGCGTTGTAGGCCGGTTCGCCGGTGCTCTTGTCCCACACGACGACGGTCTCGCGCTGGTTGGTGATGCCGACCGCGGCGACCTGGTGGCGGTTGATGCCCTGCTTCGACAGCGCCGTGCCGATCGCCTCGCGGGTGTTCCTCCAGATCTCGACGGGGTCATGCTCGACCCAGCCAGCCCGCGGGAAGATCTGCTCGTGCTCGAGCTGGCCCTGGGCGACGGGCGTCCCGTCGTGGTCGAACACGATGGCACGGGAGCTCGTCGTGCCCTGGTCGATGGCCAGCACATATTTCTCGTCGCTCATGTCTCGACCCTAGACCCGCGACCGTCGCGTCGGCGTAGGGGTACGCGTAAAGTCGGCGCATGGCCCGTGACGTCGACCTGCACCGTGCCGCCACTCTGTACTACGTTCAGGACGAGACGATGGAGTCGATCGCCCACCACCTGGGCGTCTCGCGGTCGTCGGTGTCGCGCCTGCTCAAGGAGGCGCGCGAGCGGGGTATCGTCCAGATCAGTGTCGGCGAGCCCGACCGCTCCGCCGACGTCGTGGGACGCCGGCTGGCCGAGCGGTTCGGCGTGCGCGCGCACGTGGTCCCGGTGCGCGACGGTACGCCGGAGCTGGCCCGCGTCGACAAGGTCTGCCTGACGGCTGCCCGCCTCGTGTCCGAGTGGGTCGCCGACGACCTGGTGGTCGGGCTGGCCTGGGGTACGACGATCTCGTCTCTGGTCCAGCATCTCGTGCCCCGGCGCACGAGCGGCGTGACGGTGGTGCAGATGAACGGGGCGGTGAACCCGACCTCGTCGGGGATCCCCCACGCCGGTGCCATCCTGTCGGCGGCCGCCGATGCGTTCGGCGCCACGGCCGTCCACTTCCCGGTGCCGGCGTTCTTCGACCACACCGCCACCAAGCAGGCGATGTGGGCCGAGCGCAGCGTACGCAGGGTCCTGGCGGTGCAGCGCAAGATCGGCCTGGCCGTCTTCGGCGTGGGCGCGCTCGGCGGCACCGTCCCGTCCCACGTGTACGCCTCGGGCTACCTGTCGCCGACCGATGTCGCCGAGCTGCGGCGTCAGAGGGTCGTGGGTGACGTGTGCACCGTCCTGCTGCGCGAGGACGGCTCGTGGGACGACATCGAGCTCAACCAGAGGGCGACGGGGCTGAACCCGGCCGAGCTGCAGCGCGTGCCGCGGCGCGTGTGCGTCGTGGCCGGCGAGGCGAAGGTGCCGGCGCTCGTGGCGGCGCTGCACGCGCACGTGGCGACCGACCTGGTCGTCGACGAGGCGACCGCTCACGCCGTCCTGCGTCGCGGCGAGGCCTGAGGGCGGGCCCACGAGGGCTGTCGGGGGCGACCGCTAGGCTGGCGAAACCCGAACGAGGAGGATCCATGCCGAGCCGTCACGTGCGCCTGCGCGACACCGACGTCCCGACCCCGCTCGTCGAGGGGCTCGACCGTCTCCGCGACGAGCTCGAGGTGCCCGAAGAGTTCCCCGCCGACGTGCTGGCCGCCGCCGAGAAGGCCGCTGCGGCACCGCGGCTGCCCGACGCCGACCTCACCGACATCGAGTTCGTCACCATCGACCCGCCCGGCGCGAAGGACCTCGACCAGGCGGTCTTCATCGAACGCACGGGGGAGGGCTACACGGTCTGGTACGCGATCGCCGACGTCGCCGCGTTCGTCACCGCCGGCGACCCGATCGACCTGGAGGCCCATCGCCGCGGCCAGACGTTCTACGCCCCCAACCGGCGGACGCCGCTCCACCCGCCCCAGCTGTCGGAGGACGCGGCGTCGCTGCTGCCCGGCCAGGTGCGCCCCGCCCTGGTGTGGAAGATGGTGCTCGACGCGCGCGGCGAGTGCGCCGATCCCACCGTCGAGCGTGCGCTGGTGCGCAGCCGCGAACAGCTCACCTACGAGGGCGTCCAGGCCCAGCTCGAGGACGGAACCGCGTCGGAGTCGCTGCAGCTGCTCAAGGAGGTGGGTCTGCTGCGCGAGGAGCTCGAGAAGCAGCGTGGTGGCGTATCGCTCGACATCCCCGAGCAGGAGGTCCGTGTCGACGGTGACCGCTGGGAGCTCGAGTTCCGCACGCCGCTGCCCGTCGAGGGCTGGAACGCCCAGATCTCGCTGATGACCGGCATGTCCGCCGCCCGCCTGATGCTCTACGCCGAGGTCGGTGTCCTGCGCACGCTTCCGCCGGCCGACAACGGCGCGCTGCGCCGCCTGCGCAACACCGCGAAGGCCCTCCACATCGCGTGGCCGGCCGAGATGGACTACCCGGAGTTCGTCCGCTCCCTCGACCCGACCCAGGGGCGCCACAAGGCGATGATGTACGCCTGCACCAGCCTATTCCGCGGTGCCGGCTACCAAGACTTCCACGGCATGGTGCCCCAAGACGTCCAGCACGCGGCGATCGCCGCCGAGTACGCGCACGCCACCGCACCGCTGCGCCGCCTCGTCGACCGCTACGTGGGGGAGACCTGCGTCGCGATCTGCGCGGGCGAGGAGGTGCCGCGCTGGGTGATCGACGCGCTGCCGCAGCTGCCCGACGAGATGGCCGAGTCCGACCGCCGCTCGAAGAAGTTCGAGCGTGGCGTCGTCGATCTCGTCGAGACGCTGGTGCTCTCGGGCCGCATCGGCGAGGTGTTCACCGGCACCGTCGTCGACGCCGACCCCCAGAAGGGGCGCGCGCGGTTCCAGATCACCGATCCGGCGGTCGAGGCGAACGTGAAGGGGGCGAAGCTGCCGCTGGGCCAGGAGGTCCGCGCGCGCCTCGACTCCGCCGACGTCAGGACCGGTGTCTCGCAGTTCACGCAGGTGCGCTGACCGGGCGCCGGCCCCGACAGGGGGAAGTTGGCGACGAGGCGTCCGATAAGCCGGGTTGTGTCTCGGGCGATCATCCATCTAGGACCACCGTTGCCGATGGCCTCGAGCGGCCTACCCGGGAGCTCGGGCGAGCAGCCCTCGAACGCTCCCTGTCTGGCCTTGCTCCGGGTGGGGTTTACCTGGCCACCCCAGTCGCCTGGGATGCCGGTGGTCTCTTACACCACCTTTTCACCCTTACCCCTGAAGGGGCGGTCTGTTCTCTGTGGCACTGTCCCGCGGGTCACCCCGGGTGGGTGTTACCCACCACCCTGCTCTGTGGAGCCCGGACTTTCCTCGCCGTACGCATGCGTACGCCGCGATCGCCTGGACGCCTCGTCGTCGTCCCAGTGTGCCACCGCGGGCACGTCCCCGGCGAACCGTGGTCGCGCCCGCGGCCGGACGTCGGGGGCTCCGCAGCACTCTCACATGCCCGCAACTTCATTCCCGTCCCACCGGGACATTCCGGGGAGGTCAGGGCAGGTCGGCGACGACCTGCAGCCTGAACGAGTCGGGCCCCGGGATGTGGACCTGCCGCACGTCCACGTCCGGTTCGAGCCCGGCCCCGAGGAAGGCGACGACGAGCGGGTGCGGCGCCTCGAGGAGGCGATCGGCCTCGGAGTCGTCGACCTCGAGCTCGGTGTACACCTCGGTGCGGGCGGGCAGCGTGCCGCTGCGCTCGTCCGGGTCGTCGGTGAGCGGCCCGTCGGGCAGGTGGCGTACGGGGATCCCCCAGGTGCACTCGAGCTCGCTGCTGTCGCCGGTGTCGTCGGAGGTCATCCACCAGTGACCGAGCGGTTCCAGGCCGGCGTCGTGCGCGCGCCGGTAGAACTCGTTGAAGCGCTCGTTGAACGCCGCCGAGCGCTCGTCGACGTCGACGTCCTCCAAGCTGATCCGACAGACCAGCCCGACCCAGGGCTGGGCATCGGCATGTCGCCGCTGCGGCGTCGTGGGGGCGGCATACCCGGCGAGGGCGCGGCGGGCGTCGGCGGTGATCTGGTCCTCGCGGCGGCGGCGCTCTTCGCGTTCCGCCACGAACGCGTCGACGATCTCGTCGACCCGGCTCGGGTCGGCGAGCGCCTCCCTGACGGTGACGAGCGGGAGGTCCATCGCGCGCAGCACGCAGATCGTCGCGGCGTCGCGGATCTGCGAGCCGTCGTAGCGGCGGTACGCCGACCACGGGTCGACGTCGGCGGGGACGAGTAGCCCCTCGGCGTCGTAGTGGCGCAACGCCTTGACCGAGAGCCCGGTGAGCTGGGAGAACTGACCGATCGAGTACATGGGATTCCTTTCCTTCGGTTGTTCCCACGCTCGGACCTCCCGCCGGGGGAGGGTCAACCCGTCACGAGCCTCAGGGGAGGGTGAGGATCTCGAAGCCGTTGTCGGTCACAAGGATGGTGTGCTCGAACTGCGCCACGCGCGAGTGGTCCCTGGTGACAACGGTCCAGCCGTCGTCCCACTGGTACCAGTCGATCCCGCCGAGGGTGATCATCGGCTCGACGGTGAACGTCATGCCGGGCTGGATGACGTCGTTGAACTGGGGCGCGTCGTAGTGGGGGATGACCAGACCGGAGTGGAAGGCGGTGTGGACGCCGTGGCCGGTGTAGTCGCGGACGACGCCGTAGCCGAAGCGCTTGCCGTAGGTCTCGATGACGCGGCCGATGACGTTGACCTGACGGCCCGGCTTCGCCGCCTTGATGCCGCGCATCATGGCCTCGTGGGTGCGTTCGGTGAGCAGCTTGGACTCCTCGTCCACGTCGCCGCAGAAGAACGTGCCGCAGTTGTCGCCGTGGACGCCGCCGATGAAGGCGGTGATGTCGATCTTGACCAGGTCGCCGTCCTCCAGCGGGCGCGCGTCGGGGATGCCGTGGCAGATCACCTCGTTGATCGACGTGCAGCAGGCCTTAGGGAACCCGCGGTAGCCGAGCGTCGAGGGGTAGGCCTTGTGGTCGCACAGGAACTCGTGGACGATCGCGTCGATCTCGTCGGTGGTGACGCCGGGGGCCACGGCCTCGCCCGCCACGACCAGCGCCTGTGCGGCGAGTCGACCGGCCACCCGCATGTTCTCGATGACCTCCGGCGGCTGGATCAGCGGCCCGTCGTAGGGTCGCGGCGCGGGACGGCCGGCGTACTCGGGACGCGGGATGTCACGGGGGACGGCGCGCATGGGGGAGACGGGGAACTGCTGAACGAGGCTCACGCTGCGTCACCTTACGCCCTCCACCTCAGCGGGGGCACTCCCGCGGGGCCCGGCATGTACGCCAGACTGGGCGCATGGCTGAAGGACAGTGGTACTACAACCTCAAGACGAAGCAGGTCGAGCAGTACGACGGCGACCGCGCCGACAACCGCATGGGCCCCTACAACTCGCGCGACGAGGCCGAGCAGGCGCTCGTGACGGCCCAGCGCCGCAACGAGGACTGGGACAACGACCCGCGCTTCAACGACCCCGATGAGGACGACGAGGACGACGACCAAGACGGCGGCATCAGGGGCGCGCTCTTCGGCGGATGAGTCCGGCTCGCGTGCCTAGGGAGACGCGCTGAGGCGCTCGCGATGGCTGAGGAGGTCGCTGTCGGACGCCTCGCCCTGGTGGGCGCCCGCGGCCACCAGGAACGGCATCGACTCCGGGGAGCCGGTGTCGGAGACCACGATGACGACGGTGCGCTCGACCGTGCCGTCGGCCGGCCCGTAGTGCGCCAGCACGGTGCCGGTCTCACGGGCGCCCGGCACGGCGGTGCCGGGGACGTCCTTCGCGTCGAGCAGCGTGTGGCCGTCCACGGCGTCCGACCCGTCCAGGCAGTCTGCGATGGTTCGAGCGGCGAGCGGGGGGGCGGCGAACTCGTTCTGGTCGGCGCGGACGGCGCCGACGGCGAACCACGCGGGAGAACCCTGATTGGCCGGGCGGCCCCCCGCCACGTCGTTCCCGAACTCCAGGGGCGGCGGGTCCGACGCACGCCAGCCGGGCAGGAGCCGGTAGCGAAAGCCGCCGCCGAGTACCTCGCCGGCGACGTGGGGGTAGGCCTGGCGGTGATCGGGGTCCCCGCTCTGGCAGGCCGCCGAGATGCCCGGCACGGTCGGCTGCCCGCTCGGCGGTGCGGCCGTCGGCGGGACCAGCCGGGGGCTGGTGACAGGGGGCGCGGGGCGGGTCTGCACGCCCGGATCGCTCAGCGTGGGCAGCGCGATCGCGCCGATCAGGGCCAGCGCCGCCACCGCACCGCCGGCGATCCACGGCCACCGGCGCCGCGGGCGCAGGTCGCGAACCAGCGGCGTCCACGCCGCGCCGTCCCAGTACCGCAGGCAGTCGCGCGCACCAGAGGGGTCGGCGTACCACCCCGGCGGCGGCAGCGCCTGATCACCGGGGCCGAACGGTACTCCGGGTCCACCCATGCGCAGCATCATCGCATCCCAAACGTGACCACCGGCGCAGGCGGTCGCCGGCACAGGGCAGAATCAGCCCCATGGACAAGCAGACCGAGTACGTGCTGAGGACGCTCGAGGAGCGCGACATCCGGTTCGTCCGGCTCTGGTTCACCGACGTGCTCGGGTTCCTGAAGTCGGTCGCCATCGCCCCCGCCGAGCTGGAGGGGGCCTTCGAGGAGGGCCTGGGATTCGACGGCTCGGCGGTCGAGGGGTTCGCCCGCGTGTACGAGGCCGACATGGTGGCCCACCCCGACCCGTCGACGTTCCAGGTGCTGCCGTGGCGCGACTGGACCGACGGCGGATCCACCGCCCGCATGTTCTGCGACATCAAGCTTCCCGACGGCTCACCGTCGTACGCCGACCCGCGCTACGTCCTCAAGCGGGCGCTCAAGCGCGCCGGCGACATGGGGTTCACGTTCTACACCCACCCGGAGATCGAGTTCTTCCTGCTCGAGAAGGACATCGTCCCCGGCCAGGAGCCGACGCCGATCGACCGTGCCGGCTATTTCGACCACACGGTGTCGAGCCGCGGCAGCGACTTCCGGCGCCGCGCGATCTCGATGCTCGAGCAGATGGGCATCTCGGTGGAGTTCTCCCACCACGAGGGTGCGCCGGGCCAGCAGGAGATCGACCTGCGCTACGCCGACGCACTGTCGATGGCCGACAACATCATGACCTTCCGGGTCGTGGTCCGCGAGGTCGCCGAGCAGGCCGGCATCATGGCGAGTTTCATGCCGAAGCCGTTCTCGGACCATCCCGGTTCGGGCATGCACACGCACATGTCGCTGTTCGCCGGCGACACCAACGCGTTCTACGACGCCACGGCCGAGTACCACCTGTCGAAGACCGCCCGGCAGTTCATTGCCGGTGTGCTCCACCACGCCGAGGAGATCAGCGCCGTCACCAACCAGTGGGTGAACTCCTACAAGCGCCTCGCCGGTGGCGGGGAGGCGCCGAACTACGTGTGCTGGGGCCGCAACAATCGCTCCGCGCTGGTGCGGGTGCCCATGTACAAGCCCCACAAGGGCTCGTCGGCCCGCATCGAGCTGCGGTCAATCGACTCGGCGGCCAACCCCTACCTGGCGTACGCGCTGGTGCTGAACGCGGGACTGGCTGGCATCGAGAACGAGTACGAGCTGCCGGAGGAGGCCGAGGACGACGTATGGTCGCTCAGCGACCGCGAGCGGCGTGCCCTGGGGCTGCGTCCGCTGCCGCGCAACCTCGACGAGGCCATCCGTGCCGCCGAGTCCAGCGAGCTCGTCACCGAGACCCTCGGCGAGCACGTGAGCGACTTCTTCCTGCGCAACAAGCGCGCGGAGTTCGACGACTACCGCGCCCAGGTCACCCCGATGGAGTTGGACCGCTACCTGCCGGTCCTCTGAGCCTTCCCCAGACCCGGGGTGTCAGTCGCGCAGCAGCGGGAACCAGGCCGACAGGTCGCTGCGCGTCCCCGAGGCGTGGAGCCGCCCGGCGGCGACCTCGTCAGCGAAACGCGTGCGGTCGTGGACGAGTCGCAGGAACGTGCGGGCGTCGGTCTCGACGACGTTGGGCGGGGTGCCGCGCGTATGGGACGGGTCGTCGCCCATGCCGCACTGGACGGCCGCGAACGGGGGTACGCGTACCTCGATCGACCGGCCGGGGTGGCGCTGGGCGATCACCTCGGTGAGGGCTCGGACGCCCGTGGCCAGCGCCTCCCGGCTCCACTCGATGTCGTGGTGGGGGAGCGCGGTGTCGAGGTCGTCGGTGCCGAGCAGCAGCTCGATCGTGGTCGCCCGCAGCAGGTCGACCAGGCGCAGGGACTGGTGTCCGACCGTCACCACCGACGGCACGGTGGGCTCGTCGAGCAGCATCTTCAGCTCGTCGGCCTGGGAGCGGAACTGTTCGGCCAGCGAGGCTCCAGACTCGTGCTGAGCCAGCTCGCGGGCGAGGTCTTCCCGGTTGTGGCGGGTGAACCGCTCGCCCTGCAAGTAGTCGGCCAGGGAGCCCGGGCGGGCACTCGTCGAGCGGGACAGGGCGCCGATCAGGTCGGCCTCGCAGACGATCAGCGTCCCGACGAGCGTGCCGACACGGTGGCCCGGGCGCGGGGTGAGGCGCGTGTAGTCGGACTGGGAGAGGCGCGAGAGCAGGGCGGACACGATGCCGGCCTGCTCGGCGAGGCCCCTCACTGTCTTGCGCAGCATCATCTGTCCCTGTGTCACCACCGTCACGTCTGTCACCCTAGGCTGACCACATGTCAACATGGTTGCGGGAAAGCCAACAGGATCCAACATCTCACGCTTGAGAACCCTCGGATGGTCGCGTCCACGGCCCGGCATAGGGTGCTGGGGTGAGGTCACAATCGCTGGTGGGGCGTCTGGCCCGGCTCGGATTCGCGGATGCCACGGCGGCCGCCGCCGCCCTCGAGCCGTGGCACACCGATGACCCGGCCGATCTCGACAGGCTCGTCGACGCGCTGGCTCGGACCGCCGACCCGGACCAGGCGCTGTCGGGCCTCGGCCGGTTCGCCGACGGCCAGCCGGAGCTGTGGGAGAGGGTGCGCCGCGACGCCGACCAACTCGGCCGCCTCGCCTCGGTTCTGGGCATGTCCGCCGCGCTGCCCCCGTTGTTCGCACAGCACCCGGAAGCCGTCGCAGCACTCGCGGAGACGCCACGCCGCACCGAGGCCGCGACGCTGCGCCGGCGTCTCCTCGAGGCCGTCGACGCCGATCCCGACCTGTCCCGCCCCCGCGGCCGCAAGGACGCCGCCGACGAGCTGAGGCTGGCCTACCGCACCGAGGTCGCCCGCATCGCCGCCCGCGACCTCGCCGCGCCCGACCCGCTGGCCGTGATGGACGACATCGCCGGCGAGCTCGCCGACCTCGCCGACGCGGTTGTCGAGGCAGCGCTCGCGGTTGCCCGCGACGAGGTCGGGGACGCGGCGTCCGAGACCCGGCTGGGGGTCGTCGCGATGGGCAAGTGCGGGGCCCAGGAGCTCAACTACGTCAGTGACGTCGACGTCGTCTTCGTCACCGACGACGAGTCGTCCGTCGCCACCGCGACCCGGCTGGCCTCGGCGATGACCCGCGTCTGCTCGGCCCACACCGCCGCCGGCACGATCTGGCAGGTCGACGCGGCGCTGCGACCCGAGGGCAAGGCCGGCCCCCTGGTGCGCACGATGGCGAGCATGGAGGCCTACTACTCGAGCTGGGCGAAGGCGTGGGAGTTCCAGGCGATGCTCAAGGCCCGGCCGATGGCCGGCGACCTCGACCTGGCCGGCGAGCTCGTCAAGCTCGTCTCGCCCCACGTGTGGCGCGTCGCCGAGCGCGACGGTTTCGTCAACGACACCCAGGCCATGCGCCGCCGGGTGATCTCGTTGATCCCCGCGCGCGAGCAGGGCCGGGAGCTGAAGCTGGGTGAGGGTGGTCTGCGGGACGTCGAGTTCACCGTCCAGCTGCTGCAGCTGGTCCACGGCCGCAATGACGACCGCGTTCGCGCCCGGGCGACGCTGCCGGCACTGCAGGCGCTCGTCGACCACGGCTACGTGGGCCGTGCCGACGGTGCGGAGCTGGAGGAGGCGTACCGCTTCATCCGGGTGCTGGAGCACCGCGCCCAGCTGCACCGGATGCGGCGCACGCACCTGTTGCCGGACCACGACGACGACCTCCGCCGCATCGGCCGCACGCTCGGCACCGACGCCCGGGAGGTCGTCTCGGGCTGGCGCAGGCGGTCGCGCCGGGTGCTGGCGCTGCACCGCCGGATGTTCTACTCGCCGCTGCTCGAGACCGTCGCCCGCATCCCCAGCGGTCAGGTCGCGCTGACCACCGAGGCGGCGCAGCAGCGCCTCAAGGCACTCGGCTACCTCGATCCCGGCGGGGCGCTGCGGCACATCGAGGCACTCTCGCAGGGCGTGTCGCGGCAGGCCGAGATCCAGCGCCAGCTGCTGCCGGCCATGCTCGGTTGGTTCGCCGAGGCGCCCAACCCCGACCACGGACTGCTGGCGTTCCGCCAGGTGTCCGAGGCGCTGGGCAACACGCCGTGGTATCTGCGTGCGCTGCGGGACGAGGGCGCGATGGCCGAACGCCTCGCGACGCTGCTCGCCTCGTCGAGGTTTCTGGTGGACCTGTTGCGCCGTGACCCGACGACCGTCCAGCTCCTCGCCGACACCGACGACCTGGCCCCGCGCGACCGGGATGCCATCGCAGCGGCCATGCGCAAAGTCGCCCACCAGTGCGACACACCCGAGGCGGCCATCGACGCCGTCCGCGCGATCCGGCGCCGCGAGCTCTTCCGCGTCGGCGTCGGCGACCTGCTGGGCGTGACGGCCCTCGACGCGGTCGGGCGCGGTTTGAGCGCCGTGGCCGGGGCGACCCTCGACGTCGCCCTCGAGATCGCCGCCCGTGACGCCGACCCGGGCCCGCTGGCCGTGATCGCCATGGGCCGCTGGGGTGGTGGCGAGCTCGGCTACGGGTCGGACGCCGATGCGATGTTCGTGCTGGCCGACGACTCGGAGGAGTCGCGCAGCCGTGGCACCGCGCTGGTGACGCGGCTGCGGACCCTGCTGTCGCGGCCCGGTCCCGAACCCCGCCTCGAGATCGACGCCGACCTGCGGCCCGAGGGACGCAACGGCCCGCTGGTGCGTTCGCTCCAGTCGTACGCGAACTACTACGAGCGGTGGTCGGCGACGTGGGAGGCGCAGGCCCTGGTGCGCGCCGACCTGGGGGCCGGCGACCGGGCGACCGGGGAACGGCTGCTCGCCCTGATCGACGTGCGCCGCTGGCCCGAGGGCGGGCTCACCGCCGGCCAACTCACGGAGATCCGCCGCCTCAAGGCGCGCATGGAGGCCGAGCGCATGCCGCGCGGCACCGACCCCAAGCGCCACCTCAAGCTGGGCCCGGGTGGCCTGTCCGACGTCGAGTGGACCGTCCAGCTGCTGCAGCTCGAGCACGCCCACGCAGTCGAGGCGCTGCGTACGCCCAGCACGCTGGAGGCCCTGGCCGCGCTGGAGGAGGCCGACCTCATGTCAGCCCAGGACGTGAGCACGCTGCGACACACGTGGGAGCTGGCGAGCATGCTGCGCAACCGCATCATGCTGGTGCGGGGGAAGGCGAGCGACCAGCTGCCGGTCGACGCGCGCGAACTCGCGGCGGTGGCCCAGCTGACGGGGCGGGGGCCGGGGGCCGGGTCGCACCTCGTGGAGGAGTGGCACCGCGCCGCGCGCCAGTCGCGCGCGGTGATGAACCGGTTGTTCTGGGGCGAGACGGACTGATCCGGCCCCTGCCGACACGCGGTGTTCCCACGGGTTCTAGGGTCAGGGCATGGACTCCACCGGTGTGGTCATCCCGACCAGCGACGACGGCAAGCGTTCCACCACCGCGCTCGGACGGGCGGTCTTCGCCGACGCGTTCGGCGACCTCGACCCCGTGGGTGCCCGCGCCGCCCTCGGCGAGACCGATTGGCGCTCGGGCTATGCCGCCCACGCGCGTCGCCTCGTCGAGGCCGGTCTCGCCTCCGACGACGCAGCGCTCGGCATCGCTCGCAGGGGCCTCGAGTCGCTCCACCGCCGGATGCGCGTCGTCGGTCGCTCCGGGGAGATCCCGCTCGACGACGTGTTCGCCACCGAGTCCGAGAAGCCCCTGACCACCCGCACCGTCGTCGGCACCGGCACCCCGGTGCACGACTTCTCGCTGCCCCTGCACGGCCGCCGCCTCCAGGGGGCCGAGCTCCACACCCAGCTCGAACGGTGGACGACCGACGGCATCATCGAGCCGTCGGCCGCGGACGCGGTCCGCGAGGTCGTCGACCATCCCGAGTGGTTGTCGCTGCCCGGTCGCCGGGTGGCCGTGCTCGGTGCCGGGGCCGAGATGGGTCCGCTGCGCGCCCTGCTCGACTGGGGTGCGGAGGTCGTCGCCATCGACCTGCCTCGCCCCGAGATCTGGAGGCGTGTCGAGGCGCTCGCGGCCCAGGGCGCCGGCACGCTCCACGTGCCCCGGCACGGCGACGAGACGGGCGCCGACCTGCTCCACGACCTGTCTGCAGTCGCCGACTGGCTCGAGTCGTTCGACGGCCCGCTCGTCCTCGGCAACTACGTGTACGCCGACGGCGCGGTCAACCTGCGGGTGTCCATGGCGACTGACGCCCTCGCCACCCATCTCTCGTCGGTCCGCGACGGCCTTGCGCTGGCGTACCTCGCGACGCCCACCGACGTGTTCGGTGTGCCGCAGGACGTCATCGACCACTCGGTGCGCTCCTACGAGTCGCGTACGCTGCGTCGCCTGCGGCCGGTCCTCAAGGGCGTGTCCGGCGGCAAGCTGCTCAAGCGCAACTACCGCCCCGGCGCCGAGCCGGGCGTGGTCGACTCGATGATCGTCCAGCAGGGCCCGAACTACATCCTCGCCAAGCGCCTGCAGCGCTGGCGGGCGAGCGTCGCCCTCCGGGACGGCCTGCCGGTCTCGATGAACGTCGCCCCGCCGACGAAGACGCGGTCGGTGACAAAGAACCGCGCGCTGGCAGCGGCGTACGCCGGGGCCCACCGCTTCGGCGTGGAGGTCTTCGAGCCTGCGACGTCGAACACGCTCATGGCCGCGTTGCTCGTGCACGACCTGATGTCCGGGCGGACCGCCGAGCCGCGCGAGCCGTGGCGCGAGGAGGCCGCCAAGGCCGTGCACGGCGGGCTGTGGCGTGGGCCCTACGACCCGCGCTCGGCGCTGGGCATCGCGCTCGTGCTCGGCTGGGGTTCCAGCCGGGCCTGAGGGGGGCCGCTCAGCGGCAGAACGTCATCAGGTCGTCGTGGAGCGGGCCCAGGTGGTCGTTGACGAGATCGACGTCCGCCCCCCGGGGGCGAGGGCGGCCGACATCGTGGCGCGGTCCAACAGGAAGACGTCCAATGTGCGCGAAACGTCAGCGTCCCAAGACCTTCTTCAGCGCCGCGAGCACCATCAGGGCACGCTCGGGCCGGGCGTTGTGGCCCATGAGGCCGATGCGCCACACAGTGGCCGCGTACGCACCGGCGCCCGCCCCGATCTCGATGTCGAACTCGTTGAGCAGGCGCCCCCGGACCTCGGCGGAGTCGACGCCCTCGGGGACCTTCACCGTGGTGAGCTCCGGCAGGCGCGAGCCCTCGGCGGCGAACAGCTCGAGGCCCATCTCCTGCAGGCCGTCCTGCAGCAGCCGGCCCGCGGCTTCGTGGCGGGCCCAGACGTTCTCGAGGCCCTCGTCGAGGATGCGGTCGAGCGCCGCGTGGAGGCTCGCGACCATGCCGGTGGGGGCGGTGTGGTGGTAGGTGCGGCCGCCGCCCTTGCCCTCGGGGTCGAGGTAGCCGCCGAGCAGGCCGAGGTCCAGGAACCAGGAGCGTGGGTCCTCGATGCGACGTGCGAAGGCGCGGTCGTTGATGGAGAACGGGGCGAGGCCCGGCGCGACGCCGAGGCACTTCTGGGTGCCCGCGTACGCGAGGTCGACGCCCCACTCGTCGAGCTTCAGCTCGATGCCGGCGATGGAGGTCACGGTGTCGGCGAGCAGCAGCGCGTCGCCCTTGCCGGCGCCGAGCGCGGCAATGTCCGAGCGCACACCGGTCGAGGTCTCGGCGTGGACGGCGCCGATCAGCTTGGGGGAGGGGTGGGCCAACAGCACGCGGTCGACGTCGACCGGCTGACCCCACTCGTGGTCGACGGCGACGACCTCGGCACCGCAGCGACGGGCGACCTCGCACATGCGCTGGCCGAACAGGCCGTTCACGGCCACGACCACGACGTCACCGGCGGTGACGGTGTTGACGAAGGCGGCCTCCATGCCGGCCGAGCCCGTGGCCGACAGCGGCAGCGTCCGTGCGTTCTGCGTGCCGAACACGCTCCGCAGCCCGTCGCAGGTCTCGTCCATCAGCGTGAGGAACTGGGGGTCGAGGTGGCCCAGCAGCGGCTGGCCAAGCGCCGAGACGGCCTCGGGGTAAGGGTTGCTGGGGCCCGGTCCGAGCAGGTGGCGATCAGCGATGTTCGTCATGTCGTCACGGTAACGCAGCGTGGGGCCCGCTCGGCGCGCTGTCCGCCCGTCACGGGTTGGTATCGGTCGTCCTCGCGGGCCACGAACGGACCTGTCCTCTCCCTACGCTGGCGACAGCACACGACTTCGGGGGGATGTCTACATGACCAACAACGGATGGCAGCAGCCGCAGCAGCCGCAGCAGCCCGGCAACCAGGGCGGCTGGCAGCCGCCGCAGCAGGGGTACGCGCCGCAGCCTGGGTACGCGCCGCAGGCAGGTCCTCAGGCATACCCGCAGCAGCAGGGTGCGTACGCCGGTCCGGCCACGCAGCCACCGAAGAAAGGGATGCCCACGGGTGCCAAGGTCGGCATTGGAGTCCTGGCGCTCGCCGTCGTGGCCGGGGGTGGCTACGCCATCGCCAGCCCGCTGCTGGGCGGCGGTGACGTCGCGACCGCCTCAGTCGCCCCGTCGGACGCGATCCTGCACGTCGACCTAGACCTGGCGCCCGGCGCCAGCCAGTCGCTGGAGATGGTGCGCTTCGGCATGAAGTTACCGAGCGTCCGCGAGGGGCTGAAGCTCAACGAGGGCACCGACCTGAAGAAGTCGCTGGTCGACTCGGTGCTCGAGAGCGCGGGCTGCGAGAAGGCGATGACCTACGAGAACGACGTGAAGCCGTGGATGGGTGACCATGCCGCGATCACCATGCGACGGGGCAGCAAGTCTCCCATCGTGGTCGTCCAGTCCAAGGACGAGAAGAAGGCCCGTGCCGCGGCGCAGGCCATGGCGAAGTGCAACTCCGGCTCGTCGGCCATGGGGATCGCGTACGTCAAGGACCACCTCGTGCTCGCTGAGGACCAGGCCGCGGCGGACGGGTACGGCGCGGTCAAGGAGAAGCTGGTCGACAACAAGGTCTACACGGAGGACATGGGCAAGCTCGGCACCACCGGGCTCGCCACGGCATGGTTCGACCAGGCCGGCCTCCAGGAGGTCGCGACCGAGATGGGCAGCGACCTTGGCGACGCAGGCAAGACCGGTGCCGACTCGGTGCGCTCGGGTGCCGCCACCCTGCGCTTCTCCGGGGGCAACCCCGAGATCGCGATGGTCGCCAAGAGCCTCAGGCCCGTGGCCAAGGCCAAGACCGACATCGGTGAACTGCCGGGCGACGCGGCGATCGCGGTGGGCATCGCGAACGGCAAGGAGATGGTCCCGCAGATCGTCGAGGCCGCCGGCGGCGAGGACGCGCTCAGCGACAGAGGGCTCAGCCGCGCTGACCTCGAGACCCTCCTCGGTGAGGACCTGCGCCTCAGCATGGGCAACCTCGACTTCGCCAAGGCCTCGTCGACCGACCCGAAGCGCCTTCCGATCGGTGTGGGGATCAAGACTGACAAGGCGAAGCTCAAGGCCCTGATCGACAAGCTGAGCGCCGGCGGCGAGTTTCCCGTGTCCCAGGTCGAGGAGGGGGGCATGGTCTACCTGTCGCCGAACCAGGCGTACGCCACCTCGATGGCCAGGCCGACGAAGAAGCTCAAGGACAACGAGAACTTCAAGAAGGCAGTGGCCGACGTCGACTCCGCCCAGACCGCGGTCTACGTCGACCTCGCAGCGTTCAAGGCTCAGCTGGGCAAGTCGATGTCGGCGAAGGACCGTGCCGACCTCGAGGCGCTCCAGGCCCTCGGCCTGTCGGCCTCCAGTTCCGGCGACGACTACCAGAAGGGCACCCTCCGGCTCACCGCGAAATGACCGCTAGCCTGAGGGCCCACAACCCGAAGGAGGCACCATGATCGCCATAGTCGTCAAGTGGCCCGTCAAGCCGGAACACGCCGAGCAGTGGCCCGAGATCAGCCGTGAGTTCACCGAGGCCACGCGCGCCGAGGACGGCTGCCTGTGGTTCGAGTGGTCTCGCTCGCTCGACGAACCAAACACCTACGTGCTCGTCGAGGCGTTCCGCGACGGCGACGCCGGCGCAGCCCACACGTCGTCCGACCACTTCGCGAAGGCGATGTCGACGCTCGGGGCGTACGTCGCCGAGCGCCCGAAGGTCGTGTCGGTCGAGGCCCCCGGCGACGGCTGGAACGAGCTGGGCGAGCTGGAGCTCTGAGCCGTTCAGCCGGTGGTGAAGTCCTCCTTGGGCTCCACCACCGGCTTGCCCAGGGTGGCGTGCCACGACTCGGTGCGATGGTCCTCGACCCAGCACATCGAGCGGTAGATGCCGTCGGCGCCCGTGGGGGAGTCGGCGTCGACCTCGAGATCAACGCGGTCGCGGCCACGCTCCGCCGCGTCGGCGATCACGGTATGGAGCAGGGCCTTCGCGATGCCGCGGCCGCGGGCCGAGCGGTGGACGCCGATGTAGTCGACATAGCTGCCGGCCACACCCTGCGCATCGGGTGGCAGCACCGACGACACGACCGCACCGCCGGGGAACCACTGGCCGTCGAGCTCGAACTCCGCGAGCCACCAGTGGTCCCAGCGGTGCCCGCCGCTCTCGAGCATGCGGACGAGGAACTCGGGGAACGACTCCCGGTAGGAATTGAAGTGGTCGGCGAACGACTCCTCCAGCATGATGTGGACCGTCTGCAGGTCGGTCGCCAGCGGCGTCCCGTCGGCGTGCGTGCGGACCGGACGGATGCGTACGCCAGGACGCGGACCGGGCAGCGACGTCGCCTCCTCGGGCGAGACCGGGCGGGTCAGCTCGAGCCAGGTGCGGGCCCGCGTGAAGCCCGCGCGCTCCAGCCAGCTGCGCATGCGCGTGTCGTCGGCGTACGTCACGAAGTCGAGCGTCGTGCCGTCGAGGCCACGCACGCGCGCCAGTCGCCGTGCCGCCGCCCGCACCCACTCCAGCAGCGGCAGCGCCACGGCGTCCGCGTCGTGGAGGTCGGGGGAGACGAACACGTCGACGTTTGTGCGGCCGGCGGCACGGTCGTGCGCGTACGCCCAGGCCACGAGCTCGCCGTCGCGGGTGACAATGACCTGCCGGCGAGTCCACGACGCGGGGCCGGCCACCTGGGACTCGATCGCTCGGGGGTCGATGCCGGCGTCGTCACCGCGGACGCGACGCCGTTGGGCGAGGACCAGCGCCTGCACCGCGGGGATGTCATCGAGGCCGGGCTGGCGGGCCCGAAAAGTCGGCGGCAGCTCGGGCGGGGCGAGCGGAGGGATCGGGTTCGTCACTCACCGCATTATTCCTGCGGTGCGGTCGACCGGGCGGGGCGGGGCGTGGCCGAACGGCTGGGGGCCTCAGGATCGCCCGGCGGGACGGACCTGCTCGGCGGCCACGATCGCGCTGCGAAGCTCGCCGTCGACCCACGCCACCTGGGCCGCCCACAGGTCGCCCACGCGGATCCAGTCGACCAACAACCCGGGCAGCCACGTGTCGCCCCTGCGCACCTCGACGTGACGCGTCGAGGGTGCATGCGTCACCCGCTCACCGAGCGAGCCGAAGTCGGAGCGGGTGCGGGACGACATGCCGACCACGCTAAGGAGGTCCCCAGACAGTTTCGGACGCCCACGACTCGGGGGTGGACGACGTGGTGGGGTCGTGCTCCCCTGTGCCACAGTGAGACATGACCAACGACACGTCGGCCACGCCCGACCCCAAGGAGCAGATGCGCCAGGCCCTGGAGCGCAAGAAGGCCCAGAACCACGGCGGCGGCGAGAACCACACGGAGGTCCAGCGCTCAACCGGGGCCGCCCACGGACCCGCTGCCGGCAAGAAGCAGTTCACGCGCCGCAAGGCGGGTGGCTGAGCAGTGCCGATCGAGCGTGCCCGTGAGGCGTTGGCGGCCCACGGGCTCGCCGACCGCGTCCGGGAGACCGAAGGCTCGAGCGCGACGGTCGAGCTCGCCGCCGCGGCGATCGGTTGCGACCCGGCCCGCATCGCGAAGAGCCTGACGTTCCTCGTCGACGAGGCGCCGGTGATGATCGTGTTCGCCGGTGACGCGCGTGTCGACAACCGCGCGTTCAAGGAGAGCTTCGGGACGAAGGCTCGCATGATCCCCGGCGACCGTGTCGAGGAGCTCATCGGCCATGCGCCCGGCGGCGTGTGCCCGTTCGGCGTCAACCCCGGCGTACCCGTCTACCTGGACGAGTCGTTGCGGCGCTTCGACGTGGTCTACCCGGCCGCGGGCTCGGCCAGCAGCATGGTCGAGCTGTCGCTCGCGGAGCTCGAGCAGGCCTCCGGCTCCGTCGGGTGGGTGCCGGTCGCGAAGCTGCCGGACGCCGACCAGCACCAGCCGTCGGCTCCAGTGCGCGCGGCCGAAGTTGCGGTCGCCGATATCCGCACACCGACGTGAGGATCGTCTCGCTTGGGTGTGCGGCGACGGCGGGGCTGACCACGGCGCCCATGCGCCCAGCACGAGAGAACGCCGGGAGATCGTCATGACTGCGAGCTTGGGGCCCGGCCCGCGACAGGGCACGGGGGGTTGTCGGAAACCTGCGGACCGGTGGGCGTCGGCGCGTACGCCTGCCAGACTGCTGTGATGACCTGGCTCGAACAACTGGCGGTCCTGGCCGCCGGACTCGGCGCGGGCATCCTCACCTCGACGGTAGGCGTGGCCTCACTGCTGTCGTTCCCCGTGCTGGTGGGCCTCGGCCTCCCGCCGGTGGTGGCCAACGCCTCCAACACCGTCGGCCTGACCCCCGGCGCGCTGAGCGGTTCGTGGGGTTACCGCGAGGAGTTGCGTACACATCCCCGCGTCACCGCCACGGTGATGGCCACCAGCGGGCTGGGGGCGATCGTGGGCGCGCTGCTCCTGCTGCGCCTGCCCGGGTCGGTGTTCGAGGCGCTCGTCCCGTGGCTGATCCTCGGCACGTGCGTGCTCGTCGGGCTGCAGCCGCGCCTCTCGGCGTGGCTGCGACGGCGGTCGGGTCACGAGGGGGAACGGCTGGTCCCGGGCCCGGTGACGACGTTCTTCGCAGCGCTGACCGGCGTCTACGGCGGCTACTTCGGTGCGGGCTCGGGCGTGATGATGCTCGCCGTGCTCGCGCTGGGGCTCGACCTCGACCTGCGCATCGTGAATGCGCTCAAGACGCTGGCCGTGTTCGCCTCGAACCTCGTCGCGACGGCGATCTTCATCGTGATGGCCGACCTCGACTGGATGGTTGTGGTGTTCCTGGCCGCCGGGTCGGTGGTCGGCGGGCTCGTCGGCGCGCGCATCGGCAAACGGTTGAACCCTGCCGTGCTGCGGGCCCTCGTGGTGGTGGCTGGTGCCACCGCCGCCGTCGCCATGCTGCTGCGCTAGCCCTTCACGCACCCTTGAGCTATGTGATAGTTATGGCTTGCCTCACACAATGCGTGAGATCATCCCGCTCTTTCGCGTAATAACGCGAACTTCTGCACCGATCACCGGAGGTTGCCCCCATGACTGCCATCACGCTGCCGCTCGCCCCGCTGCGCGCCCACGACGGCGTACGCCGCACCGAGGGCCTCCCCGACGATGTTCTGGAGCGGTTCGCTTTCGACGACGACCTCAAGGCGGCGGTCGAGGCGGCCGCCGCCGCGTACGCCGACCAGCGCGACGAGCTGGCCGACGTGCTCGACCTCGACGAGGAAGCCCAGGTGCAGGCCCTCCAGGCCGGGTTCGTGAACTTCTACGCGGCGGGGTCGGTTAACCCCTACGTCGCGCTGGCGGCGCGCGGGCCGTGGATCGTGACCCTCAAGGGTGCGGTCGTCTACGACACCGGCGGCTACGGCATGGTGGGCTTCGGTCACGCCCCCGAGCCCGTCATGGAGGCGCTGGCCCGCCCGCAGGTGATGGCCAACATCATGACGCCGAACACGTCCCAGCGCCGCTTCGACGCCGCGCTGCGCGCCGAGATCGGCCACTCGATCGGCGGCTGCCCGTTCGCCCGGTTCATGTGTCTGAACTCCGGCTCCGAGGCCGTCGGGCTGGCAGCCCGCATCGCCGACATCAACGCGTGGGACAAGGTGCGCCCCGGTGGCCGCTTCGCCGGTCGCGCGGTCAGGCGTGTCGTGGTCGAGGGGGCCTTCCACGGCCGTACCGACCGTCCGGCGATCTATTCGCACTCGTCGCGCGAGACCTACGTCGAACACCTCGCCTCGTTCCAGGGCGAGGATTCGCTGGTCGTCATCGACCCCTACGACATCGACCAGCTCGAGCGCGCCTTCGCCGAGGCCGACGAGCACGGCTGGTTCATCGAGGCCGTCTTCCTCGAGCCCGTCATGGGCGAGGGCGACCCCGGCCGTGGCGTGCCACCGGAGTTCTACGCCGCCGCCCGTCGCCTGACGCGCGAGCACGACAGCCTGCTGCTGGTCGACTCGATCCAGGCGGGACTGCGTACGCACGGCGTGCTGTCGATCGTCGACTACCCGGGCTTCGAAGGCCAGGAGGCCCCGGACATGGAGACCTACTCCAAGGCGCTCAACGCCGCGCAATTCCCGCTATCGGTCCTCGCCGTCACCGAGCGCGCCGCCGCCATGTACCGCACCGGCGTGTACGGCAACACCATGACGACCAACCCGCGCGCCCTCGACGTCGCCTGCGCCACGCTCGGGATGCTCACCGGCGACGTACGCGCCAACATCGCCGAGCGCGGCCGCCAGGCCCTCGACCTGCTCGAGGCGCTCAAGGACGAGCTGGGCGGGGCCATCACCAAGGTGCAGGGCACCGGCCTGCTGTTCTCGTGCGAGCTGTCCGACGCGTACGCCTGCCACGGCTTCGGCTCGACCGAGGAGTGGCTGCGCATGCAGGGACTCAACGTCATCCACGGCGGCGAGAACTCGCTGCGCTTCACGCCGCACTTCCGCATGACCGCCCAGGAGGTGGAGCTCGTGGTCGAGATGGTCGGTCGCGCGCTGCGCGAGGGACCGCGTCGCTGAGCGCACCCCCTCAGTAGTAGGAGGCCAGGCGCCCGCGCGGCCCGTCGATGACGTGCACGGGGGTGTTGAAAACGCGGGTCAGCACCTCGTCGGCCATGATCTCGTCGGGCGTGCCGAACTCGACGACGCGCCCGTCCTTGACCGCGCAGATGTGGTCGGCGTAGTGGGCGGCGAAGTTGATGTCGTGCAGCACGATCACGATGGTGCGGCCGAACTCGTCGGCGGCGGCGCGCAGGTGCTTCATCATCTGCACCGAGTGCTGCATGTCGAGATTGTTCAGCGGCTCGTCGAGCAGCACGTGGTCGGTCTCCTGCGCCAGGACCATCGCGACGTACGCGCGCTGGCGCTGCCCGCCGGAGAGCTGGTCGAGGTAGCGGTGCTCGAGCTCGGTGAGGTCGAAGAAGTCGATGCAGCGGCTGATGACCTCCTCGTCGCCCTCGGTCAGGCGTCCCTTCGAGTGGGGGAACCGGCCGAAGCCGACGAGCTGGCGCACGGTCAGGCGCGTCACGTAGTGGTTCTCCTGGCGCAGGATGGAGACGATCTTCGCCAGGTCGGCCGACCGCGTGCTCGACACGTCGTAGCCGGCGATGTCGATGGTGCCCTGGTCGAGGTCGAGCAGGCGCCCGATCATCGTCAGCAGCGTGGACTTGCCGGCGCCGTTGGGGCCGACGAGCGCGGTGATCCCGCTCGAGGGGATCTGGATGTCGACGGGCCCGATCTGGACCTCGGAGCCGTAGCGCTTGGCGACGTCGGTGAGCGTGATCACAGGCGACCCTTCTTCAGCAGGACGAACAGGAAGACCGAGCCGCCGACGAGCTCGATGATGACCGACACGGCGCCGCCGGCGTAGAAGACGTGGTTCATCACGAAGTAGGCGCCGGTCAGCACCAGGAAGCCGCACAGCGCGGCGACCGGGAGCACGTAGCGGTGGTCGTGGGTGTCGGCGAGCTGGTACGCCAGCGTGGCGACCAGGAAGCCCAGGAAGGTCATCGGGCCGACCATCGCCGTGGAGACGGCCATCAGCACCGAGACCAGGAACAGGATGCGGATCGTCTCGCGGCGGTGGTCGAGGCCGAGCCCGATGGTGGCGTCGCGGCCCAGGGCGAGCACGTCGAGCCGGCGCGACGACATCAGGATCGCGCCACCGGCGAGCAGGCACAGCGGGATCGCGTACGGCAGGTAGCCGGCGTGGGCGTTGGAGATCGAGCCGAACAACCGCGCGGTGAGGACGTCGAACTCGCTGGGCGAGAGCATGCGCCGCATGAACGACGAGACCGATCCCAGGCCGCCCCCGATGACGATGCCGATGAGCAGCATCACCTGGAGGTTCGCGTACCGGCCCGACAGGAGCCAGCCGTACAGCGCCAGCGACAGGCCGACCATGAGCGCGACCTGCACCAGGAACTGCGTGGTGCCCGTCAGCGCGACCAGGCCGGCGACGCCGAACGCCCAGACGGCGGTGGTCTGGACCGCGACGAACAGCGACTCGAAGCCCATGATCGACGGGGTGATGATGCGGTTGGTGGTGACGGTCTGGAACGCCACGGTGGCGAGCGCCTGGCAGCAGGCGACCAGCGCCATGACGACGACGGTGGTGGAGCGGCGCTCGGCGATGAGCCAGAAGCCCCGCGAGCCGACCGGCATGGGGTTGGCCCAGGCCAGCAGGCCGAAGGTGAACAGGGCGGCGGCCACGGCCAGGCCGGCGACGACCAGGAGGTAGCGGCGGCGGGCGGCCGGGGTGGCGAAGGCGCCCGACGTGCGGTGGGACGGGGTCGTACGCCGGATGGTCTCGGGACGCGTCAGGGTGTCAGCCACGGCGGGACCTCAGCAGGAGGGTGACGAAGACGACGGCGCCGACGACGCCGAGGATCAGGGAGACCGGGATCTCGAAGGGCATGATGATCGTGCGCCCGATCAGGTCGCAGACGGTGACGATCGCGATGCCGAGCAGGCACACCCACGGCAGGTTCGAGCGCAGGTCGTCGCCGCGGAACAGCGAGACGATGTTCGGGACGACCAGGCCGAGGAACGGCAGGTTGCCGACGACGACGGTGACGGTTCCCGTGGCGACGGCGACCAGGCCGGTGCCGAGGAGGATGATGCGGTCGTAGTCGACGCCGACGTTGGTGGCGACGTCCTTGCCGAGGCCCGCCACGGTGAGGCGGTCGGCGAGCACGAACACGGCGACGGCGACGAGCCCGACCACCCACAGCACCTCGTACTGCCCGCGGATCGCGGCGACGAAGCTGCCGGCGAACCAGACGCCGAGCGTCTGCAGGGCGTTGAACTGCAGGGCCAGAAAGCTCGAGAACGCGCTGACGACCGCGCCGAGCATGATGCCGACGATGGGCACGATCAGCGACGAGCGCAGCGTGACGCGGCGCAGGAACGCGAAGAACACCAGCGTGCCCACGAAGGCTGCGGCGACGGCGCCCACCATGCGTGTCATCAGCGAGGCGTCGGGGGCGAGCAGCATGACCGCGAGCAGTCCCAGCCCGGCCCACTCGGTCGTGCCCGTCGTCGTCGGCTCGACGAACCGGTTCTGGGTCAGCAGCTGCATCACCAGGCCGGACATCGCCATCGCCGCGCCGGCGAGCACGAGGGCGATGGTCCGGGGGATGCGGGTGATGGCGAACATCTCGCCGCCGTCCTCGGCGCCGAAGACGTTGTAGACGCCGGTCATCAGCGAGAGCGCCAGCAGCGCGAGCGCCCCGACGATGCCCAGGACGAGCCAAGGGTCGACGAGGCGGTTACGCGTTCGCGTACGGGTGGTGGTCCCGTCGGGTGCGAGGGTGGCCATCGGGGACCGCGTCAGCTGTTCTTTTCGAGCGCGTCGGCGAGGGTGTTGAGGAACTCGGTGTAGGTCTGGATGCCCTCGTTGGTGTAGGTGTCGTTGGGCATGTAGACGACCTTCTGGCCCTTGACGGCGTTGACGTTCTTCAGCGCCTCGGTGCCCTCGATGACCTCCTTCGCGGGCTTCGACTTGCCCTGCGTGCTGGAGATCGCGGCGTCGCGGTCGAGGACCAGGATCCAGTCGGGGTTCGACTGGGCGATGGCCTCCACCGACACGTCGTCGCCCTGGTGGTCGTTGGTGGCCTTCTCGACCTTCAGTGCAGGCTCGAAGCCGAACATGTCGAAAAGCGGGCCGAGCGTACGGCCCTTGGACGGCGCCACGTAGCCGATCTTGCCGCCGGACACGTTGACGGCCATGACCTTCGTGCCGGGCCTGTAGGAGTTCTTGACGCGCGCGATCGCGGCATCGAGGTCGGCGTTGAGTCGGTCGGCCTCGGCGGTCTTTCCGAAGATCTGGCCCAGGGCGGAGGTCTGGCGCTTCAGCTCGGCGTCGAGCGGCTGGCCCTCGCGCGGGTCGAGGTCGAGGATCGTGGCGTCGGGGGCGAGCTTCTTGAACTCGTCGTACTTGGTCGCGAAGCGCTGGCCGTTGATGATCAGCGACGGCTCGGCGGCGACGACAGACTCCATCTTCGGCGCGGTGTGGGTGCCGAGGTCGACGATCGCCTCGTCGGTCTTGTAGGGGTTCGTGGTGGGCATGAGGCCGCGCGGAGCCGCCGCGAGCTTCACGTTCCAGGCCTGCAGGGTCTCGAACGTGCGGTTGTCGGTGGAGACGACCGACTTCGGCGGGGTGGTGACCTTCTGCTCGCCGCGATTGTCCGCGATCGTCACCGTCGTCCCCGGGTTCGAGGCCGGGGAGGTGGCCTGCTGGGTGCCGCCGCAGGCCGACAAGAGCAGCACGCCGGCGAGGGAGGCGGCCGCGAGGACGCGTGGGGAACGGTGCGCGAGGGACATGGGGGACTCCTGCTGTCTCGGGGTGACGGCCTAGTAGGTAAGGCTGCCCTAATCAATCCTTGGTGAGGGTAGCCTTATCTGAGTCGCAGGAATTTGCAAGTCGTCGTTCCCGCAGGGCGAGCCACGAAGCAAGATCCGTGCTTGAGGGCTCATGGAATCGGTCCGGGAATCGGCGTACCGGACCAGTGAGTGCACGCGCGAAGGTCCGCGGGTCCCTGGGTCAGCGGTGGGTGAGGTCCAGCGCCGCGTTGACGATCGCCACTTCGTCGAGCCCATGGAGCGCGTACGCGTCCTCCAGCCGGCTCGACTGGCCGAACTCCGTGACGCCCAGGCTGTGTACGGGGACGCCTTGGATCGCGCCGAGGAACGACAGCGCGTGCGGGTGCCCGTCGAGCACGGTCACCAGTGGCGCGCCGCCGCGCCCGGGGAACAGGCGCTGCGCCACGCCGGTGGTGGCGCCGGTCAGCGGCGAGGGCTCCCCGCGCCAGTCGCGGTGGACGAGGTCGGCGCTGGTGAGGCACAGCACGCCGGCGCGTACGCCCATGCCGGCCAGGCGCTCCGCGGCCTCGACCACCTGTGGCATCACCGCGCCCTGACCGACGAGCGTCACCTCGTCGTCCGCGCCACCGCGCAGGCGGTAACCACCCTCGAGCACGTGGCGTCGTCGGCGCTCCAGCAGCAGGTCGTCGGTCGGGAGACCGGCGAGCGTCTGGTCGACGGGGCGGGTCGAGAGGCGGAAGTACGCCGAGGTGCCGTCCGGCACGCCTACGCGGTCCATCGCGGCGAGCATGGTCCACTCGAGGTCCTTGGCGAACGCGGGCTCCCAGGCGACGCACTCGGGTAGGCCTATGCCGATCGACGGGGTGACGATCGACTGGTGTGCGCCCCCTTCCGGCGCCAGGGTGACGCCCGACGGCGTGGCGACCAGGATCGACTGGCCACCGGCGTACATGCCGTAGCGCCACGGCTCGAGCGCGCGCTCGACGAAGGGGTCGTAGAGCGTGCCGATGGGGATGAGGCGCTCGCCCCAGCGCGACCAGGTCGTGCCGAGCTCGCCGAGGAACGACACGAGGTTGACCTCGGCGATGCCGAGCTCGATGTGCTGGCCGTTGGTGCCCTCGACCCAGCGCAGCAGGCGTTGCCGGTCGTCGTCGAACCAGTCGTGGCGTGGCACCGCCGACCATACGCCGTTGAGGTTGATCCAGCCGCCAAGGTTGGTCGACGACGCGACGTCGGGGGACGTCGTGACGATCCTGGCGGCCACGTCGGGTGCGTCGCGGGCGATGTCGCGCAGGAACCTGCCGAGGACGGCCTGGGTGGAGATGCGGTCGGCGTACCTGTGGACCATCGTCGCTGGCACATGCAGGGCGGACGCCTCGTCGACGGGTTCGCGCTCGAGGCGTTCGGCCGTCGCGGCGCACAGGTCGGCCTCGGGCGTCCCCTCGCTGAAGCGCACCCACGGGTTTTCGATGCTCATGCCCAGGCGGGCGGCGAGCTCGTCGACCTGCTCCGGCGACAGCAGCGCGGAGTGGTTGTTGGGGTGGCCCTCGGTCGGCAGGCCTCGCCCCTTGATCGTGTACGCGAAGACCGCGGTCGGACGGTCGTCGTCGACGCGCGAGAACGCGTCGAGGAGCTCGTCGAAGTCATGGCCGCCGAGGTCGCGGACCAGGGCGGGCCACTCGTCGTCGGGGATCGAGCCGACGATGCGCGTGAGCCCGGCCGACGGCTCGGCGCCGAGCAGGCGGCGGACGAGCTCTGCGGGCGACGGCGTACGCAGCAGCCGCTGGTACTCCTCGTTCGGCATCAGCGTCAGGCGCTCGCGCAGCGCGGCGCCACCGTCGGGCCGGTCGAAGACCTCCTTGATGCGGCGACCCCAGTCGAGGATGATCACCTGCCAACCGGATGCCTCGAACATGCGGGTGAGGCGCTGGACCTGGACATCGGGCACGACGCGGTCGAGCGACTGGCGGTTGAGGTCGATGACCCAGATGACCTCGCCGAGCGAGCTGGTGTGGGGATCGCCGAGCGCCTCCCAGATGGCGCCCTCATCGAGCTCGGCGTCACCCACCAGGCTGATGAAGCGGCCGCCGGCGGGCGTCGACTCGAAGCGCGATGTGAGGTAGCGGTGCGACAGCGCCGCCCAGATCGGCGCGGTGGCGCCGATGCCGACCGAGCCGGTGGAGAAGTCGACCTGGTCGGGATCCTTGCGGCGCGACGGGTAGGACTGCAGGCCACCCAGCTGGCGGAACCGGTCGAGGTACGCTGCGTCCAGGCCGCCCAGCAGGTGGTTGATCGCGTGGAGCACCGGCGAGGCGTGCGGCTTGACCGAGATGCGGTCCTCGCGCTCGAGCTCGGCGAACCACAGGGCGACCATGATGTGACCATCGACGCCGAGGAGGCCTGGTGGCCGCCGATCTTGACGCCCGTGCCGGGCCCCTGGCGGTTCGCGCCGTCGACGATCGCGGTCGCGAGCCACAGCACCCGCTCGCTGATCGCGCGCAGCGTTGCGTTGTCGGGGCGGGGTTTGGTCGGCTGTTCCTGGTGCATCGGGGCTTCTGGGTCGTCGGTGCCGCCGATCATGCCACGTGGTGCCCCGCTGGTCATGCCACGTGGTCCCGACCGGTCATGCCGTGCGGTCGGCCTGGGCCAGGGCGGCGAGTGCGCGTACGCAGTGTCGGGCGACCTCGTCCTGTTCCTGCCTCGACCCCGGGGCGGTGAGCAGCAGGCCCCGGTCTTCGACGTACGCCAACCAGGCGTGCACGACCTCGCGAGAGGCGTCGGTGTGGGGGAGGGCCACCTCGGTGAGCATGGCGCGCAGGTTCTCGGCGGTGTCGGGCTCGGTCTGGCCGAAGACCAGAGGGACGTAGGAGTCACGTCGGCGCCGGATCTGGCTGAGGTAGCGGTCGACGATCTGGCGCAGCGCCTCGGTGCCGGTGGCTTCGTCGTCGGGCGCGACGTTGCGGGCCACGCGGCGCGCGGCGGCGCGCAGCACCTCGCGGTGGAAGTCGGTCTTGGTGGCGAAGTAGTGGAACAGCAGCGTCCGGGAGATCCCCGCCTCGCGGGCCACGGCGTCGACCGAGAGCTGTTCGATGGGCTTCTCGACCAGCATGCGCAGCCCGATCCCCACGAGCTGGCGGCGGCGCTCGTCGGGGGTGAGTCGGGACTTCTTCTCGGCCATGCTGTTGAGCATTGCTCAATAACGTGTCACGATCAAGTCATGGACCTCTCACCGAGCACCCGAGGCGCCCAGCTGCTCGCCGCCGTCGACGACTTCCTGGCCACCGAGGTGGAGCCCCTCGAGGCGAAGATCGACTTCCCGTCTCGTCGCCGCGCTCCTCGACCGGAGAGCGGAGGGGAGGGCGCACGTCGCGACGACGGCACCTTCTGGGACGTCGACCCGCGCATCGACGAACTCAAGGCGAAGGCGCGCGAGCGTGGCCTGTGGAACCTGTTCCTGCCCGCCGACCACGGCGGCCTCAGCAACGTCGATTACGCACGCATCGCCGAGCGCAGCGGCCGGTCGTTCCTCGCGCCGATCGTGCTGAACTGCAACGCGCCCGACTCCGGCAACATGGAGGTCCTGCTGAAGTACGGCTCGGCCGAGCAGCAGGAGCAGTGGCTCGAGCCGCTCCTCGCCGGCGAGATCAGGAGCGCCTTCCTCATGACCGAACCCGGCGTCGCCTCGTCGGACGCCACGACGATGGAGGCCACCGCCCGCCTCGACGGCGACGAGGTCGTCCTCGACGGCCGAAAGTGGTGGTCGTCGGGAGCCGGCCATCCCGACTGCAAGGTAGGCATCTTCATGGGGGTCACCGACGCCGACGCCGACAAGCACCACCGCCACTCCATGGTCATCGTGCCCATGGACGCCCCCGGCGTACGCGTCGAGCGCATGCTCCAGGCGATGGGGCAGTGGGACGAGCCGCTGGGTCATGGCGAGGTATCGCTGACGGGCGTACGCCTGCCCGCATCCAACATCATCGCGGGACCCGGCCGTGCGTTCGAGATCGCCCAGGGGCGCCTGGGGCCGGGCCGCGTCCACCACTGCATGCGCCTCATCGGTCTGGCCGAGAACGCGCTCGAGCTCGCCATCCGTCGTGGTCTGTCACGCGAGGCGTTCGGGAAGAACCTCATCGACCTCGGCGGCAACCGCGAGCGCATCGCCGAGGCGCGCATCCGCATCAATCAGGCCCGCCTGCACGTCCTCCACGTCGCATGGCTCCTCGACACCGATGGAGTACGCGGTGCCGCTTCCGGTGTCTCCGAGATCAAGGCCGCGGTGCCACGCATGGCCTGCGACGTCATCGACATGGCCATCCAGCTCCACGGCGGCCAGGGCATGTGCCAGGACGCACCGCTGGCCATGGCGTACGCCGCCGCGCGCTCACTGCGGCTCGCCGACGGCCCCGACGAGGTCCACCTCAACCAGGTGGCCCGCCATGAGCTCAAGAAGTACAGGGAGGCACGATGACAAGCGCCGCCAACGAGCCCCGCGACGTCCGCGACGAGGACGCTTTCGTCGCCGCCGCCGTCGCCGACTGGCTGCGCGGCCAAGGCGTCGACGTGGCGGGTGAGCCCGGCGTGCGCCAGTTCTCCGGGGGCGCGTCGAACCTGACCTACCAGCTGACGTGGCCCGACCGTGAGCTCATCCTGCGCCGCCCGCCGGCCGGGACGAAGTCGCGGGGTGCCCACGACATGAAGCGTGAGCACGACCTGCAGGCCGCGCTGGCCGGTGGGTTCGCGCTGGTGCCGCGCATGGTCGCGTACTGCGGCGACGAGTCGGTGATCGGCTCGGAGTTCTACGTGATGGAGAAGGTGCCGGGGCTGATCCTGCGCCGCGACATGCCCGCCGACATCACCGAGGACCAGGTGCGCACGCTGTGCGAGCGTGCCGTCGACACGCTCGCCGACCTGCACGCGGCCGACGTCGAGGCGCTCGGCCTGGGCGGGCTGTCGCGCGGCGACGGCTACGTTCGGCGCCAGGTCGAGGGCTGGGCGAAGCGGTACGCGGCCGCGCGTACGCCGGACGTCGGCGACTACGAGGCAGTGATCGGGTGGCTGCGGGACAACCAGCCCGGCGACGTGGGCCAGTGCCTCATCCACAACGACTTCCGCTTCGACAACCTCGTGCTCGACGAGGCCGACCCGACCACGATCCGCGGCGTCCTCGACTGGGAGCTCGCGACCGTCGGCGACCCGCTGATGGATCTCGGCTCGTCGCTGGCGTACTGGGTCGAGGCCGGTGACGACAAGGTCTTCCAAGCCTTCCGTCGCCAGCCGACGAACGCGCCCGGCATGCTCACCCGCGCCGAGGTGGTGGAACGCTACGCCGCGCGGACGGGGCTCACCGTGACCCCGCAGCAGTGGCGGTTCTACGACGTCTTCGGGCTGTTCCGGCTCGCCGGGATCGCCCAGCAGATCCACTACCGGTACTTCCACGGACAGACGACCAACGAGGCCTTCGCTGAATTCCGGCAGGCCGTGATCTATTTGGAGCAGCGATGCCTCGCACTGATGAACGCCTGACCACCCTGATCACCGGGGCCTCGTCCGGGCTCGGCGCCGAGATGGCCCGCCAGCTCGCCGCGAAGGGTTGCGACCTCGCCCTGTGCGCCCGCCGCGTCGACCGCCTCGACGCGCTCGCGGCCGACCTCGAGAAGACCTACGGCGTGAAGGTCACCACCCACGCGCTCGACGTCGCCGACCACGAGGCCGTCTCACGGGTGTTCCGCGATGCGGACACCGCCCATGGAGGGATCGCGCGCTTCATCGCCAACGCGGGGGTCGGCGGCGGCGCGACGATCGGCAAGGGCAAGGCCGAGGCCAACCGGATGGCGGTGCAGACCAACCTCATCGGCACGTTGAACCAGTGCGAGTCGGCGCTGGAGCTGCTGCGTCCCCGCGGGCGTGGACACCTCGTGCTCGTGTCGTCGATGTCGGCGCTGCGCGGCATGCGCAAGTACTTCAACATCTATGCCGCCACCAAGGCCGCCGTCGCGCGCATGGGCGAGGGCCTGGCCGCCGAGCTGGACGGCACCGGCATCGACGTGTCCGTGCTCTACCCGGGCTACATCCGCTCGGAGATGAACGAGGGCGCCGACGTGCCGTTCATGGTCGACACGCAGACGGGCGTGCGCGCCATGGTCGCCGCAATGGAGGCGCGGAAGACGAAGGCGTTCGTCCCGGCGTGGCCGTGGGTGCCCATGGGGTTCGTGCTCTCCCATGCGCCCATGCGTGTGGTGAAGAAGATCGTCTGACCGGGCGCGCCAGAGCCCGGGACACGCTCGCCGGCCGTCCCGCCGTGCGCGAACGTCGCCGTCGTCACGCCGATGGCCTCGCGGGTGCGGACATGGCCGTCTCGGTGACGGGTGGGATGAGTTACACTTTTCCTACTGGTTCACCTAGGAGGAGTCATGAATCCACCCGGCAAGCACGCGGCGACGGTCGTCGTCGGCGAAAAGGGACAGATCGTCATCCCGAAGGCCGCCCGCGACCTCTACGGGATCAAGCCCGGCGACACGTTGCTGGTCCTCGCCGACCGGGACCAGGGCATCGCGATCGTCCACCCCGACAGGTTCCAGCAGTTCATCGACACCGTCCTGCCCGGCGTGGGCCCCGAGCCGGAGGCCTGACATGTCCGCCCGGACCGTCACCACCGAGACGACGGCCGCACCCCGTCAGCGCATCCACGGCCTCGACGCGCTCCGCGGGGCCGCGCTGCTCCTCGGGATCGTGCTGCACGGACTGCTCGCCTATGTCCCGAGCTTCCCGTGGCTCGTCACCGACACCCGCACCTCTCCCGTCGCCGGCGTCCTGTCCATGTGGATCCACCTGTTCCGGATGCCGCTCTTCCTCTTCCTCGCGGGTTTCTTCGCGCGCATGTCGGTGGGGCGCCGCGGAACGGCGTCCTTCGTCAAGGACCGGCTGAAGCGGATCGGGCTCCCGTTCGTCGTGTTCGCACCCCTGATGCTCATCGCCCTGATCGCCGTGGGGGCGCTCACCTACGCGGGTCAGGGGGTCCCGCCTCCCGAGCCGCCGCCCGGCGTACCCCTGTGGCTGCTGATCCTGTCGCCCGGTCACCTCTGGTTCCTGTGGACGCTGCTCCAGCTGTACGCCGTGGTCCTGGTCGCCCGCGCCCTCGTGGGGCGGTACGCCTGGGCCGAGCGGTCCGGTGTGCTCCTGGGTGACCTGCTCACCAGACCCGGGGGTGTCCTGGTGCCCGCCGCCACCTACTGGGCCGGCCTGGAGCTCTCGCACAAGATCATCGGCGGCCCCGTCACCCTGCTCCCCGAGCTGCCCTCGAGCATCGCCTTCCTCGGCGCGTTCCTGACTGGCTGGTTCTGCTGGGGGCGGGAAGAGGCGCTGCCCCGACTGATGAGGTCGTGGCCCGTGCACCTCCTCCTCGCGCTCGCGACCACATCGCTGCTCGTGGTGCGTGGGGGCGCCGAGTTCAACATGGAGTCCACCGTGACGCCCTGGTGGATGCGCCTGGTCGTGGCCGTGGCCGTGTGGGCGTGGTGCTACGGCTTCCTCGGCATGTTCGCGCAGCTGTTCGCCGCCGAGAGCTTCGCCGCCCGCTACGTCGCCGACGCCTCCTACTGGATGTACATCGTGCACCTGCCCCTCGTGGTCCTCGCCCAGTTCCTGCTGCTCGGCTCGCCGCTGCCGTGGCTGCTCAAGTCGCTGGTCGTCATCGTCGGGTGCACGCTCGTCCTGCTCGGCAGCTATCACCTGCTGGTCCGCTCGACGTGGCTCGGCAAGTGGCTCAACGGCCGGAAGTACCCCTGGGTCGGGTGGTGGCCCAGGCCGCCGCACTCCTAGGACCGACGCGGTCTCGGAAGGTCGAGGCGACCGCCGTCTCCCGCGGGGCATGAACCGACGAGCCGCCAAGATGGGGGACCATGTCGACTTTCAAGAGTGCTGTCCTGACCGCCAGGTGGCCGCGTGCCTGGTCGCCGCCGGCTGCTCCGGCGGAGGCGACGGCGTACCGCTCCCGGAGGGCCTCGCCCCGGAGAAGGGCAAGCCGTCGCTGTCCGATCCGGCGAAGAACCCGGATCCGAGCGCGTCGAAGGAACATCGGATGGGCGACCAGATCCGCTACCGCCTGGAGAACGAGGTCCTGCAGCAGTCCGCCCTGGACAGACCGATCAGCGCGACGTGCACGCCGACGGGGAACAAGCAGTACGAATGCACGGTCACCTACGCCGGCCAGCCGATCCGCCACAAGGTCCAGGTCACCAAGGAGAGCGCTGCGCTGATCACGTTCGTCGTGCCCGAGCGCGACGTCGTCGTGACCTCCCGCGGCGTCCAGCTGGCGATGCTGAAGGCCGTGCAGGAAGCGGGCGCGCGCGGCCAGAAGTACTCCGACGTGCGCTGTGCCGCCGACCTTCCCGAGGTCCAGGTCGTGCCGAAGAACACGCGCCTGGACGAGAAGCCGGCCTGCTCGGTCAAGAAGGACGGGGCACTTGGCGGCCGTGAGAACTTCTTCGTCACCGCCATGGACAGCGGGGTGTCGGTCTTCCACAAGTGAGCCCGCGGCCGGGCGCAGGTCTCCCGGTCAGGCGAGCCGGGCAGGCAACCCGCCCGTGGCGACCGGGCCCCACGACGTGGGTGTGACCCGGATGAGGGACTTGCCCTGGTCGACCATCGCCTTCCGGTAGTCGTCCCAGTCGGAGTGCTCGCCGGCGATGTTGCGGAAGTACTCGACGAAAGGCTCCACGTCGTCGGCCGCGTCCACCACGTCGGCGGTGCCGTCGACCTGCACCCAGGCGTCGTTCCACTCGTCGGAGAGCACGACGACGCTCA
The DNA here is from genome assembly GCF_054780035.1 of Mariniluteicoccus endophyticus. Taxonomy (NCBI): domain Bacteria; kingdom Bacillati; phylum Actinomycetota; class Actinomycetes; order Propionibacteriales; family Propionibacteriaceae; genus Mariniluteicoccus; species Mariniluteicoccus endophyticus. The sequence goes on along the minus strand of NZ_BAAGXC010000017.1, from coordinate 150,962 downwards.
CGTCCGCGCGGGCGCGGGCGTTGCGGGTCTTCGCACGTTCGGGGTAGGTCGCGATCACGATCCGGCCGGAGTCGTCGACCCCGCCGGTGACGGGCGACGCCTGTGGGGAGCCGTCGCCGCGGCGGGTGATCAGCAGCATGTGGTGACGCGGGCGGACGAACTCCAGCAGCCCGTCGAGGTCGACGGAGGTGTTGGTGGCGATCTGGCGTGGCATGGGCGCTCCTTCGGTCAGGTCCATGCCTACCCGACGACCGGACGGGTCGTGTCGGTGGGGTCGCGTACCGTCTGTCGCGTGATCGACGACTGGCAGGTGGCGCGCCCCGTGCGACGGGTGAGGGCGCGCGACGACGTGACCGTGGGACGCCTGTGGCCCCACACCGTCCCAGCCGTACGCCAGCTCCTCACCGAGGGGCTCGACCTGGGGCAGGCCACGGTGCTGGTCGGCGACAACGGCACGGGCAAGTCGACGATCGTCGAGGCGCTGGCCGCGGCGTACGGCCTGAACCCGGAGGGCGGCTCCGCCGGTGCGATGCACCAGACCGCGGCCACCGAGTCACCGCTGGCCGACGACCTGCGCGTCGAGCGGGGAGCGGGCGCGTCGAAGGACGGGTTCTTCCTGCGCGGGGAGACGATGCACGGCTACTACACCTATCTCGAGTCGATCGGCTCGCCCGGGCTCCACCACATGAGCCACGGCGAGTCGTTCCTCGAGATCGTCGAGACCCGCTGCTTCGCCCGCGGCGGCCCGCGCCCCGGGCTCCACGTGTTCGACGAGGCCGAGTCGGCGCTGTCGTTCGGGTCGTCGCTGCGGCTGCTGGCCATGATGATCGACCTGATGGCCGAGCCGAAGGCCCAGCTCGTCGTGGCGACCCACTCACCGGTGCTGGCGGCTCTGCCGGGCGCGCGGATCCTCGAGCTCGACGGCGACGGGTTCCACGAGACCGTGTGGGAAGACCTGTCGCTCGTCGTCGACCAGCGACACTTCCTGCGCGACCCGCAGGCTTTCCTGCGCCACCTGCGGTGAACGGGCCTCAGCGGATGCCGTGCTTCTCCTTGTGGGCCACGAGGTACGCGAGCTTGCCCGGCTCGGACTTCTTCATCGTCCTCCCGTGGTCCTTCAGCTCGTCGGGCCGGGCGAGGGGTCAGCCGATGATGCCGAACTCGTAGCCCTTGGCCTTCAGCTGCTGGACCAGAGGGGCGACGGAGGCGACGGTGATGTCGGAGCCCTGGTAGTCATGCATCAGCACGACCGCCACGTTCGGGCCCGAGCCCAGCGTCGACATCGCACGCGCCGCGCGGCCCTCGCCGGAGCCCGGGGCGGAGTCGGTGCCGTCGCCGTTCTCGGAGTTCCAGTCGAGATACCAGACGTCCTTGGCCTGCATGGCCTTGTCGGACGCCTCCATCGCCTTCCAGCCGTGACCGCCGGGGTAGCGCTGACACTTCGAGGAGTAACCGTCGCCGAGGACCTTGCGTACCGATGCGACGGCCTTGTCGTAGTCGGCGACGATGTTGTCTGCGCTCGCGCGGTTGCCCGGGTAGAGCGTCTTGTAGCTGTGGGAGTAGGTGTGGATGCACACCGCGTGACCCTCGGCGATGGTGCGCTTCAGGATCGCCGGGTCGGACTTCTCCAGTCCCTGCGGGCCGGCGATGATGTAGAACGACGCCGGCACGCCGGCCTCCTTCAGCGCATCGAGCACCTTCGGCGTGGAGGTCGTCGGTCCGTCGTCGAAGGTCAGGAAGGCGACCTTCTTGTCCTTCGGGTAGGTCGGCGACTTCTCCTTCGCGCCGTGCAGCCAGTCGTGCACGTCATTCGCCGGATAGGCGTACGCCGCCGCGCGCTCGTTGTGGTTCGCGCCGCTCTTCAGCTCGGTCGAGCCGGCCGGGGTCGGAGAGGCGGTCGGCGTCGGGGCGGCCGACGGCGTCGCGCTCGGCTTCTGCGACGCCTGCTTCGACGCGGACGCCGACGCCGATGGCGCGGCCGTGTTCTCCGGGGGCGGCGTACCGCACCCGGCCAGCGCGAGGGTGGCGGCGGCGGTCAGGATCACGGGACGCTTCATGACTACTCCAATCTGGGCGGGCCCGCACAGGGTAGGCGCGTCGCAGGTCAGTCGGCCACCAAGGCGGGGCTGGGTTCCGTCGTAGGAAGCGTCGGCCCGCAGGTGCTGCACACCCGGTTCTCAGCGGCCGCACAGGTCGGGTCGCGACGGTGGAGGGACCGACGACCGGAGGAGAACCATGACCACACCCCAGCACACCGAGGGGCTTCACCACGACCTGCGTACGCTGAGCCGCCGCGGCCTGCTCGGCGTCCTGGGCGGGCTCGGCGCCGCCGGGCTCGCCGGCTGCGCGGCCGCGGCCGGGGCGACCGGGGCATCCACGAGCGGCCCGACCACGAGCGCTGCCGGCGGACTGGCCGAGATCCCCGAGGAGACGGCCGGTCCCTACCCGGGGGACGGTTCGAACGGCGTCAACACCCTCGACGCCGAGGGCATCGTCCGGCAGGACCTGACCAGGTCGTTCGGTGCCAGCTCAGGTGAGGTCACCGGCGTACCCCTGACGGTCAACCTCACTGTCCTGACCGGCGAGGCCCTGGCACCCGTGGCGAACGGCGCGGTCTACCTGTGGCACTGCACGCCGGACGGGAGCTATTCGCTGTACTCGTCCGGGCACACCGACCAGAACTACCTCCGCGGCGTCCAGCCCACCGACGCCCATGGGAACGTGTCCTTCACGACGGTCTTCCCCGGCTGCTACGCCGGGCGCTGGCCGCACATCCACTTCGAGGTGTTCAGCTCGGTGGCGGAGGCGACTTCCGGCTCGGGCCAGATCGTGCAGACGTCCCAGCTGGCGCTGCCGCAGAGCGTCTGCGAGGAGGTCTACCGCGAGTCCGCGTACGCGGGCAGCACCGCCAACCTGTCCCGACTGTCGCTGCAGAGCGACAACGTCTTCGGCGAGGACGGGGGAGTCCTCCAGCTTGCGTCCGTCACGGGATCGGTGTCGCAGGGATACACCGCCGCCCTCACGATGCGGGTGGAGCCGGGCGGCGGTGTGAGCGCCACCGGTGGCTCGCGCGGACCGATGGGCCCCGGCGGTCAGCCGCCCGGCGCGCCGCGCTGAGCGCGACAGGTCACGACGACAGCGCCGAGGCGACGAACTGCCTGGCACGCTCCTCGTCCTCGCGGGGCGGGAGCGGGTTGCTGAGGAACTGCTCCGTGCCAACGACAACGGCCCCGCTTCTTCGAGCGGGGCCGTCGCGTACGGATCACATGTCGTAGTACATCTCGAACTCGTGCGGGTGCGGGCGCACGCGTACGGCGTCGACGTCGGCGCGCTTCAGGTCGATCCACGTCTCGATCAGGTCCTCGGTGAACACGTCGCCCTGCAGCAGGTATTCGTGGTCCTCCTCGAGCGAGTCGAGCACGGCCTCCAGCGTCGGCGGCACGACGGCGATGTCGTCGTACTCGGCCGGCGGCAGCTCGTAGAGGTCCTTGTCGATCGGCTCCGGCGGCTCGATCTTGTTCTGGATGCCGTCGAGGCCGGCCAGCAGTATCGCCGAGAAGGCGAGGTAGGGGTTCGACGAGGGGTCGGGGCAGCGGAACTCGACGCGCTTGGCCTTCGGGTTGGAGCCCGTGATCGGGATGCGGATGCACGCCGAGCGGTTGCGCGAGGAGTAGACCAGATTGACCGGCGCCTCGAAGCCCGGCACGAGGCGGTGGTAGGAGTTCACCGTCGGGTTGGTGAAGGCCAGCAGCGACGGGGCGTGCTTGAGCAGGCCGCCGATGTAGTGACGTGCCATGTCCGACAGGCCGGCGTACCCGCCCTCGTCGTAGAACAGCGGCTTGCCGTCGTTCCAGATCGAGCTGTGGACGTGCATCCCCGAGCCGTTGTCGCCGAAGATCGGCTTCGGCATGAACGTCGCCGTCTTGCCGGCGGCCCACGCGGTGTTCTTCACGATGTACTTGAACTTCATGACGTCGTCGGCGGACTTCATCAGCGTGTTGAAGCGCCAGTTGATCTCGGCCTGGCCGGCGGTCCCGACCTCGTGGTGGGCCCGCTCGACCTCGAGGCCGAGGTTCTCCATGTGGCGGACGATGTCGTCGCGCAGGTCGCCGAAGTGGTCGGTCGGCGCGACGGGGAAGTAGCCGCCCTTGTACTTCACCTTGTAGCCGCGGTTGCCGCCCTCCTCCTCGCGGCCGGTGTTCCACGCGCCGGCGATGGAGTCGATGTGGTAGTAGCCCGCGTTCTGCTTGGTCTCGAAGCGCACGTCGTCGAAGACGTAGAACTCGGCCTCCGGCGCGAAGTACGCCGCGTCGCCGATGCCCGTCGAGGCCATGTAGGCCTCCGCCTTGCGTGCGATGTTGCGGGGGTCGCGGCTGTAGGCCTCCTTGGTCAGCGGATCGTGGACGAAGAAGTTCACGCACAGCGTCTTCGACTTGCGGAACGGGTCGATGTACGCCGTGGTGGGGTCCGGCAGCAGCGCCATGTCGGACTCGTGGATCTTCTGGAACCCGCGTACCGACGACCCATCGAAGCTCAGCCCGTCGGAGAAGACCGACTCGTCGAACGCGCGGGCCGGGACCGTGAAGTGCTGCATCACGCCGGGCAGGTCGCAGAACCGCACGTCGACGGTCTCGACGTTCTCGTCTTTGAGGTAGGCGAGCAAGTCGTCGGCACCGGTGAACATGTTTCCTCCATGTGGTTGGTTACGGGTCCGACCTTACGTCGTGGTCATTTCCGGGGCTTTGCCGCCATGTTTCGGGCGTGTTACAGGCCACGGCCTAGGATCGGCGGCGTGAGCGCGACGGAAATCGAGGAGAAGTGGATCGGCGAGACCATCGGCCTGCCGGAGAAGGGCCGTGGATCGCTGGCCAGCTGGCGTGCCCGCATCGCCGCCCTCGTCGGCGACTGGGCCGCCTCGATGCTCGTCGCCGTGGCGATCTTCGGCCCCGGCGTGGTCCGCGACAACGGCTGGCGCTCGTTCATGATCCTGGCGGTCTTCTACGTCGGGTCGACGATCCTCACCGCGACCACCGGGGGCTCGTTCGGCCAGCTCGTCGCCCGCATCGCCGTGATCCGTCTCGACGGCGAACCCGTCGGCATCCTGCGCGCCGCGCTGCGGCAGGCCATGATCTGCCTCGTGCTGCCAGCGATCGTGATCGGCATGCACCGCCGCGGCCTCCACGACCTCGTCAACGGCACCGTCGTCGTCAACCGCCGCTGACCCGCGTACGCCTCAGCCGGGATCGACGCACTTGGCGGCGATGAGCTGCTGCACCGGCACGACCTTGAGGTGGCCGACCATCACCTGTTCGGGGACCGGGGCATCGGTCAACGGCAGCTCGCCCAGCACGAAGACCGTCGCCGCCGACGGGTAAGTGCGCTTGATCAGCCAGTCGCGGCGTGCCCCCGCGTTGTACGCGATCATCGGATGGTCAGGCATCGGCCGGTTCACCAGCACCTCGAAGCCGCGGTCCGGCTTGCCAGCTGTCACGACGGTCAACGGGTCGCTCGACGGGCCGCGCGTGCGGTAGAGCTCCTCTCCGACCTCCGCCTCCTTGTAGCTGGTGATGCGGACGTCCTCCTCGCGGTTGCCGATGCACCACGCCGTCACGACCACCACCGCACCATCGGTACGCCGGGCCACGCCCACCACCGAACGCCCGTACGCCGGCCCCGCGTCGATCACCGACGGCAGGGTCACCAGCAGCGCAACGATGACCCCGAGGACGAGGATGCGGCGTACGCGGGCCATGTCAGCCGGCGACCTCCGCCGCCTCGAGCCAGGCCATCTCCAGCTCGTCGTGCTCCGCGGTCAGCGCGTCGACCTTCTGCTGCAGCTCGGCCAGACGTACGTAGTCGGCGGCGGCCTCCGCCATCTCGGCGTGGAGCTTCTCGATCCGCGCCGTGAGCTTCGACATCTGCTGCTCGGCGCGGGCCATGTCCTTCTTGGCCTGGCGTACCTCCGCCGCCGAGGCCGACCAACCAGACGCCGCCGGCTTCGCGGTGGGGGAGTCGGCGGCGACCTGCTGCGACTTCGACTCGCCGCGCTCGCGCGTACGCCGGTGCTCCAGGTACTGGTCCACACCGCCCGGGAGGAGGACGCAGCGGCCATCGCCCATCAGTGCGTAGGTGACGTCGCAGACGCGCTCGAGGAAGTAGCGGTCGTGGCTGACGACGATGAGCGTGCCGGGCCAGCCGTCGAGGTAGTCCTCGATGATTGTCAGCGTGTCGATGTCGAGGTCGTTCGTGGGCTCGTCGAGGAGCAGCACGTTCGGCTCGGCCATCAGCAGCCGCAGGAACTGCAGGCGGCGTCGCTCCCCGCCCGACAGCTCGCCGATGCGCGTGACGAGCTTGTCGCCGGTGAAGCCGAACTCCTCGAGCAGCTGGCTCGCCGTGGCCTCGCGACCCGTGGCGAGCTTCGTCTCCTGCTTGAGCCGGTTGACGTTGTCGAGGACGCGGTCGGAGTCGTCGAGCTCGCGCACGGCCTGGGTGAGGTGACCGATGCGCAGCGTCTTGCCCTGCTTCACCCGACCGGACGTCGGCTCGAGGCTGTGGTCGAGCAGCCGCAGCAGCGTCGACTTGCCCGCGCCGTTGACGCCGACCAGCCCGATGCGCTCGCCCGGGCCGATCGACCAGGTGAGCTGGTTGAACAGCCGCTGGCCGGTCGGCAGGTCGTATGTCATGTCCGTCAGGTCGAACACGTCCTTGCCCAGGCGCGTCACCGAGAACTGCTGCAGGGCGAGCTTGTCGCGCGGCGGCGGCACGTCCTCGATGAGCTGGTTGGCGGCGTCGATGCGGAACTTCGGCTTCGACGTGCGCGCGGGCGCGCCGCGTCGCAGCCACGCGAGCTCCTTGCGGACCAGGTTCTGGCGTCGTGCCTCGTTCGCGGCGGCCTGGCGGGCGCGCTCGGCGCGGGCCAGCACGTACGCCGCGTACCCGCCGTCGTAGGCGTCGACCACACCGTCATGGACCTCCCACACACGGTTGCAGATCGCGTCGAGGAACCAGCGGTCGTGGCTGACCACCAGCATGGCCACGTCACGCTGCTGGAGCGTGTTGAGGTGTTCCGCCAGCCAGGCGACGGCCTCGACGTCGAGATGGTTCGTGGGCTCGTCGAGCACCAGCAGGTCGTGCTCGCCGAGCATGATCGCCACCAGCGCGGTACGCCGGCGCTCACCGCCCGACAGCCGGCTGACCGGCGCATCGAGGTCGATGTCGGCGAGCAGGTGCTCGACGACGCCGCGACGGTAGGAGTCGGACGCCCACACGTGGTCCGGGTCACCGCCGACGATCACGTCGCGGACCGTCGCGGTCGGGGGATAGGTGTCGACCTGGTCCAGCGAGCCGATGGAGACCGCGCCGCTGCGAGTGACGCGACCGTCGTCGGGATCGATGCGCCCGGTGAGGATGCCCAGCAGCGTCGACTTGCCGTCACCGTTGCGGCCGACCACGCCGATGACGTCGCCGCGGCCCAGCCCCAGGGTCACGTGGTCGAGGATCGTACGCGTCGCGTACTGCTTCGAGATGCGCTCGGCGTTGATCAGGTTGGGGGCGGGAGTCGACACGTCGGGTGAGTCTAGTCTGCCGCCGGCGTACCCCCTCCCTCCCACAACAGGCCGAAAGCTCCACAACAGGCGTTGGCCGGCCTGTGCTGAAGTTTTCGGCCTGTGTTTGTGGCCGGATGTGCCAATCCCCCGCGAAGGCGGGGTATGTGTGAAGGGCATGCAGCGCACCACACGCTCACTCGCGTCCGAGGGATTCCGTTCCAACGACATCGCCCGGCGAGTACGCGGGAGAGAGCTGTTCCCCATCCGCCGAGGTGTGTACGCGGAGGAACCGCTGGAGGGGACGGCGGTCGACCGGCACCGGCGGCTCGTCCTCGCCACACTCACCCAGATCGACCCGACGTCGGTCGTCAGCCACGTCTCCGCGGCGGTGCTGCACGGGTTGCCCGTGTGGGGCTCCGCTCTCGACCGGGTCCACGTGACCAGGGAGTCCGCCACGCAGTCGTGGCGGAGCCGCCATCTGCATGTCCACCCCGGTGCCTTCGAGGCCGACGAGGTGGCCCTTGTCGCGGGGGTACGGGCGACGTCACGCCTGCGGACGGTGCTGGACGTGATGATGACGCGCCCGCTCGAGGAAGCGGTCGCCGTGGCGGACGTCGTCGCGGGGGAGGGGATCGATCCCGACCTGCTGCTCGTCGGGCTGGAGGGCCTGGGGCGCCGGCGAGGCATCGGCGGTGCGAAGGCCGCTGCCCGCCTGGCCGACGGGCGGGCCGAGACACCGGGCGAGTCATACTCACGCGTCACGCTCCACCGGGCAGGGATCCCTGCGCCGCAGCTGCAGGTGGAGGTGTTCTGCCCGCGTACGGGCCTGTTCATCGCGCGTCCCGACTTCCTGTGGGAGGACGAACGAGTCGTCGGCGAGTTCGACGGTGCGGTGAAGTACGCGGGTACCTACGGCGCACCCGAGGAGGTCGTGCTGCAGGAGAAGCGGCGCGAGCGCGACCTACGTACCGCTGGTTGGGGCGTCCTGAGGTGGACATGGGCAGATCTGGCCGAGCCGCAGCGCCTGCGCGACGTCTGGGACGCCGAGGTCGCACGACGACGCTGACACAGCACAACAGGCCGAAAACTCCACAACAGGCGATGCAACGCCTGCTGTGGAGTTTTCGGCCTGTTGTGGCGGAGGGGGCGACGGCTCAGCGGCCGCGCATGCCCTTGCGGGCGCCCTTCATGCTCGTGGGCACCGGACCACGGGGGATCGGCGCCTTGGGACGCACGGCGTCTACGGCGCGCAGGCGCGACTTCACCGCGGTGATCTGGTGGGGCTCGAGCGTCTTCGGCAGCTTCGACACGTGCTTGGTCAGCTGGTTCAGCGGGACCTGGCCCTCGGCGTTGCCCATCTGGATGGTGTGGACGACGACGTTGTGGCCAGCGAACTTCTCGTGCTTCGACTTCTCCTGCATCAACAGCTGCTTGGCGCGGTGGGGGTCACCCTCCGACACGAGAACGACACCGGCTGGGCCGATGGCGCGGTGGACGACGTCCTGGTGGCGGTTCACGTTGATCACCGGGTCGTGGATCCACTTGTTGCCGAGCATCTGCAGGGCCACCTCGGCCGAGCCGGCCTGGTCGGCGTAGCGGGCGAACGTCGCCTTCTTCGTACGCAGGGTCAGGACCCACATCGCCAGCATGATGCCGAACAGCACACCGGTGAGGACCAGCATGATCCACGTGAACCACGTGGCCTTCAACACCAGCCCGATGATCACGAACAACAGCATCGGCGCCAGCAGGCAGCCGAGCATGATCCACGGCAGCGGCTTGTCGTACTCGTGGGTCAGCCGGTAGGCCTCACGGATCTGGCGGATGCGCCCCATGTCGGCCGGGTCGGTGGAACTGCGGCGACGTTCCTTCTCGGCCTTCTTCGCGGCCTTGACCTGGGCCTGACGTTCCTTGGCGCTGAGCTGCTCAGCCATTCACCGCATCCTTCTTGTCCTGGTTCGCGCGCGCTTCCATGGCCTGACGGTAGAGACGGCCGGCGCGGTAGGAGGAACGTACCAGCGGGCCGCTCATGACGCCGACATAACCGATCTGCTCGGCCTCCTGGCCGAGCTCGGTGAACTCGTCGGGCGTCACCCAGCGCTCGATCGGGTGGTGCATCGGCGTCGGACGCAGGTATTGCGTGATGGTGATGAGCTCGGTGCCCGCGTCGTAGAGGTCGCGCAGGGCCTGGCTGATCTCCTCGCGGGTCTCGCCCATGCCGAGGATCAGGTTCGACTTGGTGACCAGCCCGGCGTCACGCGCCTGAGTCAGTACGTCGAGCGAGCGCTCGTAGCGGAAGCCCGGACGGATGCGCTTGAAGATGCGGGGGACGGTCTCGACGTTGTGGCCGAACACCTCAGGCCTCGCCTCGAACAGCTGGCCGAGGAGCTCGGGGCGGCCGTTGAAGTCGGGGGCGAGCATCTCGACGCCCACGCCCGGGTTCATCTCGTGAACCTTGCGGATCGTCTCCGCGTACAGCCACGCGCCCAGGTCCTCCCGGTCGTCGCGGCACACGCCGGTGATGGTCGCGTACTTCAGACCCATCGTCTTCACCGACTCGGCCACGCGCACCGGCTCGCCCGTGTCGTACTCCTCGGGCTTCTTCGACTCGATCTGGCAGAAGTCGCAGCGGCGCGTGCAGGAGTCGCCGCCGATGAGGAACGTCGCCTCGCGGTCCTCCCAGCACTCGAAGATGTTGGGGCAGCCGGCCTCCTGGCACACGGTGTGGAGGCCCTCGTCCTTCACCAGCGCGTGGAGGTCGCGGTATTCGGGCCCCATCTTCGCCGTCGTCTTGATCCAGCTCGGCTTCTTCTCGATGGGGGTCTGCGCGTTGCGGACCTCCAGTCGGAGCATCTTGCGGCCTTCGGGGGTAACAGTCACCGGGCCATGGTACGCCGGGTCAGCGGACGTCGCGACGGGTCAGCGCCAGCCAGCCTGCGCCGACAGCGAACATGGCCGTCCCGACGAGCACCACCGCCGACAGCCAGATGGCATCGCCCTTGTGGCTGCTGGGGGAGACGAGCGTGAGCACGTGGGTGATGGCGATCTCGAGCCCCACCCAGGGCGGGTCCTTCCAGCCGGCCTCCTTCAGCAGGATCCTGAGGAACCAGTGGTTGAGCACCGTGAGGATGCCCCACGCGAGGAGGTGCCCAGTCCTGCGAGAGTGCTCCGGCCGATCAGCGCCGCGGTGAGGCCCAGCAGAGAGAGGATCCCGACGACCACGGTCGCGGCCAGCGCGTACGGGACGACCGCCCACTCGGTCAGGTCGCGAGCCCCGCAGAGCGCGGGGCCAGACGGGGTCAGACCGTGAGCCCGTAGGTGACGCCCTCGGTCGGCGCCTGGTCGTGGGTGAGGTCGGGCGACGGCTCGTACGGCTGCCACCCGAGCATCTCGGCCAGCTGGGGCTGCAGGGCGTCGGCGACCTCGTCGACGGTCGGCGCCGCGTCGCCGAGCTCCATCGCCATGGACGTCACGCCCGCATCGGCGATCCCGCAGGGCACGATCTTGCCGAAGTCGCCCATGTCGGGGGCCACGTTGATCGCGAGCCCGTGCATGGTCGTGTTGTGGGAGACGCGGATGCCGATCTGCGCGATCTTGCGCTCCGGCAGACCGCGCTGGGGGTCGGGGGAGAGCCACACGCCCGAGCGGCCCGGTACGCGTCCCGTGGCGATGCCGTAGCCCGCCATCATGCGGATCATCGCCTCCTCGAGGCGGCGCACGTAGTCGACGACGCCGATGCCCGGCTGGTCGTCGGAACTCTGGGGGAGCGTGACGATCGGGTACGCCACCAGCTGTCCGGGGCCGTGCCAGGTGATCTTGCCGCCGCGGTCGACGTCGACGACCGGCGTGCCGTCGACGGGCCGCTCATGGTCCTCGGTGCGCCGCCCCGCGGTGTAGACCGGCGGGTGCTCCAGGAACAGGACCACTCCCTCGCCGGTGGCAACGACATCGTCGTGCACCTGGCGCTGCAGGTCCCAGGCCTCGAGGTAGTCGACGGAACCCAGACGGCGGAATTCGAGCATGCGGGGACTATACGCCCGCCGGTCGGCTTGAGGTCACAACCCGCGGAGGGCGCCGAGCACGGTCTGGGCCGCGACGACCAGCAGGCCGTCACCGACCAGGGCGGCAGCTGCGGCCACGGCCCAGCGCCCTCCTGCGTCACGGGCACCGGATCTGGCGAACCCGCAGGGGTCAGTCGACCTCGTGCCCGACCGGTGGCACCGCGCTGCGGCGGTCGGCCCGCCGCACGGCGAGCGAACCGATCAGGCCCAGGGCGAGGAAGCCGCACGCGAGCCCGACCGCCAGGGCGGTGGCCTGCGCGAAGCCGGCGGCCAGGGCGTCCGTCACCGGCGTCGCGCCGTGCGTACGCATGCCGGCGATCACCCCACCCGCCGACGCGATGACGGACTCGGTCAGTGCGGAGGCCTGGGCGGGCGGGACCAGGCCCGCCAGGCGGTCGGGCAGGCTGGCGGTGAGACCCACGGCCAGCGCCGTCCCGGCGGCCGCGGAGCCGAGCGCAGAGCCCAGCTGGCGTACGGTCGACTGGGTCGCGGAACCCTGCCCGGAGAGCTCGGCGGGGATGTCGGCCAGCACGGTGGACGTGAGCTGGGCCGAGGCCAGACCCAGGCCGATCCCGTAGACGACCAGCACGGCGGCCAGGACCACGGGGCTGACGCGCAGGACGACCGCCGTGGCAACCGCCGCCACACCGACGACCTCCAGGGCGAGCCCCAGCACGACCGTCCCCGAGGCACCCAGCCGTGCGGCGAGGTGGCGCGCCGAGGCACCGGCGAAGAACGCACCCAGCGCCATCGTCGCCAAGACGAGGCCCGTGCTCAGCACCGACAGGCCGACCACGTTGATGAGGTAGAGCGGCAGCACCAGGACCAGGGCGAACTCTCCCATCGCGACCGCCATGGCCGTCATGTTGCCCCAGGCGAACGTCGGCGTACGGAAGAGGTCGAGGTCGAGCAGGGCGTCGCGGCGGACCCGGGCGCGGTGACGCTCCCAGAGGACGAACAGGCCGATGAAGGCGACGCCGAGGACCGCCAGGACGGGGACGGGGGAGACCGGGGCAGTGGTCGGCCAGGTGAGGCCCAGCACCGTCAACTGCTCCTTGGGCCGCCACCAACCGAGCTGGTTGCCCTCGATGAGGGCGAACACCAGGGCGCCGAACCCGATGCCAGAGGTGAGCAGGCCGTCGACGTCGAGGCCCCTGCGACCCGGGAGGCCGCGGGTCGCGGGAACCCACAGGAAGGCGCCGACGAGGATCGCGGCGCCGAACGGGACGTTGACCCAGAAGATCCACCGCCAGTCGAGCGACTGCGTCAGCCATCCGCCGAGCAGCGGACCGACCGCGGCCATGCCGGACATCACCGCACCCCAGACGCCGAAGGCGGCGGCACGGTCGCGGCCGCGGAAGGTGGCGTTGACCGTCGACAGGGTCGACGGCAGGATCATGGCACCGCCCAGCCCCTGCACCACCCGCGACCAGATCAGCGCCCCGGCACCCCCGGCCGCGGCGGCCATGATCGAGCCTGTGACGAACACCAGGACCCCGGCGATGAAGATGCCCCGGCGTCCCCAGCGGTCACCCAGGCGGCCCGTGGTGAGCAGCAGGGCGGCGAACACGACGCTGTAGAGCGAGTTGACCCACTGGGCGTCGGTGAGGTGGAGGGTGGAGGTCGGCGATGATCGCGGGTAGCGCCACACCCACGATCGTCCCGTCGAGCACGATCATCGACAGCCCCGCCGCCAGGACCCCGAGCGCCCTCCAGCGCTTCGGGTCGGGGGCGTCCTCGGTGGGCGCGTCGGTCGGCGGTCGCTCGATCATGGGTTCTCCTCGGTTCCCCACCAGCCTAGGACCCGGCTGCGGCGGCGCACCGGTCCGAACGGACGGAAGACGCGGACGCGGCCGCCACCCGGAGGTGACGGCCGCGTCCGCGCGGCTGGATCAGAGGCCGAACTCGGGACCGAAGTCGCCCTCCTCGAGGCGCTCCTTGACCGCCGAGAGGAAGCGGGCCGCGTCGGCACCGTCGACGAGACGGTGGTCGTAGGTCAGCGACAGGTACATCATGTCGCGGACCGCGATGGTCTCGCCGAGGTTCTTGTCGGTCATCACCATCGGACGCTTCACCAGGGCGCCCGTGCCGAGGATCGCGACCTGCGGCTGGTTGATGATCGGCGTGTCGAACAGGGTGCCGGCCGAGCCGTAGTTCGTGATCGTGAACGTGCCACCCATGAGGTCGTCCGGCGTGACCTTGCCCGTGCGGGCCTTGTCGGCCAGCTCGCCGATCTTCTTCGCGATGCCGCCGATGTTGAGGTCGCCGGCGTCCTTGATGACCGGGACCATCAGGCCACGCTCGGTGTCGACGGCCATGCCGATGTGCTCGGCGTTGGCGAACGTGGCCGTGCCGGCCTCGGTGTCGATCGTGGCGTTGATCTTCGGGTGGACGCGCAGGGCTTCGACGACGGCCTTCGTGATGAACGGCAGGAACGACAGCGAGGCGCCGTTGCGGGCCTTGAAGTCGTCCTTCACCTGGGCGCGCAGGCGGCTGATCGTGGTCATGTCGACCTCGACGGTCGCCGTCAGCTGAGCCGACGTCTGGAGCGACTCGACCATGCGCTTGGCGATCGTCATGCGCATGCGCGAGAGCTTCTCGGTCGTGCCACGCTTCGCGTCGGCGTCGGCCGACGACGCGGCCGGGGCGGCGGCGGGCTTCTCCGCGGCGGCCGGGGCGGAGGCCGCCTTCTTGGCCTCCTCTGCGGCGGTCAGGACGTCCTGCTTGCGGATGCGGCCGCCGACGCCGGTGCCCTTCAGGCCGGCGAGGTCGACACCGTGCTCGGCGGCGAGCTTGCGGACCAGCGGCGTGACGTACGCGGCGTCGTCACCCGACGTGGCGCGCGGCGCGGCTGGCTTCGGCGACTCCTGCTTGGGGGCGTCCTGCTTGGGGGCGTCCTGTTTCGGGGCGTCCTGCTTCGGGGACTCCTGCTTCGGCGACTCTTCCTTGGACGGTGCGGGGATCGGAGCCTGGCCACCCTCGTCGCCGGCCTCCGCCTGTGACTCGACCGACTCGACGGACTGGGCGTCTTCGGACTTCGTCTCATCCTGAGCCGGGGCCTCGTCCTCGGCGGCGCGCTGGGGCTGGGCCTCGGGCTCGTCATCAGCCTCGTCGTCGCCACCGGCGGCGTCGGCGTCACCGACGACGCACAGGACGGCGCCGACCTCGACGGTCTCGTCCTCGTCGGCGTTGATCGAGATGACCGTGCCGGCGACCGGCGACGGGACCTCGGTGTCGACCTTGTCGGTGGAGATCTCGACGAGCGGCTCGTCGACCTCGACCGAGTCGCCGACCTGCTTCAGCCAGCGGGAGACGGTGCCCTCGGTGACCGACTCACCCAGCGCGGGGAGCGCGACCTCGGTGCCCGAGCCGGACGACTTCTTCGTCTCGCCCTTGGGCTTCGGCTGCTCCGCCGGATCTGCCTGGCCCTCGGCCTCGGCCTCCTCGCGGGCGGCGTCCTCGGTCTCCTCCTTCTCCTCCTGCGTGGGCTGCTCGGCCTCGGGCTCCGGCTCCGCCTCGGCGGAGTCGTCGGAGCCACCGGAGCCGACGGACTCGCCCTCGTCACCGATGACGACGAGCACCGCGCCGACCTCGACCGTCTCATCCTCCTCGGCCTTGATCTCGAGGATGGTGCCGGCGACCGGGGAGGGGACCTCGGTGTCGACCTTGTCGGTGGAGATCTCGACGATGGCCTCGTCGACCTCAACGGTGTCGCCCACCTGCTTCAGCCAGCGGGACACGGTGCCTTCGGTGACGGACTCACCAAGGGCGGGAAGGGTTACTTCGGTCGACATTTACGAGACTCCTCGGGATCGTCGTCAATTCTGCTGTGGGGACACCCTATCCCTGTGGCACGAGGGCGTGACCACAGCATCCATCTGTTTCCACTCCACCGTATTGGACACCCCAGCGACGCGCACCGGGGGCCGCACATTTTTTCGTCGATCAGGCGCGCGTACGCCCCGTGGCGCCGCCCGTACGCACCCCGTGCACGCGCGACGCCACGGCCCGCACGGGTGGGCCGTGGCGTCGTGGACGGAAGGGCTGGGTGGGATCAGGCGTGCGCGTGCAGCGGCTTGCCCGCCAGCGCCATGTGGGCCTCGCCGAGCGCCTCGTTCTGGGTGGGGTGGGCGTGGACGAGCGAGGCGACCTCCTCGGGATAGGCGCCCCAGGCGGTGATGAGCTGGGCCTCCCCGACGAGCTCGCCCACACGGGCGCCGATCATCGTGATGCCGACGACCTCGGCGTCCTTGCGGCGAATGACCTTGATGAAGCCCTGCGTGGCCAGGATCTGCGAGCGACCGTTGCCGCCGAGGTTGTAGGAGTAGGTCTCCACCTCGTCGCCGAACTCCCTGCGGGCCGTCTCCTCGGAGTGGCCGACCGAGGCGATCTCGGGATCGCAGTAGGTCACCTTGGGGATCTCCACGTCGGCCACCAGCGTGGGGGCCTCGTCGAGCTTCCCCTCGCGGTGGGCGATGTCCTCGGCCACGAAGATGCCGTGGGCGAAGCCGCGGTGGGCGAGCTGCAGCCCACGGACGAGGTCGCCCACGGCGTACGTGTTCTCCCGCGTGGTGCGCAGGCGGTCGTCGACGGTGACGAAGCCGCGGTCGAGCGTGACCCCGGACTCCTCGTAGCCCAGTCCCTCGGACACCGGCCCACGGCCCACGGCCACCAGGAGCACGTCGGCCTCGTGGGTGGCGCCGTCCTCCAGGGTGAGGCGTGCGCCGGAGTCGGTCCGCTCGGCGGACTTCATCGGGGTGCCGGCGAGGGCCTTGATGCCGCGCTTCTTGAACGCGCGCGCCAGGGCCTTGGAGATCTCGGGGTCCTCGGCGGGCACGAGACGATCGAAGGCCTCGACCACGGTCACCTCGACACCCAGCGAGGTCCATGCCGAGGCGAACTCGACGCCGATGACGCCGCCGCCGAGCACGATCGCCGTCTTCGGCAGCTCGTCCAGGCGCAGCGCGTGCTCGCTGGTGATGATCCGCTCGCCGTCGACCGGCAGGCCGAGCGTGCGGGAGGTCGAGCCCGACGCGAGGACCGTGTAGCGGCCCTGCAGGAGTCGGTCGCCGACCCTGACGCCCTCGGGGGTGAGCACGCCGTCGCCGGCGACGGTCTCGATGGCGTCCTGCTTCATGAGGCCCGTGAGTCCCTTGTGGAGGCGGTCAACCACGCCGTCGGCGTACTTCTTGACGCCTTCGATGTCGATGCCGTCGAGGGTGGACCTGATGCCGAACTTCTCGCTCTCCCGAGTCTGGTCGGCGATCTCGGCGGCGTGGAGCCAGGCCTTGGTGGGGATGCAGCCACGGTGCAGGCATGTTCCGCCCACCTTGTCCTTCTCGACAAGGGCGACCGTGAGTCCCATCTGGGCTGCACGCAGGGCGGCCGCGTAGCCGCCGCTGCCTGCACCCAGCACTACAACGTCGTAGGTGGTAGTCATGGGCGCCATCGTTGCAGCCGGGCAGTCCGCTGTCGACGCCGGACGACGTCGATGTTGGTGGCCGTGGTTGGTGCGTACGCCATCATGGATCCGTGGGGTGGTTCAGCCGGAAGCCGAAGGTCAGTCGCGAGCGCGCTAAGGAGAAGGCCGCCGTCGTCGACGCGGCTGAGGCGCACCTCGTGGCGTGGGCCCGCGAACGGGAAGGCGTCGAGGCCTGGATCGAGCCCGAGACCACCATCTCCACGCCGTCGATGCTGCTGGTCGCGTGGGACGGGGAGTCGACGAGGCGCACGGTGAGATCGGTCGAGGCCGGCCACCGCCTGGCCGCGAAGATGAAGGTGCCGGCCCACGACGCGGGGATCGTCTCCTACCCGCAGCGCCTGCGCGACTACAACGCGCGCCAGAAGATCGACAGGCGGCGCGAGGCGCAGTGATGCGTACGCGGCCGGCGGAGATCCAGGACGCGGCCGAGCTGGCGGCGGCGTACGTGGCGAACCGTGACTTCCTGGCGCCCTACGAGCCGGAACGACAGGAGGCTTGGTTCACCGAGGATGGTCAGGCGCAGGTGCTGGCCGTCCTGACCTCCCTGTCGCGCGCCAACCAGGGCCGCGCCCACGTGGTCGTCGACGACGCAGGCGCGATCGTCGGCCGGATCTCGCTGGCCAACGTGATTCGCGGCGCGTTCGAGTCGTGCCACCTCGGTTACTGGGTGGCCGAGCACGCCAACGGCCGGGGGTATGCGAGCCAGGCCGTCGCCGAGATGCTCGACCTGGCGTTCGGCGAGCTCGCCCTGCACCGCGTCGAGGCCAGCACGCTGGTCGACAACGTGCGGTCGCAACGCGTGCTGGTCCGCAACGGGTTCACCGCGATCGGGGTCGCGCCGCGCTACCTGCAGATCGGCGGCCGGTGGCGCGACCACCGGATGTTCCAGCTCACGCGCGAGGACCGCTGACCCGGACCTCCAGGAAGGAGAAGGCCAGCAGATCTCCCGGCGTCAGCCGGTCGGGGCCGTCGACGTCGGCGTGGAACGTGACCACGGTCCCGCTGTGACCCGCGGGACGACGGGCGCGAGGTCGGCGTCGGGTATGCCGTGGCGATAGGTCTGGGACCATGCGCCGTCGTACCGATGGTTCTCGTGGATCAGGACCGTGCTGAGCGCTGCGACGGTCGACATGCCCCGTCGGCGGAGCCCGTCGGGCAGGAGCGGCGCCGTGGCGGGGTCGCCGAAGCGGACGTCGGCCGTGGCCATCACGGGCTTGCGGATGGGCTCTCCCCGCTCGTCGAGGCGGGTGTCGGTGCCCCGTCCGTCGTCGTCGACCGAGATGCCGCCGTCCTCGAGGTGGGTGACCTGGACGGTGCCGCGACGCCCCGCCGCTGCGGCCTCGTCATCGGCGTACGCAAGCACCTCGAGAATCAGGTGGCGGCGCCCGCCGGCGACCCCGGGCCGGGAGAGCTCCGCCCGGACGGCTGCCAGGTGGTCGAGGTCGACGTCCTTCGCCCAGTGGTGGGTCGTGGTGGTCCAGGTGGAGCGCTCGGTCACGCAGGCATCCTAGGCCTAGGGACCGAGAACCGCCCGCGGTGCCGCTCGACCCTGACGTACGGCTCGCTGCCGTGGTGCTCCAAGACCGTAACCCCACGCGCGTGCCCGTTCAGCGGCCGCGACGTCCCTTCTGTGGCCTCTGCTTCCTGGGCTGGGGCCGTGCCTTCACCGGCCGGGATCCCGATGCCGCGCGTTCCTTCTGCGTACGCGAGGAATTGGCGCTGCGGCCCCGCACGACGCCGACGAACTCGTCGAGCAACAGGTTGTCGTCGTCGGTGCGCCAGGCCAGGGCGACGGGGGAGGTCTCGGCGTCGACGACCGGCCGGTAGACGAGGTCCCGTCGGCTGGCGCCGCGGGCGATGGACATCGGCACCACCAGCACCGCACCGGCCAGCACGCGGTCGACGGCGACGGCGTCCAGCTCGGTGAGGACCGTCTCCTCGTCGGCGAGGTCTGCGGAGGTCAGCTCGTCGGCGGCGGCGAACAGGTGGTCCTTGGCGACCCACGCGACCATCTGCTCCTCGTACAGGGGGATGGCATGGAGGCCGTCGCGGTCGATGGGCAGCCGCACGAAGCACATGTCCAGGCTGCCGTCGTGCAGGCCGGCCAGCTGGGCGTCGTCGGTGACCTCGGTGATGGTCAGCGGGTTGCGGAAGCGTTCCTCCCAGGTGCGCTGCCACTTGTGGAGGACCACTCCGCGCACGTGCCCGATGCGCAGGCCGGGCGGTGTCGACGGGGTCTGGCTCACCCCTGCAGGCTAGCGGCTGGGCTACAGCTCACGGCTGTGAGCCAGACCCTGAAGCCCTCCACCGCCGCCCAGAAGCTGGGCATCCTGCTGTCCGCCGCGCCCGAGGACTTCCAGAGCAGGTCCTTCACCCGCGACGACCTCGACGCCCTGCGCGAGAACCCGCCGGCCTGGCTCGTCGACCTGCGCCGCAACGGCCCCTTCCCGCGCGAGGTCACCGCCCAGAAGCTGGGTGTCTCGAACTCCGGTCTGGCCCGCGGCGGCATCACCGAGCCGCTGAACGCCGACCAGGTGGGCGAGCTGCTGGCCGACCCGCCCGCGTGGCTGGAGCGCGAGCGCGAGGTGCACCGCAAGGTGGTCGCCGAGAACGAGCGCCTCAAGGAGCAGCGGGGCTAGTCCGCCAGGACTCCTCGTTCCGCTGGCGTTCCTCGTCTCGCTGGCGTTCCTCGTCTCGCTGGCGCTCGCTCGGAAACCACTCGCTCGGAGAGCGTGAGTGGGCAGGGAGCGGACCTCCCCGGCGAGCGTCGAGCGACGCGCCCCCTGTCGTAAGGAGCACCAAGGAATCGCCCCCGCGACAGCTTTCGTGGTGAGAACGAAAACTGCCCCGGGGGCGATGACGACTGCGACGACGACAGGGGACTCCGCGCGTCGCGCGCGAGCCGGGACAACCCGACGACTGCAAGGAGGACGCCGGACCCCGGCGCGCGGGCGCGAGCGTCAGGACAAGGTGCGCGCGAGCTCGACCAGCGTGCGTACGGCCACACCTGTGCCGCCGCTGGGGGTGTAGCCGTGTGCGCCCTTCTCGTTGAACGCCGGGCCGGCGATGTCGAGGTGGGCCCAGTCGGTGTCGGCGTCGACGAACTTGCGCAGGAATCCGGCGGCGACCTGGGCGCCGCCCATGCGCTCGCCGCCGGAGCGGACGTCGGCGACCTTCGACTCGAGGGTCTCGTCGACCCATTCGGGGATGGGCAGCTGCCACGCATCCTCGCCAGCGGCCTCGGCGGCATCGAGCACGGCGGCGGCCACGACGTCGTCGTCGGACATGACGCCGAACGTGTGGGAGCCGAGCGCGACCATGCAGGCGCCGGTGAGCGTGGCGACGTCGACGACGAGGTCGGGGTCGTCCTCGTTGGCGCGGGCGAGGCCGTCGGCCATGACGAGGCGGCCCTCGGCGTCGGTGTTGTAGTTCTCGACCGTGGTGCCGCCGTACATCGTCAGCACGTCGGAGGGGCGGTAGGCCTCGCCCCCGGGCATGTTCTCGGCCATGCACGCGTACGCGGTGACCTTGACCTTCAGGCCCAGGTCGGCGATGGCGCGGACGGCGGCGATGACGGCCGCGGCGCCGCCCATGTCGGACTTCATCGTCTCCATGGAGGCCGGCGGCTTGATGTCGAGGCCGCCCGAGTCGAAGGTGATGCCCTTGCCCACCAGCACGAGGTGCTGCTTGGCGCCGCGGGGCGCGTACGCCAGGCGCGTGAGGCGGGGCTTGCGCGACGAGCCGCCGCCGACTGCGGTCAGGCCGCCGTAGCCGCCGGCCGCGAGGGCCTTGTCGTCGAGGACGTCGACGGAGACCTTCGAGCCCTTGCAGTGGGCGCGGGCCTCCTCGGCGAACGTCTCGGGGTAGAGCAGGTTGGGCGGGAGGTTGACCCACTCGCGGGCCGCGACGACTGCGGTGGCCATGACCACGGCGGCGGCGACGGTGTCCTTGTCGGCGGACGGCGAGACGATGACGATCTCGGAGATCTTCGCCTCGGGGGCGTCGCCGGAGCGGACACCCGCGTAGGAGTAGGAGCCGAGCAGCGCACCCTCGGTGACGGCGCGCAGGATCTCGGGCTCGGTGGCGTCCATGTCGACGGCGACGCGCAGGCCCTTGCCCAGACCGGAGGCGGCGCGTACGCCGGCGCCCGCGGCACGACGCGCCTGCTCGAGGGTCGCCTGCTCGGCGGTGCCCACACCGGCCACAACCAGCATGCGGCCGCCGACACCCGGGAGCAGCGAGGTCGCGCCGACCTTGGCGGTGAACCCGGTGCGGGCCGCCGTCTCGGCGACGCCGGCACCGTGCTGCTTGGTGTGGGCCTTGTCGAGGGCGCGGTCGGAGGTGATGAGGGCCGGCTCGGAGCCCTGGGCGGCGACGACGAGGACGTCGGCGTCGGCCGGGACGGACTTGGCCACGGTGACCTTGGGCAGGGCGGGTGTGGGCACGTTGTGTTCCTTCACAGGTCGGAAACGGTTGCTTCGTCGGGACACGCTACCCGTCGGCTCCGACAGCCCTGTCCCGTGGTGGTGGCCGATCTGTCCTGCGGTAGGTTCGGCCACGTCCACGAGACGAGAGACGAGGGAGTCAGGATGTCGGAGCTGAAGCAGTCACCCCTGCACCAGTGCCATGTCGATGCCGGAGCCAAGATGGCGGAGTTCGGCGGCTGGTCGATGCCGCTGGAGTACGCCGGGGGCGGCGTGCTGGCCGAGCACCACACGGTTCGCGACGGCGTGGGCATCTTCGACGTCTCCCACCTGGGCAAGGCCCGGGTGAAGGGGACGGGCGCGGTGGCCTACCTGAACACGCGCCTCACCAACGACCTGGACAAGATCTCGAACGGCCAGGCCCAATACACGATGCTGTGCCAGGCCGACGGCGGCGTGGTCGACGATCTGATCGCCTACCGCTTCTCCGACGAGGAGGTCTTCCTCATCCCCAACGCCGCCAACAACGCCAAGGTCGTCGAGACGCTGCGCGACGGGCTGCCCGCGGGACTCGAGCTCACCAACGAGCACGACGAGTACGCGGTGCTCGCCGTCCAGGGGCCGAGGTCTGACGACGTGCTGGAGCGTCTCGGCCTGCCGACCGGCCACGACTACATGTCCTTCGACGTCTCCGAGCTCGAGGGCGTGGGCCTGACGGTGTGCCGCACCGGCTACACCGGTGAGCGCGGCTACGAGCTCGTCGCCCTGAGCGCCGACGCGGGGACCGTCTGGAACGCAGTCATGGCGGCGGGGGAGGCCGACGGCATCCGCCCGTGCGGTCTCGGTGCCCGTGACACCCTGCGCCTCGAGATGGGCTACGCCCTCCACGGCCAGGACATCTCTCCCGAGATCACGCCCGTCCAGGCCCGTCTCGGCTGGGCCGTGGGCTGGAAGAAGGAGTCGTTCGACGGCCACGAGGCGCTCCGGGCCGAGAAGGAGGCGAAGCCCAAGCGACTGCTGCGTGGTCTGAAGGCCAAGGGCCGCGGCATCCCGCGCTCCCACATGTCGGTGGTCGTCGGCGGACGACCGGTCGGTGAGATCACCTCGGGCACCTTCTCGCCATCGCTCAAGCAGGGCGTCGCGCTCGCGCTGGTCGACGCGTCGGTCGCCGAGGGCGACACAGTCGGCGTCGAGGTGCGCCGCCGCGTCGAGGAGTTCGAGGTCGTCAAGCCGCCGTTCGTGACGCCGGGCGTCCGCGAGGTCTGAGCCGGTGGGCGTGCCGTCGGGTCCCGAGGACGAGCCGATCACCGCGGTCCGTGAGCGGCTGCGGGCGCAGGGGCGTGCTTACGAGGTGCGCGACGCCGTGCTTGTGCTCGACTCCGGCGTCGCCCAGCGCCTCGACGATCTGGCCTTCGCGTACGCGGGGCTGGTCTCCCGGGGCATGTCCCCGGTGGCGGCGGCCGGGGAGGTCGTCGCCTCTCTGGAGCAGCACGAGTCCCACCTGCGGGAGGTCGGTGGGCGGGGGAGCGTACGCCTGCGCCTGACCCACCCGCGTGAGGTCGACCCGACCTCGACGCTGCCGGGCCCGGCGGGGCTCGTGGCCTATCTCGTGCTCGACGAGGCCCATGCGGCGACCCGGTTGACCCCCGCCCAGATCGACGACCGCGGCGGGCTGGAGGCAGCGGGTGTCGCCGCGCTTGGCCCGACGCTGGCCGAGCCCGTGCACGTGCAGGCCTTCACCGGTCCGCCGTTGTCGGGCTGGCGGGTCACCGGCGACATCTACACCGCAACACGGCTGCTCGACTGCGCACGGCTGCTGCGTGAGCTGGGCGCCGACCCGTCGCGGCCCTACTTGGTGGCGGTGCCGAGCTCTCGCGAGGTGTGGGTCTTCCCCGATCCTGCGGATCCCGCGACGCTGTCGTGGGTCCGGGAGCAGGTGTCGAGGTCGTACGCGGCCGCGCGTGGTCGCGTCTCCGACGCCGTCCACCGCTGGGACGGGACGGTGCTGGAGGTCGTCGCGGGCTGATCAGCTCGGCAGCAGCGACATGGGGCCGTAGACGACCCGGTCGCCCTCGTGGAGCGTGACCTCGGTGACGCCCTGGTCGGCGAGGTCCTCGTACGCCTCGGTCAGCCAGGCCTCGGCCTCGGCCTGCGACGGGAAGGTCGTGTCGATCGTGCCCTGGTCGGGCTCCCAGCGCCACATCAGATCTTGTCCCCGCGCTTCACGGTGGGCTTGGGCATGCGCAGCGGGCGGAGTTGGATGGCCCGGTTCCAGCCGTACATCATCACGCCGGTGCCCTTCGTGGACCTGCCTGGGTGACGCTCCTCCCAGATCTTCTTGAACTTCCGCCACAGCACGAACAGGTCGACGATGACGAGCACGATGAACGTGTACATCAGGATGATCGACGCGTTGGCGGCCTGCGGCCAGTAGGGCTGGACGAACGACAGGGCCAGCACCAGCATGAGGGTCGGCAGCAGCACCTCGCCCAGGTTGAACCGCGAGTCGACGACGTCGCGCATCAGTAGCTTCTCAGGCGTCGAGTCGCGCGCCTCGAGGGCCGCCATCCGCTTCTCGCGGTTGGCCTCGGCGGCGCGCTTCTTGGCTTCCTTCCTTGTCAGCGTCGGGTTGACGCGTTCCAGACGGGCCTTCTCGGCGTCCTTGCGGCGCGGCGTGGGGGCGTCCTTCTTCTTCGGTACGCGGCGTCCCTGCGCGTCGACCCCGGTCTCCTCGACCGGCGCGGGGTCGCTGACGGCCGTTTCGGACTTCGCCTCCTTGTTGTAGGGGCGGAACAGTCTGGCCATGGCGTACCTCGTCGTTCGTCGTTCTGGGGACCCCCGGATTGTCCCCCAAACAACCCCGGAATCCGAATCAACCACGCGCACACCCTGTGATCCGTTACACCCCTGCCCCTAGTCTTGGACGCATGAGCGGATTCATGCAGCGGATGTCGACAGTGTTCCGTGCCAAGGCCGACAAGGCCCTGGACAAGGTCGAGGACCCCCGAGAGACCCTTGACTACTCCTACCAGCGCCAGCTCGAGCTGCTGCAGAAGGTGCGCCGTGGCGTCGCCGACGTGGCCACGTCGCGCAAGCGCGTCGAGCTCCAGGCCACGCAGCTGAACCAGCAGTTGGACAAGTTGAGCACCCAGGCCCAGAAGGCGCTCGAGGTGGGCCGGGAGGACCTCGCCCGCGAGGCCCTGACCCGCAAGTCCGGCCTCCAGCAGCAGCTCGGCGACCTGCAGCAGCAGCACGCCCAGCTGCAGGCGGAGGAGGAGAAGCTCGTCAAGGCCTCCCAGCGGCTGCAGGCGAAGGTCGACGCGTTCCGCACGCGCAAGGAGACGATCAAGGCCACCTACTCGGCTGCCGAGGCGCAGACGCGGATCAACGAGGCCTTCTCCGGCATCGGCGAGGAGATGGGTGACGTCGGTCTGGCCATCCAGCGCGCCGAGGACAAGACGGCCCAGCTGCAGGCACGTGCCGGCGCCATGGACGAGTTGCTCGCCTCCGGCGTCCTCGACGACCCGACGAGCTCGGGCCAGGACGACATCGCGCGCGAGCTCGAGGCGCTGTCCTCGGGCTCCGACGTCGAGAACGAGCTGTCGCGCATGAAGGCCCAGCTCGGCTCCGGCCACGCCGGCCACCGCCCCGAGCTCGAGGGCGGCCCCGCCCAGCAGCAGGGCCAGTTCCAGCAGCAGGGCGGCCAGTTCCAGCAGGGTGGCCAGTACCAGCAGGGTGGCCAGTACTCGCAGGGTCAGCCCCAGCAGGGCGGCCGGTTCCAGCAGGGCCAGCAGCCGCAGCAAGGTGGGTACGCCATGCCGCCGGCGGGCCAGCAGGGCCAGGGTCACGCGATGCCGCCGGCCCAGGACCAGGCCGAGGGTGAGCCGTTCAAGGCCTACCCGACCGAGCCGCAGCAGGGCTGGGAGGGTCAGCGATGATCGTCCGGGTGCTCAACGAGGGCCAGTTCCGCATCGACGAGGACAAGCACCTCGACGTGCTCAACGAGTGCGACGACGCCATCGAGTCGGCCGTCGACGCCAACGACCAGGAGCGTCTCACCAACGCGCTGGCCAAGCTGATCCGCACCATCTCCGAGGTTGGCGAGCCGCTCCCCGACGACGATCTGCACGACTCCGACCTGATCGTGCCGGACGCCGAGTCGACCCTGGAGGAGATCCAGGCCTGGCTCGACGACTCGGGCAGCGACGACGGCCTCATCCCCGGCTGACATCCGCCTCTGCACGACGAAGGGCCCCGGAGCGATCCGGGGCCCTTCGTCTCTCTCCGTTGAACCCAGACCCGCAGGTTTGTGCACAAGTTGGGTTCGGGGATCTCGCCGTGGACGGCTCAGGCGTTCGGATACAGCCCGGTCTCGACCCAGAAGAACATGCCGACGCAGAACCCGATGATGGTCATGACGACGGCGACGGCCCACCAACGGCCGGCCCCCTCGCGGCCGCGGAGGCCGAGGGCGGCCCAAGCCGGGCCCAGCCCGCACAGCGCGCCCACCGCGATCAGCGACGGCAGCATCTTCCACGTGTCGACGGGCTGGCAGACGCCCTCGCAGGCCCGAAACATCGAGACGAACCACATGCACACCGCGGCGCAGATGCCGCCGACCCCGGCGAGGACGGGCAGCATCCAGCGGGCAGCGGTCAGCTGACGGCGCCAGAGGTGGTTGGTCGGGACGGCGGCCACCATCATCAGCGCCCCGACGATCGCGAGCACCGACATCACGATGTAGGGCGCCGCCTGCTCGGCGAGCATCGCGTCCAGCCACGTGTAGGCGGTGCCCAGCGCGTACAGGCCCACGAGGGCGGCGAGCGCGGCGCCGATCAGCTGGCGGGAGGACATGCGTGTGGCCATGCGATCAACGCTACTAGGGCGCGGCAGTAGCCTGCGGTCATGCGCATCCTCGTGGCGACCGACCTGCAGGGCGACCTCGGCTCACTCGAGGCGGGTGAGGCGATCGCCCGCGGCTGGCAGGCGGCCGACCCGACGGCCGAGCTGGCGGTCGCGCCGCTCGGCGCGGCGGGGGAGGGCTTCCTGTCCTCCGTCAGGCTCGACGCCGACGAGCGTGCGGTCACCGCCCATCCCCGTGAGGTCGCCGGCGCGCTGCTGGACAGGCCGCGCCGGCTGCTCGTGGACCTGGGAACCGTCCCGGCGGGCACGCACGACGCGGGAGAAGCGCTGCTGGCCGGCCTTGGCGCCGAGGTGACGAGGGGGGACGGCGGCGCACGCGTCGACCTCTCCCGCGCACGCGATCTCGTCGGCGACACCGAGCTGGTCGGCGTCGTCGCCGCGGGCGGGCTGGAGCGCCACCTGCTCGGCCTGCGCGGCATCACCGCCGTACGCGGCCGCGAGACCGGCGAGGACCCGGCCACGATGCTGGCCACCGATTCCGCGCTCGAGGCGTTCACGATGGCCGTGGGCCGCACTCCCGAACCCGGTGACGGGGCGGCCGGCGGCACGGCGTACGCGATCACCGCCCTGGGCGGGCGCCTGGTGGAGGGGCCGGCCGAGTGCGTACGCAGGCTGGAGCTGCCCGCGACCGCGCGCGTGGCAGACCTGGTCATCACCGGGACCACCAGCTTCGACTTCGGTTCGCGCGGCGGGGGAGTCGTCCGGGAGGTCGCCGACGTGGCCCAGGCGGCGCTCACGCCGTGCATCGTGCTGGCCGAGCGGGTGCTCATCGCCGGCCGCGAGATGCGCACCATGGGAGTCGAGTCGGCGTACGCGGCCGAGGGTCCGGGCGCCGCCGAGCTGGAGGCCCTCGCCGCTCGCGTGGCCCGCACCTGGCGCTGGTGACGCCACGACCTTTGTCACGGCCTCGGACGGGAATACACTGGCGCGGAGCACGGTTCACCCGACGAGGGACTGCCACCCAGCAGCCCGACGACAGACTCTTCTTGTGGAGGCAGATATGACGACCGAGGCGAGCATCACCCAGGGCCTCATCCTCACCGACGGCGCAGCGGCCAAGGTCAAGGACCTGCTCGACCGCGAGGGCCGCGACGACCTCGCCCTGCGCGTCGCCGTGCAGCCGGGCGGCTGCTCCGGCCTGCGTTACGAGCTCTACTTCGACGAGCGCAAGCTCGACGGCGATATCGTCAACGAGTACGGCGGCGTCAATGTGGTCACCGACCGCATGAGCGCCCCCTACCTCGCAGGCGCGTCGATCGACTTCGTCGACACCATCGAGAAGCAGGGCTTCACCATCGACAACCCGAACCAGCAGGGCTCCTGCGCCTGCGGCGAGTCGTTCAACTGATCCCACCAGCTGCGTGTGACGCAGGTCTCGTGCCGACCCCCACATCCCCCGATGTGGGGGTCGTCGACGTTGTGGGACGACGTCACGGGTTGATACCAAGGGGTCCCACAGGCCGTAGGCGGGGCCGCACCCCACGGAGAAATGGGTTAGTGTGGCGCCGACTAGAGTGGCCGCTTCTCGGCTGCTCCGGGAACCAAGGAAGGGCGTGACGTGAGTCTGACGAAGAGAGGCCGTCGGCTGACCGGAGCTGCATTGTTCGGTCTGGCTGCAGTGGCGCTGAGTGGATGTGCACAGGCTGGACCTGGCCAGGGCCATCTGTTCGGCCTGCCGGAACCCTCGACCGACAGGGCGCCGCACATCGGCAACCTCTGGGTCGGTTCGTGGATCGCGACGCTGGCCATCGGAATCCTCGTCTGGGGTCTCATGGGCTGGGCGTTCATCCGCTACCGCCGTCGTGACGTGGACGAGGTGCCCAAGCAGACGCGCTACAACCTCCCGCTCGAGGTGATGTACACGATCGTCCCGTTCCTGATCATCGGCGTCCTGTTCTTCTGGACCGTGAAGACCCAGAACGCGATGTACGACAAGTCCGAGACCTCCGCCCACACCGTCGACGTGGTGGGTCAGAAGTGGTCGTGGACCTTCAACTACAACGAGGCCGGAGTCTGGGACGCGGGAACGATCGAGAAGACGCCCGACCTGTACCTACCGGTCAACAAGACGGTGACGTTCAACCTCGACTCGCCCGACGTCATCCACTCGTTCTGGGTCCCGACCTTCTACATGAAGCTCGACGTGATCCCGGGCCGCACCAATTCGTTCCAGGTGACGCCGAACAAGGTGGGTGTGTTCGCCGGCAAGTGCGCCGAGCTGTGCGGCACCTACCACTCGGCGATGTTGTTCAACGTCCACGTCGTGCCCCAGGAGGAGTTCGACGCCAAGATGGGCGAGCTGAAGGCCAAGGGCCAGGTCGGCAAGATCAAGGGTTCCACCGGGGCCAACTCGCTCCAGGTCGCGAAAAAGGAAGGTGAGTGACATGGCAACCGTCGGACGTGTGGCCGATGCCACCAGCACGGCGCCGGCAGACCGGCGCCTCGGCGCCCATGTGATGGAGTGGCTGACCACCACCGATCACAAGCTGCTGGGAAAGATGTACCTGACCACCGCCTTCATCTTCTTCCTCATCGGCGGTGTGATGGCTCTGGCGATGCGCGCCGAGCTGGCGTTCCCGGGCATGCAGTTCATGCAGCTCGAGACGTTCAACCAGATGTTCACGATGCACGGCACGATCATGCTGCTGATGTTCGGCACACCCTGCTTCGCGGGCTTCGCCAACTTCGTCATGCCGCTGCAGATCGGTGCCCCGGACGTGGCCTTCCCGCGTCTGAACTCCTTCTCCTACTGGCTGTTCGTGGTGGGGTCGATCATCGCCTGCTCGGGCTTCCTCACCCCTGACGGCGCCGCCTCGTTCGGCTGGTTCGCGTACGCCCCGCTGTCGACGGCTATCCACTCGCCGGGCGCCGGTGGCGACTTGTGGCTCATGGGCCTCTATCTGCTGGGCCTGTCGTCGATCCTCGGCGCGGTGAACTTCATCACCACCATCACGACGCTGCGCGCGCCCGGCATGACGATGTTCCGCATGCCGATCTTCACCTGGAACATCCTGGTCACCTCGATCCTGGTCCTCCTGGTGTTCCCGGTGCTCGCCGCCGGCCTGCTGGTCCTCGAGGCCGACCGTCGCCTTGGCACCCACATCTTCAACGCCGCTCATGGCGGCCCGATCCTGTGGCAGCACCTGTTCTGGTTCTTCGGTCACCCCGAGGTCTATGTCCTCGCCCTGCCGTTCTTCGGCATCGTGACCGAGATCATCCCGGTGTTCTCCCGCAAGCCGATCTTCGGCTACGTCGGCCTCGTCGCCGCGACGCTGTCGATCGCCGCCCTGTCGGTCGCAGTGTGGGCCCACCACATGTTCGTCACCGGCGCGGTTTCGCTGCCGTTCTTCTCGTTCATGACGTTCCTGATCGCCGTCCCGACCGGTGTGAAGTTCTTCAACTGGATCGGCACGATGTGGCGAGGTTCCATCAGCTTCGACACGCCGATGCTGTGGGCCGCGGGCTTCCTCACGACGTTCCTCTTCGGTGGCCTGACGGGCGTCATCCTCGCTTCCCCGCCTATGGACTTCCAGGTGTCCGACTCCTACTTCGTGGTCGCCCACTTCCACTACGTGCTCTTCGGCACCGTGGTATTCGCGATGTTCGCCGGCTTCTACTTCTGGTGGCCGAAGTTCACGGGCCGCATGCTCAACGAGACGTGGGGCAAGGTCCACTTCTGGATGCTGTTCTTCGCCTTCCACCTCACCTTCCTCGTACAACACTGGCTGGGCATCGAGGGCATGCCGCGTCGTTACGCGGACTACCTGCCCGACGAGGGCTTCACGCTGCTGAACCAGATCTCCACGGTCGGCGCGTTCATGCTGGGCGTATCCTTCCTGCCGTTCTTCTGGAACCTGTGGATCAGCCGCTACGCCCCCAAGGTGACGGTGGACGACCCGTGGGGCTGGGGCCGCTCCCTCGAGTGGGCCACGTCCTGCCCGCCGCCGAAGAAGAACTACACCTCGCTGCCGCGTATCCGCTCGGAGGCCCCGGCCTTCGACCTCCATCACCCGGAGATCGCACTGCGCGAATACCAGGCGCAGGCCGCCCCCGACAGTGGCCCGAAGGATGCTCCCGAGGACAGCGGCCGTGTGTCCGTCCTGACCGAGCGCGCTGGCGACGACAAGAAGGGTGACCTCCGATGAAGAAGGAAGCGTGGATCTACCTGCCGCTCGCAGGCTTCTTCGGCCTGATGACCGTGGTCTACTACTTCCTCGGTCGCTTCGACGGGGGAAAGATCGAGTGGGCTGGCATCCTGACGCTGGCGCTGAGCTGCCTGATGATCCTCATGATCGGCGGCTTCTACTCGATCACCGGGGCCAAGATGGACCTGCGTCCCGAGGACCGCAAGGAGGCCGAGGTCGCCGAAGGTGCCGGTGAAATCGGCTTCTTCCCGCCCGCCTCGATCTGGCCCCTCGTCTGCGCCGTGATCGTCGGTCTGGTCTTCCTTGGACCGGTCTTCGGCTGGTGGCTGACGATCATCGGCTTCGGCCTGGGCGTGTGGGCCGTGGGTGGCTGGGTCTACCAGTACTACCGCGGCGACTACTCCCACTGAACCGACCACGTCGACGCCCGTCCCCCTAGGGGGCGGGCGTCTTCGCGTACGCGGGCATTCCTCTGCGCGCGCGGTCGCTTTGGTGCATGATCGGCTCATGGACCACCTCTCTCCGGACACGCTCGCCGTGCACGCCGGCCGGGACGATCTCACCGCCCTCGGCGTCCACGCGCTCCCCATCGATCTGTCTTCGACCAACCCGCTGCCTGACATCGAACTCGGCGGTGACTCCTACGAGGCCATTGCCACCGGAGGAGACCCGATCGACGGGGGCTCGTTCATCTACCAACGGCTGTGGAACCCGACGGTCGCCCGGTTCGAGCAGGCGCTCGCCCTCCTCGAGCACACCGGCGGGGCCGTCGCGTTCGGATCGGGCATGGCCGGTATCGGTGCGGCGATCCAGGCCGCCTGCCTCGAGTCCGGTCATCGCCACGTCGTCGCGCTCAGGCCCCTGTACGGCGGCACCGACCAGGTGCTCGCCACGAACCTCTACGGCACGGAGACGACCTTCGTCCACTCGCTCGAGGCCGTCGCGGACGCCCTGCGCCCCGACACGGCGCTCGTCGTCGCCGAAACCCCGGCAAACCCCACGCTCGAGCTGGTCGACATCAAGGCGCTCGTCGCCGCTGCGGGCGAGGTCCCCGTGATGATCGACAACACCTTCGCGACCCCCGTGCTGCAGAACCCCGGCGACTTCGGTGCCGCGATGGTCGCCCACTCCGCGACGAAATACATCGGCGGTCACGGCGACGTCATCGGCGGCGTCGTCGCGGGCTCGCGGCGCTGGGTCGAGGCCGTACGCCGCGTACGCGCGGCCAGCGGCGCGCTGGCCCACCCGCTGTCGGCGTACCTCATGCATCGCGGGCTGGCCACGCTGCCGGTCCGTATCCGCGCCCAGCAGGAGGGCGCGAAGGTCGTCGCCGGCTATCTCGCCGAGCACGACGCCGTCGAGCGCGTCTTCTACCCGGGTCTGCCCGACGCCGACCCGCAGGGCCTGATCGGTACGCAGATGCGCGGCCCCGGCGCCATGCTGGCCGTGGACGTGCGCACCCACGAGGCCGCCGCACGGCTCACCCACGACGTGCAGCTGTTCACCCACGCCGTGTCGCTGGGCGGCGTCGACTCCCTGATCCAGCACCCCGCGTCGCTGACCCACCGGCCCGTCGCGCCCGAGGAGCGGCCCGGGGCCGGCATCGTGCGGCTGTCGATCGGGCTCGAGGACCCGAGCGACCTGATCGACGACCTGGCCCGCGCCCTGGGCTGAGGATCCACCACGCGCACGGGGCACCCCGAGGAGTCCCCGGGGCGCCCTGTCGCCTTGGGGCACCGAGCCCCCACGCGCTCACCAGGAGGCGTGGAGGGGGCGTCCCTCGTCGTAGCCCGAGCTGGACTGCAGGCCGACGGTGGCGAGGTCGGCGAACTCGGTGAGCGTGCGGGCGCCGGCGTACGTGCAGGAGGAACGGACGCCTGAGACGATGAAGTCGACGAGGTCCTCCACGCCGGGGCGCTGGGGGTCGAGGTACATCTTGGAGCTGGAGATGCCCTCCTCGAAGAGTCCCGCACGGGCACGGTCGAAGCCGGACTGGTCCCGCGTACGCATGCGCACGGCGCGCGCGGAAGCCATGCCGAACGACTCCTTGTACATGCGCCCGTCGGCGTCGGTGAACAGGTCCCCTGTCGACTCGTGCGTACCCGCGAACCAGGAGCCGATCATCACCGAGCCCGCACCCGCGGCGAGCGCGAGGGCCACGTCGCGGGGGTGGCGTACGCCGCCGTCGGCCCACACGGAACGCCCGAGCTCGCGTGCGGCATCCGCGCACTCGAGGACAGCGCTGAACTGGGGGCGCCCCACTCCGGTCTGCATCCGAGTGGTGCACATGGCGCCCGGGCCCACACCCACCTTGCAGACGTCGGCACCGGCCTCCACGAGGTCGCGCACGCCGTCGGCGGTCACGACGTTGCCGGCGACGATGCGGACGTCGGCTCCGTGCGCCTCGCGGGCCTTCGCGACCGCGCCCAGCGCGTCCATCATCTTGTCCTGGTGGCCGTGGGCGGTGTCGACCACGAGCACGTCGGCGCCCGCTTCGAGCAGGCGGGTGGCGCGGCCCGCGACGTCGCCGTTGATGCCGACGGCGGCGCCCACGCGCAGGCGTCCCTGGGCGTCGAGGGCCGGGGTGTAGAGAGCGGAGCGCAGAGCGCCCTTCTTGGTGAGCACGCCGACGAGCCGGTCGCCGTCGACGACGACGGCGCCGTCCTGGTGGTGGGCGGCGAGCTCGTCGAAGACCTCCTTGGGGGAGGCGGTGGGCGCGACCTGGATGAAGTCCTGGCTCATCGCCTCGTGGACCTGCGCGAAACGGTCGAGGTCGACGGTGTCGCTGGGGTGGAGCACGCCGACGGGCCGCAGGTCGCCCTGCCTGCGGTCGCCCTCGACGACCACGACGAAGCCGTGGGCGCGCTTGGGCAGCAGGCTCATGGCCTCGCCGACGGTGGTCGACGGCGACACGGTGACGGGGGTGTCGAAGATGCGGTGGGCACGCTTGACGCGCGCCATGGACTCGGCGACGACGTCGGTCGGGATGTCCTGGGGGATGATCGCGATGCCGCCGCGGCGCGCCATCGTCTCGGCCATCCGGCGCCCCGAGATCGCCGTCATGTTGGCCACGACCAAGGGGAGGGGAGTGCCCAGGCCGTCGGTAGACGTGAGGTCGACGTCGAGCCGAGACGTGACGCCGGAGCGGCGCGGCACCATGAAGACGTCGTTGTAGGTCAGGTCGTGGGTGGGGCGCAGGTCGTTGAGGAATCGCACCTGAGGAGTCTACGGCCCCGGTGGCGTCAACCCTGCTGCCACGGGTTGTCCTGGTGGGGCTGGCGCGGGTACTGCGGGAACCCCTTCGTACCGCCCGGCTGCTGGGGATAGGAGGCCTGCTCGGGATCCCACGTGGGGCGTCCGCGGTCGACGGGGGCCGGGTCGGGGGCGGCCGCGAGCGACGCCGCCTCCTGCTTCGTCAGCGCACGGGCCTGACCGCAGATAGAGCACTCGAGGGCATACCGGCTCGACAAGGGGATGAGCGGGATGAAGAACAGCGAGAACTTGGTGCCCCGTCGCACGACGTGGTGGGCGGCGTTGTTCCCACACCGCCCGCACAACGACATCATGACGCCAAGCACTTTCGCATAGCTGGAGAAGCCGAATATGAGCATGCCCACAGTGTATGGGCATATGTCGATACGGGGCTGGAGATCGGGCACCGGCCGACGGAACGGCACAGGGCCCCGGATCCGCGCGAATCCGGGGCCCTGTGGAGTGCGTCAGTGCTTGACGTCGACCGGGTTGCGCTGGTCGTCGCCGTGGCCGGACAGCTGGTGGCCGGGCTCCTCGTTGGCGAGCTCGTCGTGGTCACCGCCGTGACCGTGGCCCAGCATGTGGTCGCGGGCCTCTTGGAGCTCCTTCGCGGTCGGCTTGGCCACCGAGTCGCGGTAGAACCAGCGGTGGGCGGCGGCGCGACGCTTGGAGGCGCCCCCGGACACGCGTACGCCGTCGGCATCCTCGGTCGCGCCCGGCTCGATCGGCACGAACTCGTCGTGCTGGGTGAGCGTCCAGACCTCGTCGTCGGAAATCGGGGCGTGGTCCTCGAAGTATTCGCCCTCGGCCGTACGCTCCATCTGACCGGTGGGGGAGCCGTGGAGCAGGCGCTCCTCCTTCTGGCGCTGAATGCCCAGGCAGATGCGCTTGGTGATCATGAAGACCACGATCGGGGCGACGATCCAGGCCACCCGCAGGAAGTGGGTGACCGTGTTCAGGGACAGGTGGAACTTCGTGGCCAGGATGTCGTTGCCGCCACCCATGAGGAACATCAGGTACATCGTGATCGCACCTGCGCCCAGGGCCGTACGCGTCGGCGCCTGGTAGGGGTACTGCAGGATGTGGTGCTCACGCTTGTCGCCGGTGATCCACTGCTCGAGGAACGGGTAGATCGCCATCGAGGTGAACAGCAGGCCGAGCACGCCGAGGCCCGGGACCGCGATGTTCCACGACCAGGTCGAGAAGACCGACGCGCCGGGGATGTGAGACTCCCAGCCCGGCATGATGCGGACGGCACCCTCGGCGGGACCCATGTACCAGTCGGGCTGCGAGCCGGCGGTCACCTGGGCCGGGTTGTACGGGCCGTACATCCACACCGGATTGATCTGGAACAGCGCGCCGAACAGGGTGATGACGCCGGACACGATGAAGAAGAAGCCACCGGCCTTCGCGGCGTACACGGGGAACATCGGGTAGCCCACGACGTTCTTCTCGGTGCGCCCGGCACCCGGGAACTGGGTGTGCTTGTGGTAAACGACCAGCGCCATGTGGGCGGCGATCAGACCCAGCAGCAGGCCGGGGATCAGGAGGATGTGGACCATGTAGAGGCGGGGGATGATGATCTCGCCCGGGAACTCGCCGCCGAAGACGAAGAACTCCGCCCAGGTGCCGATGATCGGGATCGAACGGATCATGCCGTCGACGAAGCGGAGACCGGTGCCCGACAGCAGGTCGTCGGGCAGCGAGTAGCCCGCGAAGCCCTCGACCATACCCATGGAGACCAGGCCGACGCCCAGCAGCCAGTTGAGCTCGCGCGGCTTGCGGAACGCGCCGGTGAAGAACACGCGCAGCGCGTGGGAGAACATCGCGGCGATGAACAGCATGGCCGCCCAGTGGTGCATCTGGCGGATCAGCAGGCCACCACGGATGTCGTGGGACAGCGCCAGCGTCGAGGCGAAGGCCTCGGACATCGGCAGGCCCTTGAGAAGCTGGTAGGAGCCCTCATAGTGGATCTCACCCATCGACGGCTTGAACCACAGGGTCAGGAAGACGCCGGTGATCAGCAGGATGATGAACGAGTAGAGCGCGACCTCACCGAGTAGGAACGACCAGTGGTCGGGAAAGACCTTGCGGAGGTTCTTCTTGCCCATGGCGGCGAGGCCGAGGCGGTCGTCGGCCCAGGTGGCAGGGCCGGAGAGCGCCTTGAACGGGTGGGCGCCGGACGGGGACTTCGCGGCGACGGAGTCGTCGGTCTGGACGACCTGTGCAGGCTTTGCCATCAGAGATCACTCACCCTTGTCTTCGGGGTAGAACTGGCGCTCGGGGAAGCTCGGGCCGACGGGGACGGTGAAGTCGCGCTGGGCGACGAGGTAGCCGTCCTTGTCGGTCGTGATCGGCAGCTGCGGCAGCGCGCGGGCCGCCGGGCCGAAGACGACCTTGCCGGCGTCGCCGAGGTCGAACGTGGACTGGTGGCAGGGGCACAGCAGGTGGTGCGTCTGCTGCTCCCACAGCGAGATCGGGCAGCCGACGTGGGTGCAGATCTTCGAATACGCGAGGATGCCGTTGACGTGCCAGTCCTTGCGGCGCTCGGGGATCTTGATCGAGTTGGGGTCCATGCGCACGATGATGATCGCGGCCTTCGCCTTCTCGACCTGGTGGTGGTGTGCGACGAGGTCCTTCAGCTTCTCGGGCTCACCGTTGATGAGCTGGCCGATCTCCATGTCGGAGGCCTTGATCCGCTTGTAGGTGACGTCGTTGACCAGGTACATCGGCTCCGAGGACGTGCCCTCGGCCCACAGGGTGCGCTCGAGGGTGCCGCGGATGCGCGACGGGGTCGGCCAGGGGCCGAGGTCGGCCAGCGTGACCAAGGGAGCGAGGGCGGTGAGGCCCACGGCGCCGCCGAGGGCGGCGAGGATCGAGCGACGGCTGCCCTTGATGCCGGAGTCGGCGATGCCCTTGTCGACCTCGGCCATCGTGGCGGCCTTGTCGTCGTCGGAGGAATGGGCGGTGTGACGCTCCTCGATGATCTCCTCGTCGGACATGATCATGCGGCCCCACTGCACTGCGCCCAGGCCGATCAACAGGACGGCGAGCCCGAGGGTCAGGCCCAGGCCCAGATGGAGCGCGGAGCCCTTCAGGTAGCCGAATGAGATCGACGGGCCGGTCGGGCCGCCGGGGACGGTGAAGTAGATGACGATGAACGCCAGGGCGAACAGCGGCGCGAGGGCGAAGCAGGTCAGCACCTGGCGCGTGGCGCGACGGCCGGCGGCCTCGTCGACGTCGGCGTACCGCTCGACGTGCTCCTCGAGGCCCGGGTCGGCGACCGGACGGGTCTCGAGGACGCCGGAGTTGGGATCAGGGGTGTTCATTGCGTCCTTGTTCTCGACGTTGGTGCTCACTTGGCGCGTGCTCCCTTCGAGGCGAGCCAGCCGGCGAGCAGGAGACAGCCGCCGAGGCCGAGGATCCAGATGTAGAAGCCCTCCGACACCGGGCCGATGGCGCCGAAGTCGTTGCCGCCGTAGGTGGGCTGCTCGTGGAGGTGGTTCAGGTAGCCGATGATCTCGCGGACGTCCTGATCGGTCAGGTTCTCCTTGGAGAAGACGGGCATCTGCTGGGGGCCGGTGCGCAGCGCCTCGTAGATGTGACGGTTGTCGACACCCTCGAGCGTCGGCGCGTACTTGCCCTCGGGGAGGGCGCCGCCCATGCCGGCGAAGTTGTGGCAGGCCGAGCAGTTGGTGCGGAAGAGCTCACCGCCGCGGGCGATCTCCTCGTCGCTCAGCCCGGCGGGCGAGTAGTCCTGTGCGGCCGGGATGGCGGGGCCGGGGGCCAGTGACGCGACGTACGCGGCCAGGGCCTCGGTCTCCTTCTCGGTGTAGGTGTTGGCCTTGCGCGGGGCCTGGGCGCCCGGGCGTGCCATCGGCATGCGGCCGGTGCTTACCTGGAAGTCCACGGCAGCGGCGCCCACGCCGTGCAGGGACGGGCCCTGAGAGGTTCCCTCGGCGTTCAGGCCGTGGCACGAGGAGCACCCGACGGCGAAAAGCTGCTTGCCCTCCTCGACCTGCTGGGTCTTGGCGGTGTCGGCGGACGACTTCGTGGCCGGGGCGAAGCCGGCGTACAGCGCGCCCATGAGGAACAGCGCCATCACCAGCATCAGTGGCTTGGCCGCGGGGTGTCGCCGCCTGGCAGACAGGAATCTCACTGCGGGTCCCTTCGATCGATGTTTTGGTGCGTGGACGCGCGCGTCACGCGAGGAAGTAGATGACGCCGAACAGGATGATCCAGACGACGTCGACGAAGTGCCAGTAGTAGGACACCGCGACGGCCGACACGGCCTGCTCGTGGGTGAAGCGTCGCGTCATGTACGTGCGGCCAAGCACGAAGAGGAACGCGATGAGGCCGCCGGTCACGTGGAGGCCGTGGAAGCCCGTGGCCAGGTAGAACAGCGAGCCGTAGACGTCCGACGACAGGGTGAGGCCCTCGTGGTACAGCTCGGCGTACTCGTACGCCTGACCGCCGATGAAGATCGAGCCCATGATGAACGTGATGATGTACCAGAGGCGCAGCTTCTTGACATCACCCTTCTCGGCGGCGAACACGCCGAGCTGGCAGGTGACCGACGACGCCACCAGAATGGCGGTGTTGATCGTCGAGAACGGGACGTTGAGCAGGCCGTGGCCCTGCTCCCACAGCTGGCCGCCGGTGGTGGCGTTGGTTGCCGATCGGATCGTGAAGTATGCGGCGAAGAGGGCGGCGAAGAACATCAGTTCGCTCGCCAGCCAGATGATGGTGCCCACGGCGACCATGTCGGGTCGGCCCTTGACGCCCTTCAGGCGGGAAGGCGCGATCGGATGGACCGCCCCCGTCGGGAGCGCATGCGTCGAGTCGGTAGAAGTAGCCACGCGAGCATTATTGCCATACTTTTCGTTTTGGTCATCCCGATCCCGAGACTTGGGGACGACCGCAACCAATCCGTTGCAGCGTCGTCGGGCCACCGCGCGGCGCCCCTTGTGACGGGGATCATCCACGCGGCCGGCATCCGCACGCGGGGTCGCCCCCGGTGGGGAGGGCTATGATGACCGGGAAATCGAACCACGACGCCCTCCAGAGGATGACAATGAGCGCAGAACAGTCGACCGAGCGTCATGCCACGGTCCTCGTCTACTCCGACGACCGGACCGTGCGCGAGCAGGTTCGCCTGGCGATGGGGTCGCGCGTGGCCGCCGACCTGCCGAAGATCGACGTGTTCGAGTGCGCCACACCCGCTGCGGTCATCGCGGCGATGGACAACGGCGGCGTCGACCTGGTCGTCCTCGACGGCGAGGCCGTGCCCGAGGGCGGCATGGGCATCTGTCGCCAGATCAAGAACGAGATCCCCAACTGCCCGCCCGTCCTGCTCGTCGTGGGGCGCGTGCAGGACGCCTGGCTGGCGACGTGGTCGCGTGCGGAGGCGGTCGTCGCCCATCCCATCGACCCGATCCGTCTGCCGTCCGAGGTCGCCGGCCTGCTGCGCCAGCGCCTCGGTGGCGTCGCCGCGACGGCGTGAGTCCCGACCGCCGCTGGCCCGACCTGCTCACCGGCCTGGTGTCGGGTCAGGACCTGACGCGCGACCAGGCCCGGTGGGCCATGCGCGAGGTCCTCGAGGGCAACGCGTCCCCGGTCCAGCTGGCCGCCTTCGCCGTGGCGCTGCGGGCCAAGGGCGAGACGGTTGACGAGCTCCGCTCGCTGGCCGAGGTCATGCTCGAGAAGGCGACGCCCGTCGACCTCGATCCGGAGGCCGTCGACGTCGTGGGGACCGGGGGAGACCGCGCCAACACGGTGAACGTGTCGACCATGGCGGCCGTGACCGCGGCTGCCGGCGGGGCGCGGGTCGTCAAGCACGGCAACCGTGCGGCCTCGTCGGCCTGCGGCACGGCCGACTGTCTCGAGGCGCTCGGCCTCGTGCTCGACGTCGCGCCCGAGCGCCAGCGGGCGGTCATGGAGCGTGCTGGCATCGTCTTCCTCTTCGCCCCCCGCTACCACGCGTCGCTGCGCCATGCCGCCGCCACCCGACGCGAGCTCGCGATCTCGACGGCCTTCAACTCGCTCGGTCCCCTGACGAACCCCGCCCGGCCGATCGCCCAGGCCGTCGGCATCGCCGATCGGCGCATGGCCGCCCTGGTCGCGGGCGTGCTTGCGGCCCGTGGCGCGCGGGGCCTTGTGTTTCACGGCGGCGACGGTCTCGACGAGCTGACGACGACCACCACGTCATCGGTGTGGCTGATCGCCGACGGGCGTACGCACGAGACCACCCTCGACCCCCGAGAGCTCGGCATCGAGCGCGCGCAGGTCGACGACCTCGTCGGCGGCGAGCCGCCGGTCAACGCCGCGATCGCCCGCGACGTCTTTGCGGGGGCGACCGGTCCGGTGCGGGACATCGTCACCCTCAACGCGGCCGCGGCCCTGCTCGCGTTCGAGGGTCCCGACCTCGATGCCGACCTCGTCGGCCAGCTGTCGCCCAGGCTCGAGCGCGCGCGTGCGGTCCTCGACGACGGGGCGGCCACCGCGACCCTCGAGACGTGGGTCGCGGCGACCCGGGAGCCCGCGGGCACCTGAGCGTTACCCACCGAGAACCGCCACCGCCAGCCAGGGCCCGGCCACGAGCGAGGGTCCGTACGCGTACGCGCCCCTGCGCCCGCACGCCGTCCTGACGACGCCGTGGAGTGCGCCCACCAGCGTGCCGAGGAGCACCGCCGCCATCGCATGGGTCGGGCCGACCGACCCCGCGGCGGCCGCCAGCGCGGGAGCAAGCCGGACGTCACCGAACCCGATCCCTCCGCCGAGCCGCCAGAACAGCCAGAAGAAAACGCCCGCGCCCAGGGCCGCCCCGGCCGACCTGAACGAGGCGGAGGGGCCTGCGGTCAGAGAGAGAGCCAGCGCACCCGCCGCCGTCGCGGCCCACAACAGTTGGGTCAGGCGCAGCGGCAGCCAGGTCGTGGCGCCGTCGACGACCGCGAGCCACACACCGATCGTGGCGACGCCGAGCCAGACGGGCCACAGCGGCAGCGGCACCCACGCGAGCAGGGCCACGGCCGCACCGACCAGCCCGGAGGCGGTCAGGGTGGTCGTCCGGCCCGCCAGCCGGCGGTAGGGAATCTTGTCTGGCGCTTCGTCGGGCTCGGGTAGCCCGGTCATCAGGCGCGGCCACGCATACGCGGTCACGGAGCTGGCGACGACCGCGAGGGTGAGCGCGGGCAGGAGCTCGGGCACAGCCGGACTCTAGGCCGCCGGGATGTCTCGTCGCCACACCGGGCGGGCCGCGGCCCGAGCGGCGTCGGCGTCGGCGTCCCGCTCGGCGAGGTGGATGCCATGGGCGCGCGCCAGGGCGAGGGCCTCCTGCTCCAGCAGGATCGTGACCTGGGTGACCCGTCCGCGCCGTAGGGCGTCGACGCGCGTCCGGCTCACCGACAGGGCCCGCGCCACGTCGGCTGTGGCAGCGCCTTCGGCCAGTAGGGCTGCCACGGCGCGACTGGTGCGGGTGGCGGGGACCGAAGTGGTCCGGGCCATCTGGAGGCGACCGGCGTCCAGCGACAGGAGGGCGCGGGCGTCCCTGCGGGCGATGCGGGGCCGGAGCCGACCGTCGCGACCGTGGACGAGTGTGCGGACCACGTTGTCGGGGACCCCGGCGAGCCCGGCGACGACCCGGTGGTCGAGGTTCTCCGAGGCCATGAGCCGGCGCACGTGGAGGCGGAACGGGTGGGCGGCGACCCAGTCGTAGCGGTCCTCGGCGGGACGGTCGCGGCGCGGGACGGGTAGGTGGGGGTAGGTGCTCACGGTGTCTCCTGGTGTGTGGGTGACACCAGACAGCCAGAAGGGAGCGGTTAGGGGAAGGGGTCAGCGGCGACGGACAACATCGGCCACGCCTCGGACAACACCTTCTCGGAGCCGGACAACACTCGTGCCAACACCTGGACATGCCACGAGGGCCGCCCCGTCGGGACGGCCCTCGTGGATGTGGATCAGCGGATCAACGCTGGGCGCGCGAGAAACCGGCCTTCTCGGCAGCGGCCTCGGTGGTGAACCACACGTCGGCGATCGTGCGGTCGTAGCCGCCCGAGTCAGGGGTGTGGTACTTCATCGAGCGCTCGTTGCCCTTGATGGTGTAGCCCGCCGGCGGCTCGGCGCCGACGAAGGCGTCGGCGCCGTACTTGGAGCGGTCGACCGTGGCGCCGGCCTCGGTCTGGGGGGCGTCCACCGGCTCGCTGAAGGACTGGGTGGTCGTCGGCGTCGTGGTGGGCGTCGTCGTGGTCGACTTGTAGGACGAGGCGTTGTGGGCCTGCCAGTCGGAGGAGCTCTTCGCCGCGAAGAACTGCTTGTAGACGAAGTAGCCGATGCCGCCGAGCAGGGCGAAGAGGGTGACAGTCTTCAGCTTGGAGCCGAAGCCACCCTTCTCCTGCTTCTTGGCGACCTTCTGGAGCGCCTTGACCTGCCTCATCTG
This sequence comes from Mariniluteicoccus endophyticus, assembly GCF_054780035.1. NCBI lineage: Bacteria > Bacillati > Actinomycetota > Actinomycetes > Propionibacteriales > Propionibacteriaceae > Mariniluteicoccus > Mariniluteicoccus endophyticus. Next base: position 108,694 of record NZ_BAAGXC010000017.1, on the reverse strand, counting down.
CTCCTTGTGGAGACGCTTCTGTTCCTTCTTGGGCAGCGCGAGGTCGCCACGGAGGGCGGCCAGGGCGGCGAGCCCGCGGTGCTGGGCCTCCTGCGCGTTCTCATCGTTGACCAGCTGCTCGAGGGCGTCGCCGAGTTTCGGCAGCAGCTCCTGGTAGCGCTGCTGGGCGACCGCGCGGGCGGGCGCGAGCTTCTCGGACGCCTGGGCCGCGTACTCAGCACCTCGGGCCTTCGCCTCGTCGGCGAAGGGCGCCAGCTTGCTGAGGCCGTCCTCGACGAGCGGCGTCAGCTTGTCGCGTCCCTGATCGAACAGGGGGCTGAGGCGGCTCTTGGCGTCAGCGATCATGGCGGCACGGGTGCCCGCGGCCGTGTGAGTGTTCTCTGCGGCGGCGTTGACTTTGACCTTCACGATTCCTCCGTGTGGGTTGGTTGCTCCGGATGGAGTGGCTACCACCGTACCCATCGGTACCAACGGCGACACCCCCCACCCCCGCTCCGGCGCGGTCCGCGCTGGGTGCGGCGTGCCAAGATGGGGGAGCGCCGTCCGGCGCGTACGCCATCCAGCGAGCAAGGAGCATCACGTGGCCAAGACCGCGACCCTGCACACCAACCACGGTGACATCGTCATCAACCTCTTCGACACCCATGCGCCGAAGACCGTCGACAACTTCGTTGGCCTGGCCACGGGCACCAAGGAGTACGCCGACCCCGCCACCGGTGCGCAGACCACGGGCAAGTTCTACGACGGCCTGACCTTCCACCGCATCATCGACGGCTTCATGATCCAGGGCGGCTGCCCGCAGGGCACCGGCACCGGCGGCCCCGGCTACAAGTTCGCCGACGAGTTCCACCCCGAGCTGCAGTTCAACAAGCCCTACCTGCTGGCCATGGCCAACGCGGGCCCCGGCACCAACGGCTCGCAGTTCTTCATCACCGTCGCCCCGACGCCCCACCTGAACAACCGCCACACGATCTTCGGCGAGGTCGCCGACCAGGCCTCCCGTGAGGTCGTCGACAAGATCGCCAAGGTCCGCACCGGCATGATGGACCGCCCGGTCGAGCCAGTGGTGATGGAGTCGGTCGAGGTCTCCGAGGCCTGATCGCGAGATGAGTGACGAGAGGCCCGACTTCACCTGGCAAGAGTTCGAGCGCCGCGCCGGCTCTCAGCCGGCGCCCAGCGACGACGAGCGCTTCACCGGCTGCTACCGGCATCCGGACCGCACCACCGGCATCCGCTGCCAGCGGTGCGACAAGCCGATCTGCGGGGAGTGCATGCACCCCGCGTCGGTGGGGTTCCAGTGCCCCGGCTGCGTCGGTGCCTCCGTCCCTCCCCGTGCCTCCGCCGGCCGCCGGCGCCCCTCCGGTGGGGCGCTGGCGGGCCGGTTCGGCGCGTCCGGCCCGGTCTCCACGACCGTGGCCATCATGGTCATCAGCGCCGCCGTCGCGATGATGGACCTCGTCACGCGGGGGATGGCGTCCTCGTTCCTCGCGTTCTCCGCCCCCGCGGTGTCGGCGGGGCAGGTCTGGCGCCTGGTCACCGGCGTGTTCGTTTCGGGCGGCCTGCTGAACCTGGCGCTGAACCTCCTGTTCCTGTGGCTCGTCGGCACCCAGGTGGAGCGTGAGATCGGACGCTGGCGCCTGCTGGGCATTCTGGTCGTCTCCACGCTCGGCGCCTCGGCTGCGCTGATGTTGGCCGGCGTCGGTGGCATGGGCCTGCTCTTCGCGGCCATCCTCGGCCTGCTGTCCGCCCTGGCCGCCGTGAAGTACGCCCACGGCGAGGACATCCGCGGAGACCTCATCCTCTTCGCCCTGCTGCTCGGCATGAACCTCCTGTTCGGTCCGGCGGGGTTCCTCGCGCAGCTGGGTGCGCTCGTGGCTGGCGGCGCCGCGGGGCTCGTGCTGGCGAAGGCCCCGTGGCAGGGGCGTGACCGGTTCCAGGCGCTGGGGATGACCGGGATCGGTGTCGCGTGCCTGGTGCTCTCGGCCGTCGGCGCGCTGGTCTGACGCCTCACTACTCCCGCCCTTGCCGGCCAGTCGACGAACAGCTCGCGGTCCTGGTCAGCCGGATCTCGAGCGCTTCGTCGAGCGTGGCGCGGACGAAGCCGATGTTCCCGGTGAACGGGGCGTACGCGTCGTCGAGAGCGTGCGCACCGGGGCCTTCTCAGATGCCGAGGGAGAACGCGGCGTCGAGGTCGTGGCTCGAGTAGGCGCGGAACGCGATGTGGGTCTCGGTGTCCTTGACCCCGGGAACCTTGTTGAGCTGATCGGCGACGACCGCGGCGACCTGGTCGTGGTCGCGTACGCGGACCATGGCGATCAGGTCGATGTTGCCGGTGACGGAGTAGACCTCGGTGACGCCCTCGAGGGCGGCGATGCCCTCGGCGACCTCGGGGATGCGGGCGACGTCGGCGTGGATGAACACAATCGCGGTGACCATGGTCGAATCCTAGGCCGTCAGGCCGTCAGGCCAGCTTGTCGGCCTCGACGGCCGCCTTGAGCCGCGCGAGACCCTTCTCGAGGTCCCGGCCCATCATCCTGTCCATCGGGTAGAGGTGCCCCACCAGTCCCATGAGCGCGTTCTGCTGACCCTCCATCGTCCAGTGGACGTGGGTGCGGGCGCCCTCGGGGCGGAGGGTGAACACCGACATGCTCGAGGACTTGAACGGCTTGAGGAAGTTCACGGCGATGCGTACGCGTTGGGTGTCGGCCTCGACGACCTCCATCGACCCCTCTCCGGCCTTCTTGTTGCCCTTCCACGTGTAGCGCTGGCCCACTCCCGACTCCGCCCCGGTGTAGGTGCGCGTGAGGTTCTCGTCGAGATCCTCCCAGGGGGACCAGTGGACCCACTCGCGCAGGTCGGCGATCCGGGGACGGACATACCCGGGCAGGGCGTCGATGATCGTCGTGCGGGTCACGGTGTAGGTCGCCATGGTCGCAGCCTAGTCAGATGTGCCCGCGGGCCGGACGGGGCGACACCACAGCCGCGACGGGCAACCCAGTGGTGTCCAAAAAATGGACAAAAGGTAAACCGATCCCATGATCAAGCCATCGCGGCCGACCAAGCCCACGTCGTAGACGAGCTGCGCCAAGATCCCGACCACCTCGTCGTCCCCGTGGCGAAGCATGCGTGTGACCACCTCCCTGGCTCGCGCCCGACATGACGGGCGCGTCGTCAAGGCCGTGCCTGAGATCCTCTTTGTCTGCGTCGCTCGCAGATGGCGGCAGCCATCGCGGCACACCTGGCCGGGCAGCACGTGCACGTTCCGCGTGGTGCCTGACATCAGGTCGGGACGCTGTGCCACGCTGGGGGCATGGCCCACATCCTTCTCCTGCACTCCGCGCTCGGCCTGCGTCCCGCCGTGCTCGACGCCGCCGATCGCCTGCGCGCCCTCGGTCACGGGGTTACGACGCCCGATTACTACGACGGGCACGTGTTCGACGAGGTCGACGCGGGCATCGCGTACCGCGACGAGGTGGGGGAGAGGGCGCTCCTCGACCGCGCTCGCAACGCCTTGGCGGATGTCCCCGACGACGCCGTGCTGGCCGGATTCTCGTTGGGCGCCTTCTTCGCGCAGGTCTTCGCCGCCAAGCGCCCCGCGGCGCGTGCCGCCGTGCTGTTGCACGCCGCGGCGGGCCCCCGCGGCGACTGGAACGGCGTTCCCGTGCAGGTGCACCGCTATGCCACCGACCCCTGGATCGAGGGGCCGGACGTCACGGCGCTCGGCGAGGCGGTCCGCGCGTCCGGGGCGGCGTTCGAGGACATCGTTGTGCCAGGTGAAGGACACCTGTTCACCGACCTCGGCCAGCCGAACGGGGATGCCGACGCGTACGCGGCCTCGATCGGGCGCATCCACGCCTTCATCTGTTGACCCTGCCGAGTCATGACGCGAGCTCGACATCGCCGGCGGTGAGGGCATAACGCGCCAGATCGCCTTCACCCAGGCCGGCCCGGAGCGGCCACGCCCAGTCGCCGTCGATCTCGATGAGGCGTACGCCGGGGCGCTCCAGCCAGGCCGCCACCCGCTCGGTCTCCTCGATCGTCGCCGCAGGGGCGGGCGCGACCGGTTCGGCGACGGCCTCGGCGAGCAGCGTCGCCTGCTCCGCCACCGCGCGCGGGTCGTCACCCGGCCGGGCGACGGCCGCTCCGGCGAGGCGGCCGTGGCGTACGACATGGATTTCCCAAGAGGCACCTACCCGTTCGGCGGCCACGATCTGGGCCACGGCCGCCAGACTGGCCACACGGTGGTGGCGGGTGGCGCTGCGCGACCACGCCTCCAGACGCGAACGCACTGTGGCCGCCTCCTCGAACCGCTCCTCGGCGACGAGCCGCTGCAGGCGGGGGCGCGCGGCGACCAGAACCGGACGGACGTCGCTGGTCAGGGCTTCGCGGACCTGCTCGACGACCGACGCGTAGTCTTGCAGGTCGCCCTGCAGCTGGCACGGCGCCAGGCAGCGCCCCAGCTCGGCGAGTACGCAGGCCCCCGACGGCGTGCGCGTCGACAGCCGGCGCGTGCACTGGCGGATCGGGAACGCCTCGTGGAGCGCGAGCATCACGTCCTCCGCGGTCTGGCGGGAGCGCAGTGGGCCGAAGTAGGTCGCGCCGTCGTCGGCGACCCGCCGCACCAGTGACAACCGGGGGAACGGCTCGCACGTCAGCTTGAGCCACTGGACCTTGCGCGGGAATTTTGAGCGCCGGTTGTAGCGCGGCGCGTGGGCCTCGATCAGCCGCAGTTCGGTGACCTCGGCGTGGAGGGGCGTGGCGCACTCGACGGCGCGCACGCCGGATGCGACCCGCACCATCTCGTCGATGCGCCGGCGCGACTCGGCCGCGGTGAAGTAGGAGCGCACGCGGGCCCGGACGTTCACGGACTTCCCGACGTAGAGCACCTCGTCGCCGTTCATGAACTGGTAGCACCCCGGTCCCGTCGGCATGGTGTCGGCCCAACCACGCTTCGCGCGACGCGCGGGGGAGACACGTCGCGTCATCTCCTGGAGGTCTTCGAGCGTGTGTACGCCCAGGTTGCCGACCCGCTCGAGGAGGCCGTGGAGCACGTCGACGGTGGCCCGGGCGTCGGACAGCGCCCGGTGGTTCGGCGTCGTCGTCGCGTGGAAGTGGGCCGCGAGCGTCGCGAGCTTGTGGTTGGGCACCTCGTCGCGCAGCATCGCGCACCGAGCCAGCGCCACCGTGTCGACGACGTGGCCGCCGGGCCAGTCGTGGCCGTGGGTGGCGCAGGCGCGCTTCAGGAACCCGACGTCGAACCCCGCGTTGTGGGCCACCAGCACCGCGTCACGGCTGAACTCGAGCCAGCTCGGAAGGACCTCCGCGAGCCGGGGCGCATCGAGCACCATCGCGTTGGTGATGCCCGTCAGCGCCTGGATCAGCGGAGGGATGTCAGAAGTGGGGTTGATCAATGTTTGGAACTCGCCCTCGACCTCGCCGCCGCGGATCTTCACCGCCCCGATCTCGGTGATCTGGTCGTCCCCCGATCCGCCCGTCGTCTCGAGGTCGACCACGACGAACGTCACCTCCGACAACGGTGTCCCGAGGTCGTCGAACGTGGGCTGCAGGTCGCGAGAAGGGTGCGGCGTGGACATGAGCCAGAACCTACGAACTCGCTCTGACAATTATTCGGTCGCGAGCCGGACAACCGGCGAGCGTCGGCATGCGCACCCCCGCGTCTGGACGACCACCAAGGAGAAGCCCCGCGACAACCCACGCGAGAAGGAGCTCAGCAGTCGTGTGGTTCGACGACTGCGACGACGGATGGGGCCCCGCGCGTCGTAGCGCGCGCCGGACAAATTGTCAGTGGTTCCCTGCACTCTTCTGTCATGGACACCCTGCATGTTGACTGCCACAGCTGTTCGGCGCGCCCGCTGGCGTGCGGAGACTGCGTCATCTCGGTGCTGCTGGGGCGGCCCGACGACGTCGCCGAGCCGGTCGAGATCAAGGGGGAGGAGCGTGCTGCGCTGGATGCACTTGCGGCATCGGGACTGGTGCCCCCGCTCCGCCTCGCGCATGTCGCGGACGAGCCGTTGGAGAGGCCGTTGCCATTCCACAGACGCGCCTGAGAGTCTTTCAGACTCGACTTGCTCGTGACAGTCCTGTGACCTAGGGTTTGGCGCGGCGGCACCGAGCCGTCCGCCGAATCAGAAACTGAACCGGGGACCCAGGAAGCACCATGGGGTGAATCGGGTGGAAACCCCTGTAGGGCCGACCTTCCCAGCCCGAATCCGTCAGCTAACCCGGTAGGCGAGAAGTGAAGGGAACAGTGCGTGACCACACGCATGGCTTATGGCCTGAGAGCGGGCCTGATCGGGCTGTCCGCAGCCGCAGTCCTCGCGACCGGTCTTCCGGCCGCTCAAGCCGACCCCGATGCCGTGGCAAAGGCCCGCACGGAGGTCGAGAACCTCTCGATGCAGGCGGCCCAGTTCGACCAAGAGGCCCTGGCGGCTGAGGAGCGCCTCAAGGAGGCGGAGGCCCGTCTGAAGACGCGGGAGTCCGACGTGGCCAAGCAGACCGAGCGCGTGGACTCCATGCGCAAGCAGGTCGGCACCGTGGCGCTGGCGCAATACCAGCAGGGTTCGGTCAACCCGGTCACCCAGATCTTCTTCCGCTCCGATCCCGAGCAGTTCATGAGCCAGTTCGCGACCGTGCAGCAGGTGGGGACGAACCAGAACGGCATGCTCCAGGACTTCCAGTCCCAGCAGGCCAATCTCGCCGACATGAAGCGCGGCGCGGCTGCCGACGTGGCGACGATCGAGCAGTCGTCGAAGCAGGCCAAGGAGTCGCAGGCGAATGCGGCCGCGAAGCTCGACGAGGCCAAGCGCGTCCTCAACCGCCTGACGGCCGAGGAGCGCGCGCGTCTCGAGGCCGAGCGCGCCAAGGAGGAGCGTGAGGCCGCCGAGCGTGCCGCCGCTGCCGCCGATGCGGGCCAGGCGCCCACCTCGGGCCGTTCGACGCCGGCGGCCGCCCCCTCGGCCTCGGCGAGCCCGTCGGCACGCCCGTCGTCGAGCGCCCGCCCGTCCGCAGCCCCGTCGTCCAATGCGCCGAAGCAGGCCAATGCGCCTCAGGCCCCTGCCGCGGTCCCCGCTGCATCAGGCCGTGCGGGCGAGGCCATCGCCTTCGCGAAGGCCCAGCTCGGCAAGCCCTACATCTACGGCGGCACGGGCCCAGCCGGCTACGACTGCTCCGGCCTGACCATGAAGGCGTGGGGTGCGGCGGGCGTGTCGCTGCCGCGTACTTCCCAGGCCCAGGCGGGTGCCGGGCGCCGCGTGTCGCTCAGCGAACTCCAGCCGGGTGACCTCGTGGTCTACAACAGCCTGAGCCACATCGGCCTCTACGTCGGCAACGGGGTCGTCATCCACGCTCCCCACACTGGCGACGTCGTCCGCTATACGACGACGAAGAGCTTCGGGTTCGGTGTCCGCGTCGGCTGACCCACGCCTGCCGACGACCCTCGCGCGCGCCCTCGTGGCGCTTGCGGGGGTCGTTGCCGTTGCGGGGTGCGCGCAGCCCGCCCCGATGCCGGTTCTACCGTCTACCCGGTCGACAACCACCACCCAGCCGACGACCACCCGGCGCGTCGACGTGCGGGCCCTGCTGCTCGAGGACCCTTCGGCCACCATCGACCCGGCTCTGCCGAGCCGCCTGCGGATGGTGCGCGAAAACCTCGCCCGGCTCGAGTTGCTCGCCGTGGCGGACACGGGGCGGACCGCCCCTCTCCGCCCCGAACGGGTCGCGTCTTTGGGGGAGCAGGCGCAGGCCCGGGCCGTGTCCGTCACGACCCGGGTGGCCGGTGAGACCCGCGGGGTGACGCATGTCCTGTGGGTCACCCTCGACGCCGACGGCCGCCTCGTCAGCCTGGGAGACACGGCCGAGCGCGACCCCGAGCCGCTGTGGTCCCTCGAGCCGATCACCGTCACCAGACGTGGAGCGGCAGTCGTGATCGCGACGGCGGGCCACGACCCGGCGTCTTGGCTGGACGGCTTGGAGCGGGCCGCCACCGAACTGCGGGCCGCGGGGTTGGCCCCCGGCGTGCTGGTCGCCGAGATACCCCGCAACTCGTTGCAGCTGAGCCGCATGGTCGCCGGCGACAGCCTCCGTTCGGCGGGGGCGGCCTCGTGGCCGTTCGGCGAGGGGGACCGGATCCTCGTCAACCCGGGTCCGGGTGCGGCGACGACCGGTGAGGCCCGCCAGTTCCTGCTCACGCACGAGTCCGTGCATGCCGTCACCGGATCCGGCCACCGGTCGTGGCCGCGCTGGTGGATCGAGGGGTACGCCGATCAGGTCGCGGCGACGGCCCACCCGGCGGTCGAGGCCGAGCTCGACCGGCAGTTGCGGGCGGCGCTGCAGGCCGGGGCGCCGGCGCGTCTACCCGCCGACGAGGAGCTCGACCCGACGCGTCCCGACGCCACCGTCGGGTACGCCCGGGCCCGCGTCGGCGTGCGCGTCCTCGGCCCCGCTGCGAAACGCGTGCAGGACAAACTTGGCGCGGGAGCCGCGCTTGACGACGCGCTGCGCGACAATGGCTGGACACGCGAGACGTTGTCGGCCGCGACGGCCGAGGCCCTCGCCCGGCTGAAGGAGTAGCCATGGCCACACCCACGGCGACGCGCACCACGCTGGTCATCACCAACGACTTCCCGCCCCACATCGGTGGCATCGAGTCGTTCGTGGCCGCCGTGTGCGAGCTCCTCGACCACGACGTCGTGGTGCTGACCAGTGCCGAGCCCGGCGCCGAGGAGCATGACGCGCGCCTGCCGTACCCGGTGGTGCGGATGCGGGGCCCGTTGCTGCCGACGCCGGCTGTGGCCCGCCGGGCCAGGGAACTCATCGACCGCCACCACTGCACGCGCGTCGTGTTCGGTGCGGCCGCGCCGTTGGGCCTCCTGGCTCCCCGTCTGCGCCCGGCCGGCATCCAGCGGATGCTGGCCATGACCCACGGCCACGAGACCTGGTGGTCGACGGTGCCGCTGTTCCGGTCGCTGATCCGTCGCATCGGTTCGACGGTCGACCACGTCAGCTACATCTCCGAGTTCACCGCCGGGGTCATCCGTCCGGCGTTGTCGCCGGCGGCCCGCAGGTCGCTGGTGCGGCTTTCGCCGCCGGTCGACACCAACGTGTTCCGTCCGGGCGCCCGGCCGCTTCGCCCGACCGCGCTCGCCGCCGGCCGTCTGGTCCGCCAGAAGGGGTTTGACACGCTCGTCGAGGCGTGGACGGAGGTGGTACGCCGCTGGCCGACCGGCCAGGAGCTGCCGTTGCTGCGGATCGTCGGTGAGGGGCCCGAGCGGGCCGCCCTCGAGGCGAAGGTCGCCGCGGCTGGACTGCACAGCAGCGTGGAGCTGGTCGGGAGGGTCGCCCATGCGGACATGCCGGCGATCATGGCTGCCGCGCACGTGTTCGCGCTGCCGGTGCGTACGCGTCGTGCCGGCCTCAATCCCGAGGGACTGGGGCTGGTCTTCCTCGAGGCCGCGTCCTGCGGCCTGGCAGTGATCGCCGGCAACTCCGGTGGCGCGTCGGAGACGCTGGTGCCGGGGGAGTCTGGCGAGCTGGTCGAGTCCGACGACGTCACCGCGCTGGCCGGCCACCTGTACGCACTGCTGAGCGACCTCGACCGCGCCGAGCGCATGGGCCGGGTCGGGCGGCTGTGGGTCAAGGACCGATTCTCCGCGGAGCGCGCACGGCAGACGTTGCGTAAGGTCCTCGACCTGCCTGAGGCCTAGAACGACGACGGCACGCCGGTGAACCGGCGTGCCGTTGTGCGATCGTTCGGGGTCAGCGGCCCAGCGCCTCGGCCTCCGCGCCGATGGTCGTCGAGTCGCCGTGCCCGGTGTGGACGACGGTCTCGTCGGGCAGCGCGAACAGCTTCGTCCGGATGGACTCGACGATGGTGTCCTCGCTCGAGTAGGAGCGGCCGGTCGCGCCTGGGCCGCCCGAGAACAGCGTGTCGCCGGAGAACAGCACGCCGTCGGCCGGCAGGTACAGGCAGACCGCGCCCGGCGCATGGCCGGGCGTGTGGATCACGCGTACTTCCTCACCGGCGACGACGAGCTTCTCGCCGTCGACGAGGTCACGGTCCCACGCCTTGCCCGGGTGGGTGAGGTCCCACAGGGGCCGGTCGTCGGGGTGCAGCAGGATCGGGGCCTCGACACGGTCGGCCAGCTCGTGGACGACACGTACGTGGTCGTCGTGGGCGTGGGTGCACACGATCGCCACGACGCGTCTGTCGCCGACGACGTCCATGATCCCGTCGATCGAGTGGGGTGCGTCGATGACGAGGCACTCGTCGTCGTCGCCGATGACCCACACGTTGTTGTCGACGTCGAACGTCTCGCCGTCGAGGGTGAAGGTGCCGGTGGTGACTCCGTGGTCGATCCTCATGCGTCGGTCTCCTGGGTCTGGGCAGCGGTCTGCTCGACCATGACGACCGAGCGCAGCACGTCGCCAGCGTGCATCTTGTCGAACGCGGCCTCGATGTCGCCGAGCCCGATCTTCTCCGACACGAACGCGTCCAGCGGCAGGCGCCCCTGGCGGTAGAGGTCGATCAGCATCGGGAAGTCGCGCGAGGGCAGGCAGTCGCCATACCAGGACGACTTGATCGCACCGCCGCGGCCGAAGACCTCGATGAGCGGCACCTCCCACTTCGTGTCGGGGGTGGGTACGCCGACGAGGACGACGGTGCCGGCGAGGTCGCGGGCATGGAAGGCCTGGTCGAAGGTCTCGGGGCGGCCGACCGCGTCGACGACGACGTCGGCGCCGAAGGTGTCGGTGAGCTCCTTGATCTTCTCGACGACGTCGCCGTCGGCCGGGTCGATCGTGTGGGTGGCGCCCAGCTCGGTGGCACGTTCGAGCTTGCGGGGGTCGGTGTCGACGGCGATGACCTTCGACGCGCCTGCGAGGGCCGCGCCGACGACCGACGCCATGCCGACGCCTCCGCAGCCGATGACGGCCACGGAGTCGCCACGGCGTACGCCACCGGTGTTGATGGACGCGCCGATGCCCGCCATGACGCCGCAGCCGAGCAGGCCGGCGACCTCGGGCTCGGCCTGGGGATCGACCTTGGTGCACTGGCCGGCGGCGACGAGCGTCTTCTCGATGAAGGCGCCGATGCCCAGCGCGGGCGTGAGCTCGGTGCCGTCCTCGGCCAGCGTCATCTTCTGCTGGGCGTTGTGGGTGGCGAAGCAATACCAGGGCTCGCCCTTGGCGCAGGCGCGGCACTGGCCGCACACGGCGCGCCAGTTGAGGACGACGTAGTCGCCGGGCGCGACTTCGGTGACACCCTCGCCGACGGACTCCACCACGCCCGCGGCCTCGTGGCCCAGCAGGAACGGGAACTCGTCGTTGATGCCGCCCTCGCGGTAGTGCAGGTCGGTGTGGCACACGCCGCAGGCCTGGATCTTGACCACGGCCTCACCGGGCCCGGGGTCGGGGACGACGATGTCGACGAGCTCGACGTCTGCACCCTTCTTGCGGGCGACGACGCCCTTCACGGTCTGGCTCACTGGTTCCTCCTCGGTCGGTCAGACCCCACATGTACCAGACCCGGCGACAGCGAGGACGGCCGAGGTCTCAGACGACGGCCCCGTCCCCGTCGTACGGGTCGCGGTCGCGCGGCAGTTTCAGGAAGCCGATCACCAGCGCGGCGACGAAGGCCGCGATGGCCAGATAGCCCAGGACGGGAGGCAACGAGACCCGGAAGATCGTGAGCAGAACGACGGCGACCGCGTACGCCGCGCAGGTCCAACCCACAGCGGCCAGCGCCGACGGGTGTGACGGCGGCGGGAGGGGAGCGGGCTTCCACTCCTCCTCCGGCGGCTCGGGGACCTCGACGTCGTCGATGGCGTCCTCGAGGTTCAGCCAGCCGTGCTCGGGCTCCTTCATCCGGGATGCCTCGATCTGGCCGACGATGTCGGCGAAGTCGCGGTCGAAGTCCTCGGGGCGCCGCTCGGTCATCAGCCCGCGTGCTTGCGGAAGAACTCCGACGACTCGCCGAAGATCAGCCCGGCGTCGTGGTCGAGCGTGGCTACGTGGTAACTGTTCTCCAGCGTGTGCTCCACGAGCTCCGGCGACGACGTCCGGCTGCGGATGAGTGTCGCCGACGTGGGGTCGACGACGTGGTCGACCGACGACCGGAACAGCACGATCGGCTGGTCGACCCGGGGCAGGTTCTGGCGTACGTCGTCCCACAGCTGGGTCTGCGACAGCAGGGCCTTCAGCGGCGTACGCAGATAGGCATACTCGCTGACCCCGGGCTTGGCGATGTCGTCGGAGATGCCGGCGATGGAGGGCGACACGCGGGCAAGGACGGGAAGGGCCAGCAGGCGCTTGTCGGCGAGTGCGATGCACGGGTTGACCAGAGCGAGCGCGGCGACGTCGCCACCGTGCTGCTCGGCCAGGCGCAGGGCGAGCGCGCCGCCCATCGACAGACCGGCGACGAACACCCGCCGGCAGTCGCGACGGAGCCTGCGGAACTCGCGGTCGACGGTGGCGTACCAGTCCTGCCAGGTGGTGGCGTTCATCTGCTGCCACGTCGTGCCGTGGCCGGGCAGCAGGGGCACAGACACGCGGAAGCCATCGGCCTCGAGGTGTTTCGCCCAAGGGGTCATCGACGCGGGGGAGCCGGTGAAGCCATGGCACAGGAGTACGCCGAGCTCACCGTCACCGCCGGAGTAGGGGACCGCGTGCCGGGCGACGAGTGCGTCGTGGTCGTCGGCGGTGCGGCGCTTGTTCATGATTCCCACCCCGCCATAGTAATCCGGTGGGCCTCCGCGGTCAGGCCGACACCAGGGCCTCGTCGACGGCAGCGCCCGCCCGCGGCCCGGCGTACGCCTGCCGATGGATCGCCGCCACGGCGGCCCGGCGGTAGGCTTACCACCGAGAGGCGGGGTGACGGTTGTATTACTGGTTCTTCAAGTGGTTCATGTTCGGGCCCTACATCAAGCATGCGTGGAAGCCGTGGGTGGAGGGCCTCGAGAACGTCCCTGCGCGGGGGCCCGCGATCCTCGTGTCGAACCACCTGTCCTACTACGACACCTTGGTGCTGCCCGCCTCGGTGAAGCCGAAGTTGATCTTCCCCGCCAAGGCCGAGCTGTTCCACCAGAAGTCGCTGGGCGGCCGGGTGGTCGCATGGTTTCTCAAGGCGATCGGGATGCTGCCGATGGACCGCTCGGGCGGCCAGGCCAGCGGCGCGAGCCTCGACCACGTGTCGCAGGTCCTCGCCGACGGCAGCTTCCTCGGCATCTACCCCGAGGGGACCCGATCGCCGGACGGCCGCCTCTACAAGGGCAAGACCGGCGTTGCGCGCCTCGTGCTCCAGCACCGGGTCCCCGTGATCCCCGTCGGGACGATTGGCACCGAGATGGTGCCGGGGCCGTTCGGGATCAAGAGGCTGCGCCGGCCGGGTATCCGCATCGGCGAGCCCCTCGACTTCTCCCAGTACTACGACCGCCCCGGTGATCGCGAGGTGCTGCGCTGGGTGACCGACGAGATCATGGCCGCGGTGCAGCGCCTGACCGGTCAGGAGTACGTCGACGTCTATGCGACCAGCCTGAAATCGGGCAATCTGGAGGGCCGGAACATCGAGGACTACGTGCGTGAGCGCCCTGGCCAGGGCCTGCGTGTCCCCCCGACGACCGCCGAGATCCAGCAGGCCGAGCAGCGCAGCACCAACCAGGAGGTCTGATGACCGAGCAGGAGCCCAAGCCCCAGCAGCACCGCCCGGACACGTCCGACGTGAAGGCGTCCCAGGGGCCCGACATCGTGACCGTCGACCCGTCGACGGGAGAGGTCACCGGCGACGGCGGCGGCCGCTCGCTGTACTGGTTGTTCAAGAACATCCTCATCGGCCCCGGCATCAAGCGTGTGTTCCGGCCCGTCGTGGAAGGCATCGACAACGTGCCCGCCCACGGTCCGGCGATCATCGCGTCCAACCACCTCTCGGTCGCCGACTGGCTGTTCACCCCGCTGGCTCTGCGCCGCCGCATCACCTACGTCGCGAAGAGCGACTATTTCACCGGTACGGGCGTCAAGGGATTCGTTCAGCGCCGGTTCTTCGCCGGCACCGGCCAGGTGCCCATCGACCGTTCCGGCGGCAAGGCGTCGATGGGTGCGCTCAAGGCGGGCCTGCGCGTGCTGCGGCGCGGTGAGCTGTTCGGTATCTTCCCCGAGGGCACCCGTTCGCACGACGGCAGGCTCTACAAGGGGCGTACGGGCGTGGCGCGGCTGGCGCTGGAGGCGAAGGTGCCTGTGATCCCGACCGCCGTTATCAACACCGACATCATCGCGCCCGCGAACAAGCACTTCGGCCGGGTGGTGACGCCGATCGTGAAGTTCGGCGCTCCGCTGGACTTCTCGCGCTACGAGGGGATGAGCGACGACCGCTTCATCCTGCGCTCGATCACCGACGAGATCATGTACGTGATCATGGAGCTCTCCGGTCAGGAATACGTGGACGAGTACGCGACGGTCGCCCGTGAGAAGGTCAAGGAGGCCGAGCGCGCCAAGCCCGACGGGACACAGGACGCCACCCGGTGACCGCTCCGGGCCCGGCGCGCCGTGTCCCGGCCCCCACGGCTCGTAGGACCGCTACGGCCGTCGACCCGGTCGAGCCGTTCTTCCGTATCCTGCTGGCCCTGCGGTGGGTCACGCTCGCGCTCACCCTCCTCACCGATGGCCTGCGCATGGCGTCGGGCAGTCCGCTGCTGGTGGCGGCCGGCTGCATCCTCATGATCGCGGCGACGGTGTTCGCGACGTGGGTCTCCGTACGCCGGCCGGCTTGGCGGGCGCGCGCGGGGTGGATCGAGGTCGGCGTGGCCCTCGTTGTCCTGGTGCTGACCCCGTTCGCGCTGCCGGTGGAGCTGCGGATCCCGCCGCTGACCGGGTTCTGGGTGGCGGCCGGCCCCGTCGCGGTCATCCTGGCGGGCGGCTGGGGGCAGGGGCTCGCGGCGTCGCTGCTGCTTGGCATCGTCGCCCAGGTGGTCGAGCCCGAGCTGTCCGTCGAGCGGTGGGGGCTGACCCTCGCGCTGATCATCGGCGTGGTCGCGTTCGGCTGGTCGGCGCAGATGATCCGTGACGGGGTCCACGAGCGGGAGGACATGCGGGCGACGAACGCGGCGCTCGCAGAGCGGCAGCGGCTCGCGCGGATCGTCCACGACGGCGTGCTGCAGGTGCTGGCCATGGTCGAGCGCGAGGGCGCACACCTGGGTCCCCGCGGCGCGATGCTGGCCCGCCACGCACACGAGCAGGAGGCCCAGTTGCGGGCGCTGATCCAGCAGACCGACATCGACCCCGACCACCACGACCCGCGCGACGTCACCCACCGGAACTTCGCGGTGATGCTCGACCGCCACGAGTCGGGCGCGGTCACGGTCTCGACGCCGGTCGAACCGCTGCTGATGGAGTCGGCGCGGGCAGCGGAGCTCGACGCGGCGGTCACCGAGGCGCTCAGCAACGTCGCCAAGCATGCGGGACCGGACGCACGCGCTTGGGTCTTCCTCGAGATCGAGGGCAGCCATGCGATCGTGTCCGTGCGTGACAACGGCGTCGGTGGGGACCCCAACAAGTTCGCCGAAGCGATGCGAAGTGGCCGCATGGGCATGAAACACTCCATCTACGGCCGGATCCACGAGCTCGGCGGCACCGCGACCCTGCGCACAGCACCGGGCCGCGGTGTGGAGTGGGAGTTCCGCATCCCCGTCGAGGTCTGAGAACTGAGGATGCAGTGACAGGAGGACGACTCGCGCATGAGTGACGAGCGCGCACGCCGGGTGATGATCGTCGACGACCACCCGATGTGGATCGAGGCGATGAGCGGTGACCTCGAGGACGACGGCTTCGAGATCGTGGCCACGGCCCGCAGCGGTGAGGAGTGCCTGTCCCGCGCCCGCGCGACCCGGCCCGAGGTCGTCATCATGGACCTCCAGATCCCCGAGCCCGATGGCGCGACGTGCACCGAGATCCTGCTCTCAGAGTTCCCCGACACGCACGTCCTCGTCGTGTCGGCCTCCGGCGAGCGTGCCGACGTCCTGCGGGCGGTCAAGGCCGGTGCGCGGGGCTACTTGCTGAAGTCGGCCTCCCCCGAGGAGATGCTGGACGGCGTGCGCCAGACCGCGGCCGGTGAGGCCGTTTTCACCCCGAGCCTGGCCGGCATGGTGCTGGGCGAGTTCCGCCGGATGGTCACCCGGGCCGAGGCCCGCAACGACACCGGCCCTTCGCTGACCGCACGCGAGATCGAGGTGTTGCGTTACGTCGCGAAGGGCCTGGCCTACCGCGAGATCGCCGACCAGCTCTACGTGTCCCACCGCACCGTCCAGAACCACGTTCAGAACGTGCTGCGCAAGCTGAAGCTCCACAACCGCGTCGAGCTGGCGCTGTATGCGGTGGAGCAGGGCTACCACGAGGACTGAGGTGGCCGACCAGAAGCCGCCCTAGCAGGTCTCGCGAGACAGCTGGATCGGTTCGGTTGTGATCATCGGCTCACTCGCCCTCGTCGTCGCCGCGCGCGGCGTGCGTGTGATGTCCGCCCGGGTGTCCGGCCTGCGTACGCACACGAAGGTGTCACCGGCACCGGGTATGTTGGCCGCCGTGTCTGACGCTATGCCCACCCTGGACCAGCTCCATGCCCTGAAGCCCGTTCAGCAGCCCACCTACCCCGATGCCGCGGCCGTGGCCGCCGTCGTCGAGAAGCTCCGGTCCCGGCCGCCGCTGGTCTTCGCCGGTGAGTGCGACGACCTGCGCGAGAAGCTCGCGTCGGTCGCGCGCGGCGAGGCGTTCCTGCTGCAGGGCGGCGACTGCGCCGAGACGTTCGCCGGCGTGACCGCCCAGAACGTGAAGAACAAGCTGCGGGTGCTGCTGGCGATGTCGGTCGTGCTGACCTACGCGGCGCAGGTGCCGGTCGTGAAGGTGGGGCGCATCGCCGGCCAGTACGCCAAGCCCCGTTCCAAGGACACCGAGACGCGCGGCGACGTGACGCTGCCGGCGTTCCGCGGAGACGCGGTCAACGGGTTCGAGTTCACCGTCGAGTCCCGCGTCCCCGACCCCAACCGGCTGCTCGACGTCTACAACGCGTCGGCGGCCACGCTGAACCTGACCCGCGCGTTCACCGGTGGCGGGTTCGCCGACCTGCGCTCGGTCCACACGTGGAACGCCGACTTCGTCCGCGACTCCGCCGTCGACGAGCGCTTCGAGAACCTCGCCGCCGAGATCGACCGGGCCATGGCGTTCATGGTGGCGTGCGGCATCGACGACGAGTCGATGCGCACGGTCGACTTCTACGCCTCCCACGAGGCGCTGCTGCTGGAGTACGAGCACGCGCTGACGCGCATCGACTCGCGCTCCCAGCAGCCCTACAACACCTCGGGCCACTTCATCTGGATCGGCGAGCGCACCCGTCAGGTCGACGGCGCCCACGTCGAGCTGCTGCGCAACGTGCGCAACCCCATCGGCATCAAGCTCGGCCCGACGTCGACCGGCGAGGCCGCGCTCGAGCTGGCCGACCGCCTCGACCCCGAGCGCACGCCGGGCCGCATCACCTTCATCACCCGCATGGGCGCGGGCAAGGTCCGCGGCGTCCTGCCGGGCGTCATCGAGACCGTCCAGGCGTCCGGTCGCGAGGTCGTGTGGGTCTGCGACCCGATGCACGGCAACACCTTCGAGACCGCCAACGGGTTCAAGACGCGCGCCTTCTCGCAGGTCGTCGACGAGGTCAACGGCTGGTTCGACGTCCATGAACAGGTCGGCAGCTGGCCGGGCGGCCTCCACATCGAGCTGACCGGTGACGACGTCACCGAGTGCGTCGGCGGTGTGAACGAGCTCGCCGAGGCCGATCTGGGCACGCGCTACGAGACCGCGTGCGACCCGCGGCTGAACCGCAACCAGTCGCTGGAGCTCGCGTTCCTCGTGGCGGAGCGCTTGGGCGAGAGCCGCGCCGACCGCCACAACCCGGTGCAGCAGTTCACCCCGATGGACTTCTGAGCGTGCCCGTCGACCTGCGATCCGACACCGTCACGCGGCCCACGCCCGCCATGTTGGAGGCGATGGTGCGGGCCGACGTCGGCGACGACGTGTACGCCGAGGACCCGATGATCGCGGCCCTCGAGCGGCGCACGGCCGAGCTGCTGGGCCACGAGGCAGGCCTGTTCTGCGTGACCGGGTCGATGTCGAACCTGCTGGGCGTACGCGCGCTCGTCGAGCCGGGCCAGGAGGTCCTCTGCGACCGCGACGCCCACATCGCCCGCGCCGAGATGGGCGCCCACGGCGCGCTGCACGGCATCACGATGCGCACGTGGCCTTCGCGCCGCGGGGTGGCCGAGGTCGGCGACATCGCGTCGATGCTCGCCCCCGACGCGGGCCCCTACCTGGTGTCGACCGCGGCGGTGGCGCTGGAGAACACCCACAACTTCGGCGGGGGGACGGTCCAGCCGCTCGACCACCTCCGTGCGGTCCACGACCTGTGCCGCGACCAAGGCGTACGCCTCCACCTCGACGGTGCCCGGCTGTGGAACGCCCACGTGGCCACGGGTGTCCCGCTGGCGACCTACGGCGGGCTGTTCGACACCGTGAGCGTCTGCTTCTCCAAGGGCATGGGCGCACCGGTCGGCTCGGTGCTCGTGGCCGACGCCGAGACCATCGCGTGGGCGCGCGTCCAGCGCAAGCGGCTGGGCGGTGGCTGGCGTCAGGCCGGGGGTCTGGCTGCCGCCTGCCTGCACGCCCTCGACCACCACCTCGACCGGCTGGCCGACGACCACGTGGCCGCGCGCACTTTCGCCGAGGCCGTCGCCGCGAAGGCGCCGGGAGCCATCGACCCCGCCACGGTCGAGACCAACATCGTCGTGCTCGACACCGGCGATCGGACGGGCAGCGAGGTCGCCCTGGCGGCGGCCGAACAGGGGGTCCTGGTGTCGGCGCTCGGCCCGCGCATGGTGCGTGCCGTCACCCACCTCGACGTCGACGCCAATGCCTGCGACCGGGCGGGGGAGGTCCTCGGCTCGCTGCTGGCCGGATAGCGTGAATCCATGAAGATCACCCATCTCGGCCACTCCGCGGTCCTCGTCGAGGCGGCGGGCGCCCGCGTACTGATCGATCCCGGCGACTTCTCCGACGACTGGCACGGCCTGACCGGCCTGGACGCTGTCGTCGTGACCCACCTCCACCCCGACCACGTCGACCCCGACCACGTGCCGGCGCTGCTGGCGGCGAACCCCGACGCGCGCGTGCTCGTCGAGCCGGGGGTGCCCGACAAGGTCGACCTGGGCGGCCGTGCGACGCGCATGCCCGCGGGATCGACCGAAACCGTCGGCGGGCTCACGCTGAAGACCGTCGGCGGCGAGCACGCTGTCATCCACCGCGACATCCCCATGATCGGCAACGTCGGCTTCGTTCTGGAGGCCGAGGGCGAGCCGCGGCTGTTCCACCCCGGCGACTCGCTCGCCGCCTGCCCCGAGGGAATCGACTGGCTGGCGCTGCCTGCGATGGGCCCGTGGGCCGCGATGAAGGAGCACATCGACTTCGCCCGCGAGGTGGCGGCACCGAAGGGCTTCCTCATCCACCACGGCCTGATCAACGACCGCGGTTGGGGCCTCGTCTCCAACCGTATCGGCGAGATGACCCCGACCGAGCTCGTCGACCTCCGCGGACGCGGCGCCACAGAGCTCGGCTGACGACGGTGGCCGTCCTGGTCGACCCGCCGCGCTGGCCCGCCCTCGGCACCGAGTTCGGCCACCTGGTTTCCGACGCCTCGCTGGGCGAGCTGCACGCGGTCGCGGCGGGGGCGGGCCTGTCTCCCCGGGCCTTCGACCACGACCACTACGACGTGCCGCGCGAGCGCTACGCGGCGACGGTCGCCGCAGGAGCCGAGGAGGTCGGCGCTGGTGAGCTCGCGAGCCGTCTGGCCGCGTCAGGGCTCCGCGTACGCCCCGGTGCCCGCGCACCTCGCCGGACCGCCGCCGTGGCGGCCCTGCGGGCGCGCTGGCACGACCTGTTCCCGCACGCGCCGGAGGTGGGGGAGGACCTGATCGCGCGCTGGGCCGACGCGGGCCGCCACTACCACGACGTACGCCACCTCCACGCCATGCTGGCCGCGCTCGACCTGCTCGGGGCGGCCGATCGTCGCCTCCACCTCGCTGCGTGGTTCCACGACGCGGTGTACGCGGGCGAGCCAGCCGCGGACGAGGAGGCGTCGGCACGGCTCGCGGAGGACATGCTGCCCGGTCTCGTCGCGCCCGCCGAGGTCGCCGAGGTGGGGCGCCTGGTCCGCCTCACCGCGACCCACACCCCTGACCGTGTCGACGAGCGAGGGCAGTTGCTGTGCGACGCCGACCTGGCGGTGCTGGGCGCGGTTCCCGGCCGGTACGACGTGTATGCCCGCGACGTCCGCCTCGAGCACGCCCACCTCGACGACCCGACGTTCACCGCCAGGCGGCGGCAGGTGCTGACCTCGCTCGCCGGGCGTCCGTCGTTGTACGCGACTGCCCGGGCCCGGGAGCTGTGGCAGGAGCAGGCGTACGCGAACCTCGCCCGCGAGCTGAGCGAGGGAGCCCCGCTGTACCGGCTCAGACCAGGAACAGCGTGATCTTCGAGCCCTCGGGGGCTTTCGTGCCGCCGGCGGCCTCGGAGTAGGCGACGTAGCCGAGGCCGAGGTAGGTGCCAGACGGCTTGGTGTCGACCTGGAAACCGGCCTTCTTCAGCATGTCGGTCGCCTGGGCCACACCCATGGTGCGCGTTTGGGGGACCTCGACCATGACCGGGCCGAGCGAGCGGACGATCGTGATCGTGTCACCGCGATGGCCACGACCCTTGTCGGGGGTCTGGGAGATCACGCGGCCGGCGGGGACCGTCTTGTGGTTCTCGTCCTTGAGCACGACCTTGAACCCGGCCTTCTCGAGTGACGACTTCGCCTCGTCGGCCGACCTGCCGGCCCAGGACGTGATGTCGATGGGGCGCGGGCCCTTGGAAACCACAAGGTCGACGCGGTCGTCCCGGCGCAGCTGGGTGCCGGGCTCCACTGAGGCGCGGATGACTGTGCCGCTGACGGCCAAGTCGTCGAAGTCCTCGGTCACGGCACCGACGCCCAGGTTGGTCCGGGCGAGCTGGGCGCGTGCCTGGTCGACGGGCTGCCCGACGACCGTCGGCATCTCGTAGCGCTCGGGGCCCTTCGACACGACGACGGTTACGGTGCCGCCGCGGCGCACGTCGAGGCCGGGAGCTGGGTCGGTCGACAGCACGGATCCGGAGGGCACGTTCTCGGAGTACGCCTCCTGCCACGCGACCTGCAGCTTGGCGGCGGCCACAGTCTCGGCGGCGACGACGCGCGGCTGGTTGGTCAGGTCGGGGGTGGCGACGAACTGGCCCTGGGTGAACCACCAGCCGCCGCCGAGCGCGGTGCCCGCGAGCAGCACGAGCGTGAGCACGAGGACGGCGATCCGGCCACGCCTGGGCGGGCGGCGCAGCTTCGCGGGGTGGGCGACGGCACCGCGAGGGACGGCTCCGTGGGATCCGCCACCAGGACGCGGGGGAGCGGTCATCGGGATGGCGGCGACGGTCTCGCGGGCACCGGAGGAGGGGAACGTCTCATAGGCGTCCATCATCGACGGGCTCAGCGGGGTCGCCGACTGGGCCGACCCGGAGTGGAGCCGGCCGAGGCGCTGCAGCGACGACGCGGTGTCGACGGTGCCCTGGACCGACTGATTCTGGGGCGAGGCGGGGATACGCCGCGAGACGTGCAGGCCGTCCGAGGAGACTTCGCCGACCGACGGCGACAGCGGTGTGTGCCAGTCCATCGGCTCGGTGGTCTCGAGGTCGGCGTACGACTTGGAGAACTCCGCGGTGAGGGCGGGGTCGTTCATGACGCCCGCGTTCAGCGCGGACTGGGCCCGGCGCACCATCTTTTGGAAGGCGCGGGCGTCCAGCGGGCGGCGCCTCGGGTCACGCTGGGTGGCGGCGCGCACCAGCGCGTCGACATAGGGGGGTACGCCGTCGCGCGAGGTGCGCCAGCTCGTCGTGAGGCGCGTCGAGGGTGCGGGGATCTCGTTGTGGACGTGGGCGTACGCGACCTGGATCGGCGTCTCGCCGGTGTGAGGCTTCTGACCGGTCAGCATCTCGAACAGCACCACGCCGGCGGAGTAGACGTCGGAACGCGCGTCGGCGCGTCCGGAGGTGACGAGCTCGGGCGGCAGGTAGGACACGGTGCCGATGAGCATGCCTTGGGTGTGGGTGGCGGTCTGGGACGTGATCGCGCGGGCGAGCCCGAAGTCGGCGACCTTCAGCTGGCCGCGCTCGGAGATCAGGATGTTCTCGGGCTTCACGTCGCGGTGGACGATGCCCGCCTCGTGGGCGGCCGACAGTGCCGACAGGACGTTGTCGATCATCTCGAGGGCGTCGGTGGGCGTGAGCGGCGCCTCCCGGGAGATGATGTTGCGCATCGTGCAGCCCGGCACGTACTCCATGACGATGTAGGGGCGCTCGTGGTCGTGGCCCTGGTCGAACACCGACACGATGTTCGGGTGGGACAGGCGGGCGGCCGAGCGGGCCTCGCGGTCGAACTTCGCGGCGAAGTCGTGGTCCTCGCCCAGGCCCTGGTGCATGATCTTGACCGCGACCGGGCGGGTCAGCCGCAGGTCGGTGGCCTCGTAGACCGTGGCCATGCCGCCGCGGGCGAGCTTGCGCACCACCTCGTAGCGACCGTCGAGCACGGCACCGACCATGGGGTCGGACATGCTTCTCGTCGTCACGTTCGGCGCTCCATCACACAGATTGGGGAAGTGGGGTGCGGGCTGGGCCTCGGGTGCGAGTCTAGGAGTGGGCTTCAATCTTTCTCCTCGCAACGCGCCGGAGGGATGGATCCGGCGAAAAATCTGTCAGCGACGTGTGGTAGGAGCAGACGTCGTGCACGTCCCATGGACGGCGCCGGGGTGTGAAGGGTTCCTCACCGCGATGGTCCTTCTCGGCGGAGTGCGCCTCCACTAGGCTGACCGCGTGACTTTCCTTCTGGGACTCGACGTCCGCCTCAAGATGGCCCGCCTCTACCTGTGCACCGACACGCGTCGTGAGCAGGGCGACTTCGTCGAGCTCCTTGACGCGGCGTTCGCCGGTGGCGTCGACGCGGTACTCGTGCGCGACAACGACGTCGACGAGAAGGACCTCCTTGCAGCGCTCGAGCAGGCCCGGACGATCTCGCACAACTACCAGGGCCTCGTGTGCGTCAACGACTCCGCCGTCGTGGCCCAGAAGTTCTCGGCCGACATGCTCCATCTGGGCCAGCGCGACCTCGATCCCCACGTGGCGCGCAAGTCGCTCCACCAGTGGGGCATCATCGGCCGCTCGGTCCACACCGAGGACGAGGTCAAGGCGGCGATGAACGAGGCCGAGGTCAACTACCTGACCGTGGGCCCCGTCTTCGGCGACGACGCGGCCGGGCTCGAGCTCGTCGAGTTCGCGGCGACGGTGCAGGCGCCAGGCGACATCACATCCGAGCCGTGGTTCGCCTCGGGCGGGATCGACGCCGACAACCTCGACTCGGTGCTCGCCGCGGGCGCGCGCCGCGTCATGGTCGACACCACGATCACCGATGCGAAGGATCCCCGGGCCGCCGCCCAGGACCTCAACGACCGCCTCCACGCCGCGTGGCATTCCGACCCGGCGATGAAGGACTTCCTGTCGCGTGCCCAGTCGGGGGCCAGCGCCGACGGCTTCGAGACCAACGCCGACGGCACCATCACACCGGTCGGCGCGCCCGCCGCGATTCCGGTCGACGACGAGGTCCACGACCCCACGCCCGGCACGGGGTCGTCGCGCCACCAGTCGCGCAACGACCGCGACTACGGCCGCGGTCGCTGAGGTGGCCGACACCTCGGCTTCCAACAAGTACGCCCCGGTCGTCGTCCTCGTTCTGGTCGTCGCCCTCGCCGCGGTGGCCTGGTGGCTGAACCGCCCCGCCGACACCTCGACGTCCGGAAAGCCGACCGCCTCGAGCATCCGGAAGGTGAGCACGTCGCCCGAGGCATCGCGTACGAGAGGGGGAACAACCCGTACGACCGCCGGCATCGACCCGGATACGGGGCTGCCCTGGGTGGAGCAGTCGGCGCTGCCGAAGGAGGCCCAGCAGGTGCTGGCCCAGATCGACAGGGGCGGCCCCTACGCCTACGACAAGGACGGCTCGACGTTCGGCAACCTCGAGGGACGACTGCCGAAGAAGCAGCGTGGCTACTACAAGGAGTACACGGTGAAGACCCCCGGCGAGGGTGACCGCGGCGCCCGACGCATCGTCACCGGTGCCGGGGACACCCAGTTCTTCTGGACCGACGACCACTACGAGACATTCGCGCGGGTGCGCCGATGAGCACGCTGGCCCAGATCCTCGCCGGCCAGGCGGGGGTGGTCCGCGTACGCGCCGACGCGCGCGAGGTAGCGGCCGAGCTGGAGGCTGCCGGCTGGCGTACGGGAGTCGTCAGAGGTGCCGCCGACAAGGCCCGTTTCCTGGGCGAGGTCGGGCGCGCGCTGGACCTCCCGCGCTGGTACGGGCGCAACCTCGACGCGCTGTGGGACTGCCTCACCGACCTGACCGGGCCGACCGCGCTCGTCTGGTCGGGCTGGGAGGAGATGGCCGTGAACCACCCCCGCGACTGGGCCGCGCTGCGGGGGCTGCTCGGCGAGCGCGTCGACGAGGAGCCAGAATTCGCCCTTGTTCTGGTCGCCACCGGCCGACGCTCAGGGGTTTCCCCCTAGGCCCGGGGTCTGGTCGCGGCCCCACCACGATGGCCCGCCGGACGATCCGCCACAGGCGGTCGCCCACCTAGCGTGGAAGCATGACGATCATCATTCTCCCCCGCGACGTCGACGCCGCCCCCCGCCCCGGACGCCAGCCCGGTCCGGACCTGCGTGCGGGTTCCCGCCACGTCATCGCCTGCTCGGCGCTCAACGCCACCGTCGAGTCCCCCTCGCTCGGCCAGCCGCTGCTCGACGGCGTCTCGGTCAATATCCGGCGCGGATCGTTCACCGCCATCACCGGCCGCCCGCGCAGCGGCGCCCGCGAGCTCGGCCATGTCCTGGCCGGTCAGCGAGGGCTCGACGTCGGCTTCGTCGTCCGGGCCGTCGACCGGGTGGCCTTCGTGCCGGCCCAGCTCGATGCCGCACGCCTGTCCGACGCCGTGGCCCGCGCGCTCGCCGACGACCCTGAGCTCGTCGTCGTCGACACGTTCGGCTGGGCGACCAGCGACGCGGTGCTCTCGAGCCTACGTACCGTCGCCCGCGAGCGTGACATGACCGTCCTGCTCGTCACCAGCGACTTCGCGTCGGCGCTGATCGCCGACCGCGTCCTCGTGATGGACGCGGGCCACCTCGCCGAGGACCTCTGATCAGAAGTCGCGGCGCACGGCCTGGTGGGCCAGCTCGGTCAGCGCCCGACGACCCTCTTCGGTCATCGGCGCCTCCAGCGCGGCCAGCGCCGCGCCGAGACCGCGGTCGATCGTCGCGTCGACACGCTCCAGCGCGCCCGACGCACGGATGATCCCGCGGGCCTCGTCGACCTGGTCGGGGGTCAGGCCCGGGTCGCCCAGGAGCTCGGCCAGACGCGTACGCCCGGCCCCGTCGGTCCCCGCCATCGCCTCGGCGACCAGCACCGTCCGCTTGCCCTCGCGCAGGTCGTCACCCGCCGGCTTGCCGGTGGTCGCCTCGTCGCCGAACACGCCCAGCACGTCGTCGCGGAACTGGAAAGCCCGGCCCAGGGGAGAGCCGTACGCCGCCAGCGCGGCCATCAGCTCGGCGGACGCGCCACCGATCGCCGCCCCGAACTGGCTGGGCCGCTGCACCGTGTAGCGGGCCGTCTTGTGCTCCACGACCTGGTGGGCGCGCGCCAGGAGGTCCTGCGGGTCGCCCCAGGGCAGGTGCTGGGCGAGGACGTCCAGGTATTGCCCGCACGTGACCTCGGTGCGCATCGCCTCCACGACCCCCTGACCGCGCGCCAGAGCCTCGGCGGACAGCCCGGCGCGCTCCAGCATCTCGACCGACCACATCACCAGCAGGTCGCCCAGCAGGATCGCTCCCGCATGACCGAACTTCTCGGGCGAGCCCAGCAGGGCACGCTCGCCGTGCATCGTCTCGAGCTGGCGGTGGGCGGCGGGCACGCCGCGGCGGGTGTCGGAGCCGTCCATGACGTCGTCGTGGACCAGCGCGGAGACGTGCAGGACGTCCAGCGACGCGCACGCTGTGACCAGGGCCTCGGCGTCGGCCTCGTCGGGGAGCCCGGCCGCAGCCGTGTATCCCCAGACGGCGAAGGCGGGGCGCAACCGCTTGCCGCCCCCGGTGAACAGCGCGGCGAGGTCGGCCAGCGTCTCCAGCTCGTCACCCATCGCGGCCAACTGGGGGCGCTGGCCGTCGATGAACCGGGTGATGGACGACGACACCGCCTCGCGCAGCGCGGGGGACGTCGGGGACGCGGGATCGAACAGGCTCACACCGCGAGCCTACCCGCGCTCAACCCGCGTCCGGCCGGGGCCGCCACCCGGAGCCGACGACGTCGACGGTGACCAGGCGCTGGGTCGGGCGCGTCAGCGCCACGTAGAGGACGCGTACGCCTCCCGGGGACTCGGCGACGATCTCGTCGGGCGAGACCACGACCGCGGCGTCGTACTCGAGGCCCTTGCACTCCAGCGGTGTGACCAGCGCGACGCGCTCGGCCACCTGGCCCGACAGGTCGCCCCGGTCCAGCGCACGGGAGACCTGGCCCATGCGCGACGGCGGGACGATGACGCCGATGGAGCCCTCGACCTCGTCCGACAGCGCGGCGACCTGGGCGATGACGTCACGCTCCAGAGCGTCGGGCGACGACTTCAGCAGGCGCGGCTCGATGCCGATGGACCGCACGGCGGTGGGCAGGTCGGCGTTGGGGAACGCCTTCACGACGACCTTGGCGGCGAGGTTGAACACCTCGGCCGGCGACCGGTAGTTCGTCGACATGCGGAACGTACGCCGGGGGGCGTTGCCGATGAGGTCCTCCAGCGCGCGGCGCGACTCCTCGGGGTCGGGCCACGACGACTGCGCCGGGTCGCCGACGATCGTCCACGACGCCTGCGAGCCGCGGCGGCGCAGCATGCGCCACTGCATCGGCGTGAGGTCTTGGGCCTCGTCGACCAGCACATGGGTGAACGTGTCGTGCTGGTCGGCGTCGGGGTCGGCCTCGGCGCGGGGGCGCCACGTCTCGCTGGTGGTGACGACCTCGTTGACGTTGGCGCCCTCGGTGAGGAACAGCGTCGGGTCGGTGTCGTCGTCGGGCGGGACGGGGCCGAGCATGTGGGCGAGTTCGTCGAGCAGCGCGGTGTCGGCAACGGTCCAGCCGTTGTCCTCGGCGTACGAGGCCGACAGGGTGGCGGCGTCGGCTGCGCTGAGCACGTGGGCGGACACCCTCGCTGCCAGCGCGGGGTCGGCCAGACGCGACAGCACGTCGGTGGGCCGCAGGGCCGGCCACCAGGCGGCGAGGAAGGCCGGGTAGGCCGCCTGGCCGGTGACGATGTCGTCGAACTCGTCGCGCTCGAGGTCGACCTCGTCGGACAGGCGCGACCACAGCGCGTCGAGCAGGCCACGCTCGGCGGCTGCACGGCCGGCGTTGAGCTTGGTCGAGCGCAGGACGTCGTTGCGGATCCGCATCAAGACCGGTTCGTCGAGCGTGAGCACCTCGCCCTTCACCGCGACCCGAAGGCGGCGGCCCTCGTCGCTGGTGGACGAGAGCGGTTCATTGACCAGGCGACGAAGGATCGTGACCATGCGCGTCGAACCCTTGACGACGTGAGTCTGGGCGGGATCGACGGCCTCGGCGCGGAAGCCCAGAACGTCGCTGGCGACCGAGCCCAGCGACCGCAGGGTCACCGAGTCCTCACCGAGGCTCGGCAGGACGCGCTCGATGTAGTTCATGAACACCCGGCTCGGGCCGCAGACGAGCACCCCGCCGGCCTCGAAGCGCTTCCGATTCGAGTAGAGCAGGTAGGCCGCACGGTGGAGTGCGACGACCGTCTTGCCGGTGCCCGGACCGCCGGTGATGGTGGTCACGCCCTGGTAGGGCGCGCGGATCGCCTCGTCCTGCTCGGCCTGGATGGTCGCGACGATGTCGCGCATCTGCGGGCCGCGGGCCCGCGACAGGGCGGCCATCAGCGCGCCCTCGCCGACGACCACGAGCTCGTCGTTCGCGTTCTCGCCGTCGAGCAGGTCGTCCTCGATGCCGATCACCTTGTCGCCGCGGCAGCGCAGCACGCGACGGCGTACGACCTCCATCGGGTCGGTCGGCGTGGCGCGGTAGAACGGCTCCGCCGCCCGCGCGCGCCAGTCGATGACCAGCGGCTCGTAGTCGGCGTCGCGTACGCCGATGCGGCCGATATAGCGCACCTCGCCGTCGGTACGGTCGAGCCGGCCGAAGACCAGACCCTCGTGCTCGGCGTCCAGCGTGGCCAGCCGCTTGGCGGCCTGGTAGGCGAACACGTCACGCTCGAACAGGCCGGTGCCGTCCTCCTCGCGCGCCCAGCTCATGCGGTCGCCCTGATAGAGGGAACGACCCTCCGTCGCGACCTGCTGGGCAGAACGCGTGGCCTCGCCGAGGCGCTCGTAGACGGCGTCGACGTGTGCCTGCTCGATCGCGAGTTCGCGCTCGACGGTCGATCCGCTGGGTTCGGCGTGAGAACTCAAGTGGCTCAGTCCTAACGTGGAAGAAACAGACACGTGAGTCTACGCCGACCCCGGGGGCCGTGGGACGCGAGTCGTTCCCGCCGGTGGATGTGTTCGCTGGAAGTTCACGTCCCCGGTCAGGTTCTGGGCCTGCGCCGGTTCACGTCCTTGTTGGTGGGGTGGATGTCCTCGCCGGTGAGGTCGCGGTGGACCGCGTACGCTGCCAGCGCCGCCGACAACAGCTGTCCCTGCATCGTCGATCCCGCCGCGGTGTGGGACCCGCACGCGTAGGTGTGGCCGCCGGTGCGCGGCCCGGTGCGGCGCCACCACGGCCGTGGGCGGCCGAGCCAGTCGGTGGGGATGGAGCCGGTCGCGGAGACGACCGCGTCCGCCTCTGGCGCGTCGTCGTCGGCCGGGCCGCGGACGACGCCGCGTGTGGCGAGCCGGCGGCGGAGCACGCCGACCAGCGCGCCGGTGCCCGCGGGGGCACCGCCGGCATCGACGACCTGCCACAGGCCGAACGTGCGTTCGACCGACAGCCACACGCAGTCGGTGGCCGGGCTGCGGCGCGGGTCTCCCTCGGCCGCTCCCCGCACCACCTCCGACAGCACCGGGTGGTCCAGCCGGCGCGCCACCTTCTCCACCGTCCGGTCGGCCCACAGCTGGTGGCGGTGCGCCTTCGCGTACGCGGGGTCGTGCTCGAACTCGAGCCCCTGGCGGCGGCGCTCCTGCCACACGTCGTCGAGCTCGTCGAGCAGGTCGCGCCACCGGGCGGCCACGGGCTCGCCGAAGCGCGCCGACAGCGCGTGCCACTGGGCGCCTCGCTCCGCGGGCAGCTCGAAGGGGCCGTCCGGGGCGTCGATCGTGCGCGAGGCGACCGGGGCCAGAGCGAGCCCGGCTCGAGTGAGCTCGGCGTCGAACGCCCGCCCGGACTTCTTCAACAGATCGCGCCACGGCGCGGGGAAGGCGAAGACATCCGGGAGGCCGCTCGGCGCCGCCCCGGGGACATCGACCAGCGTCACCCGGTGGCCGACCTTGGCGAGCCGGGCGGCCGCGGCCATGCCGGCCAGCGAGTCGCCGACGACGGTGACGGCGCCCATCAGCAGCCGCAGGGGGCGGAGGCGGGGCGTGCGTACGCCCGCAGGTGCACGTTGGGGCCAGGGCTCCAGTCGCGGCTCGGGATTCGGAAGAAGCCCTCACGCTCGTAGAGCCGATG
Organism: Mariniluteicoccus endophyticus; assembly: GCF_054780035.1. Taxonomy (NCBI): domain Bacteria; kingdom Bacillati; phylum Actinomycetota; class Actinomycetes; order Propionibacteriales; family Propionibacteriaceae; genus Mariniluteicoccus; species Mariniluteicoccus endophyticus. The sequence goes on along the minus strand of NZ_BAAGXC010000017.1, from coordinate 78,837 downwards.
GGCGGTCTTCATCCATTCCGCGCTGCAGAGCACGACCGCGGCCAGGCCCTCGGCGCTGGCACGGTCGACGACCCAGTGGACCATCGCCGACGCGATGCCGCGGCCCTGGTGGTCCGGTGCGACGGCCAGCATGCGGAACTCGGCCTCGTCGTCGGCGGCAATCTCCCGCAGGGGCGAACCCGCCGGGCACCAGGTCACGGTCCCGACGACCTCGCCGGACCCGTCGGCGGCGACCCACACCTCGGCCTGCGTGTCGCGGGCGGCGACATCGCGCAGCCGTTCGTAGTAGGGGTCGTCTGTGTGCATGCCCGAGGGGGCGTAGGCCGCGGCCAGCAGCTCGCCCACGGCCCGGTGGTCGGCGGGCTCCACACGTCGCAGGGTGAGGGTCACCCCATCAGCGTACGGCTCTGCGCCCGGCCCGGCGCGGATCTGCGTACGATGAGCGCCATGGAGACCCCCGACCGCCGCCTCGCCGTCGTCGACCAGCTGACCCAGCGCCTCGCCGAGGCCACCGCGTCCGACCAGCGTGCCGCCGCCCTCGAGATCGTCGCGGCCATGGGGCGCATCGCCCAGGACTGGCCGCCGCTGGCCCCCGACGCGCCGCGGGGCGTCGTCGAGGCCCACACCAACGCCCAGGAGTGGTGGAAGCAGGCCCAGGTCTTCGGCCGACTCGTCCGCCTCACCGACGACGTGCATCGAAGCGACGAGCCGCGCCTGATGTGACGCCCCGGCGGCGTCAGGCGATAAAGCCCGGTACCCGGTCCTTCGGGCGGCCGATGATCGCGCGGTCGCCGCGCACCAGTATCGGGCGCTGCATCACCTTCGGGTTCGCCGCGACTACGTCGGCCACCTGGTCGGCGGTCTCGACGTCCGCGTCGGAGAGTCCCAGCGCGGTGAACGTCGTGTCGCGGCGCACCAGGTCGGTGGGAGAGTCCTCCAGTTTGCCGAGCAGGTCGACGAGCTCGTCGCGGGTGAGCGGGTCGACCAGATAGTTGCGCACGTCGACCTCCACGCCCGCCGCCTCGGCGGCCCCGAGGGCCGCGCGCGAGGTCGAGCAGCGCGGGTTGTGCAGGACGGTGATGTCAGCCATGCGGGCCAGCGTACGGCCCGGGCCCGTAGGCCGGCTGAGGTGGGCGCGGGGGTCTGCCACGGCGGGCGACGACGATCGCCGCCGGGATCGGGAACACCGCGGCCATCGAGACGAGACCCACCACCGCCACGATTCCTGGCGGCTCAGGAGTGGGACGAAAGGAACTCGTAGACCTCGGTCTCGTCGACGCCCGGGAACGCACCCGGGGGCAGCGCGGCGAGCAGGTGGGAGTGGGCGCGGGCCGAGGGCCATGCCTTGCCCGACCATGTGCGCGCCAGCTCGGCCGGCGGGCGGCGGCAGCACGCCAGGTCGGGGCAGCGCGAACGGGAGCGCTCCTTCGTCCCCCGGCCGCGGAACCACTTGGCGTGGACGTAGGGGACGCCGATGCACGTCGAGAACGCCTTCTCCACGCGCGCGGTGCACCAGAACGTGCCCGAGGGGGTGTCGGTGTATTGATCGAACGCGTTGAACTTGTCCTCCACGTCGAACACCTGGCGGCTCGTCCAGAACCGGCACACCGGCTGGCCCTCGATGGCTCCGGTGTGGTCGGCGGGGAACGTCACCCCGTCGTTCTCGTAGGCCTTGTAGATGATCCCCGACTCGTGGACCTTCTGGAAGTGGACGGGGATGTCGAGGTGGTGGGTGATGAGGTTCGTGATCCGGTGGCTCGCCGCCTCGTACGACACCGCGTACGAGTCGCGCAGGTCCTCGACCGACAGCTGCTTATCGCGCTTGGCCTGGGCCAGGAACTGCACCGTCGACGACTCCGGCATCAGCAGCGCCGCGGCGAAGTAGTTCGTCTCGATGCGCTGGCGCAGGAACTCGCCGTACGACTCCGGGGTGCCGTGGCCCAGCACGTGGTGACCCAGCGCCTGCAGCAGCACCGAGCGCGGGTCCTGGTCGCCGCCGGTCGAGCGCGGCAGGTAGATGCGCATCTGCTTCAGGTCGGTCACCGAGCGCGTCGAGTGGGGCAGGTCGCCCACGTGGTGGAGCGTGAAGCCCAGATGGCTGGTGATCGCGCCGATCTCGTGCTGGGACAGGGGACCGCTGCGGTAACCGACCTTCTTCAGCAGCGCCGCCGCCTGCTCCTCGAGCTCGGGGAAGTAGTTGTCACGCGCCTTCATCTCCGCGCGCAGCTGGGTGTTCGCGCGCCGCGCCTCCTCCGGCGTCGCCATGTGCTCCTCCGCCTGGCGGGCCAGCTCGCGGTGGAGCTTCACCAGCGCCTCCAGCACGTCCATCGGCATGCGCGGCGAGATGCGTACGCGGGGGAGCCCGCGCTGCTGGGCCAGCGGGGAGCGCATCGCCTTCTCGAGCTCGATCTCCAGCATCGTGCGCCTGCTCGGCACCTCGTTGAGGAAGTCGTCGATCGTGACGTCGTACGCCGCCGCCAGCTTCTGAAGAACCGATACCTTCGCCTCGCGCTTGCCGTTCTCCAGCATCGACAGGTGGGACGAGGCCAGACCGGTCATCTCGCTCACCTCCGAGAGAGTGAGATCTCGCTCCTTGCGCAGCTCACGCAGCCTGCGTCCGAGTGAAAAGGGGCCGAAAACCGACTCCGGTTCAGGGTGGTTGCGCTCCAGCTGCCAGTCGGATCCAGTCACTCTTCCAGTGTAGTGAAATTCTTTATTTATTCCACCTTTGATCCTCTCCACTTCGTGACGTTCTTCGCGCAGAGTTGATGTCACCAAGGGGCGGGTGACCGCCAGCTATCTCGATGAGGAGAAGGAGCACGCTATGACCAACAACGTTCCCATGACCGCCGAGCAGCTCGAGCAGGACTGGAACGAGAACCCCCGCTGGAAGGGTGTTCGTCGTGACTACACCGCCGCCGACGTCGTCCGCCTGCGCGGCCGCGTCCAGGAGGAGCACACGCTGGCCCGCCGCGGCGCCGAGCAGTTGTGGGAGAAGCTCCACACCGAGGACTTCGTCAACTCCCTCGGCGCGCTGACCGGCAACCAGGCCGTCCAGCAGGTCAAGGCCGGTCTCAAGGCCATCTACCTCTCCGGCTGGCAGGTCGCCGCAGATGCGAACCTGTCGGGCCACACCTACCCCGACCAGTCGCTCTACCCGGCCAACTCCGTGCCGCAGGTCGTGCGCCGCATCAACAACGCCCTCCTCCGCGCCGACCAGATCGAGTGCGCCGAGGGCATCCAGTCCGTCGACGAGTGGCTCGTCCCGATCGTCGCCGACGCCGAGGCCGGTTTCGGTGGCCCGCTCAACGCCTACGAGCTCATGAAGGCCATGATCGCCGCCGGTGCCTCCGGCGTGCACTGGGAGGACCAGCTCGCCTCCGAGAAGAAGTGCGGCCACCTCGGCGGCAAGGTGCTCATCCCCACCAAGCAGCACGAGCGCACCCTCAACGCCGCACGTCTCGCCGCGGACGTCGCGGGCACCCCGTCGCTCATCATCGCCCGCACCGACGCCGAGGCCGCCACGCTCATCACCTCCGACGTCGACGAGCGCGACCAGGAGTTCATCACCGGTGAGCGCACCGGCGAGGGCTTCTACAAGGTGAAGAACGGCATCGAGCCCTGCATCGCCCGCGGCCGCGCGTACGCCGAGTACGCCGACCTGCTGTGGATGGAGACCGGCACGCCCGACCTCGAGCTCGCCAAGAAGTTCGCCGACGCGATCCACGAGACGCACCCCGACCAGATGCTGGCGTACAACTGCTCGCCGTCCTTCAACTGGAAGAAGCACCTCGACGACGACACCATCGCGAAGTTCCAGCGCGAGCTTGGCGCCATGGGCTACAAGTTCCAGTTCATCACGCTGGCCGGCTTCCACGCCCTCAACTACTCGATGTTCGACCTCGCCCACGGCTACGCCCGCCAGCAGATGAAGGCCTACGTCGAGCTGCAGGAGGCCGAGTTCGCCGCCGAGGATCGTGGCTACACCGCGACCAAGCACCAGCGTGAGGTCGGCACCGGCTACTTCGACGCCATCGCCCAGGCCGTCAACCCCGAGTCCTCGACCACCGCGCTCGCCGGCTCGACGGAGACCGCCCAGTTCCACTGATCGGTCTCGCTCGCGCCCGGCGCGCTGAGTCCCTTGCCTTCAGCCCTCGCTCGCGCAGCGTATGCGACCTTCGCTGTGAGCCCCGGTTCGCTGTGAAGGCGTGCGCTGGCTCGCTCGGGCCTCCAGGCAAGGGGCACGCCTGACCGACGCTCGCGAGGGGGTCCGCTCACGCTCGTGCGGACCTCCTCGCAGAGGCTCAGGGTTCCTCCTCGAGGCCTCGGCCCACCCAAGAACTTTCCCGGACACGCGCCTCGCGCGGCCGCACCCGAACACATCCCAGGAAGGGACAAGTGCAATGACTGAGTCAACGACGACCGGCACGGCCCTGGATCGCATCAAGGTCCGCGCCGCCCATCCGCACCCACAACAGGACGAGGTCCTGACCCCCGAGGCCCTGGAGTTCCTCGTCAAGCTCCACGACGTGGCCCACGACCGCCGCCAGGAGCTGCTCCACGCCCGCCGCGAGCGCCGCAACGAGATCGCCTCCGGCAAGGACCCGAAGTTTCTGGAGGAGACCCGCCACATCCGCGAGGACGATTCCTGGAAGGTCGCGCCCATCGGCCCCGGCCTCGAGGACCGCCGCGTCGAGATCACCGGTCCGACCGACCGCAAGATGACCATCAACGCCATGAACTCCGGCGCCAGGGTCTGGCTCGCCGACCAGGAGGACGCCAACACGCCGTCCTGGCAGAACATGATCGGCGGCCAGGTGAACCTGCGCGACGCCATTCGCGGCCAGATCGAGTTCACCTCGCCCGGGGGCAAGGAGTACAAGGTCACCGCCGAGCAGACGCCCACCATCGTCATGCGTCCCCGCGGCTGGCACCTCGCCGAGAAGCACGTCTTCGTCGACGGCCACCCCATGGCCGGTGGCGTCGTCGACTTCGGCCTGTACTTCTTCCACAACGCGAAGGAGGTCATCGAGCGCGGCCGCGGCCCGTACTTCTACCTGCCGAAGACCGAGTCGCACCAGGAGGCCCGCCTGTGGAACGACATCTTCGTCGCCGCGCAGGACGCCCTCGGCATCCCGCAGGGCACCATCCGCGCCACCGTGCTCATCGAGACGATCACCGCGGCGTTCGAGATGGAGGAGATCCTCTACGAGCTGCGCGAGCACTCGGGCGGTCTCAACGCCGGCCGCTGGGACTACATCTTCTCGGTCATCAAGAACTTCCGTAAGCGCGGCCCGCGCTTCGTGCTGCCCGACCGCTCGCAGGTCACCATGACCACGCCGTTCATGCGCGCCTACACCGAGCAGCTCGTCCGCGCCTGCCACCGCCGGGGGGCGCACGCCATCGGCGGCATGAGCGCGTTCATCCCGAACCGCCGCGACCCAGACGCCACCGAGCGTGCGCTCGAGCAGGTCCGCGCCGACAAGACCCGCGAGTCCAACGACGGCTTCGACGGCTCCTGGGTCGCCCACCCCGACCTGGTGCCCGTCTGCCGCGAGGTGTTCGACTCGGTCCTCGGCGACAAGCCCAACCAGATCGACCGCCTCCGCGAGGACGTCCAGCCCGACGACCGCGCCCTCATCGACCTGGAGATCCCCGGCTCCTCCATCTCCGAGCAGGGCGTGCGTACCAACGTCGAGGTCGGCATCCGCTACATCGAGTCGTGGCTCCGCGGCAACGGCGCGGCCGCGATCAACAACCTGATGGAGGACGCCGCCACCGCCGAGATCTCGCGCTCGCAGATCTGGCAGTGGATCTACGCCGAGTCGAAGACCGACGACGGCCGCACCATCACCGGCGAGTGGGTCGCCGACATCATCGGCGAGGAGTTCGACAAGCTTGAGCGCTTCGACGGCGACAAGTTCGACCTGGCCCGCGAGCTGTTCGAGGAGGTCGCCCTCGAGGAGGACTACCCGACCTTCCTCACGATCCCGGCCTACGTCCGTTACCTCTGCAAGACCCATGCCCCCGACCGCGACGTGTCGGCCGACGAGGCGGAGTCGTCCGACGCGATGACCCCCCGCCGCATCCCGACCCCGCGCAGCCCGCACAGCCCCGTCTGAGCGGTTGGCGCCGTCCCCTTGGTGGGAACGCCGGGCCCCTTCGGGGGCCCGGCGTTCCTTTCTGTTTCGCCGCTTCCACCGCCCCGTCTCCGAGCGCGCGCTTTGGTCTCCGCGCGGGTGCGCCCCTTGGTCTTCGTGCGAGCGCCAGTCTCCTGCCTCTCTGCTCTCCGAGCGAGCGACAGCGAGACGAGGAGCGTCACCGCTGCGGGGCGACCGCGGGACGCGTACGCCGGCCGGCAGCGCCGCGGCCACCAGCGTGACCACTGCCAGGCGGCGCAGGGCAACGCCCACGGTCTGCGGGCCGATCGTCTCGACGGTCTGCATCACGCGTGCCCCCACCAGCTGACATCGGCCTGTCACAGGCGGGTGCCGGTGCGCCCGTCGACGAGCACGATCTCGCCCGACAGCGTCGCCACAGCGACCTGGCCGCCGGGACGCGACCACGCGGTATGGAGCAGGCCATCGTTCCTGCGTGGGGCATATCAGACGAGGTCGTCGGTGAGGGCGTTGCGGGCGACCAGCAGCTGGTCGGTGTGGATGGTGCAGATTTCCTGCTTCGGGCGTCAGGGCGCCACGCCCCAGACGTGGTCGGCCTCGTGGCCGGCGGTGATGTGGCGGCCCCCGACGAGCAGGCGTACGCGCCCCCTGCGGGTGGCCAGCACCTCGACCCGGGTGCCGGGCCCCAGGTCGTGCGCGAGCAGCATCTGCAACGCGTGCGGGCACGCGTCGTCGACGCGACGCACCTCCCACGGGCCGGGTGGCGCAGCCGCCAGCGTGGTGGCGGCGGCCGGGCGGGTCACCGCCCCGTCCGTGGTGGGGATGGGGTCGCCGTGCGGGTCGGTGGCGGGGTCGCCCAGCCGTGCGGCGAGGCGGTCGACCAGCAGGTCGGACACGGCGTGGTCGAGGCGTTCCGCCTCGGCGTGGACCTCGCCCCAGCCGTACCCCAGCTCGTCGACCAGCCACGTCTCCAGGACGCGGTGACGCCGCACCTGCCGGACGGCGAGCCGCGTACCCGCGGCGGTCAGGGCCACCGGTCGATAGGCTTCGCGGGTCACGTAGCCCTGGTCGGCGAGCCGACGCAGTGCAGCCGACACGTTGGCCTGGGTCGTGCCGGTGCGTTCGGCCAGTCCCTTGGTGGTGATGGGCGGGCCGCCCCACTCGGTGGCCTTCCAGATCGTGGCCAGCAGCTCCAGCGCGGTGGCGCCCGGGGTGTCGACGGGTTCGACCATCAGGCACCCCCGAGCGTCAGCACGACGAGGACGGCGTTGAGCGCGATCACCAGCGTCACGACGACCCAGGCGACGACAGCGACCGGGCGGATGTTCACATGCGTACCCATCAGCCCGCGGTCGCCGGTGAGCAGCAGCAGCGGCACCACCGCGAACGGGATGCCGATGCTCAGCACCACCTGCGACAGGATCAGCGCCCACGTCGGCTCGATGCCCGCGGCGAGCACGACCAGTGCCGGCACGAGCGAGACCGCCCGCCGCACCCACAGGGGGAGGCGTACGCGCAGCAGGCCCGCCATCAGCTCGGAGCCGGCGTAGGCGCCGACCGAGGTGGATGCGAGCCCCGAGGTGACCAGGCCCACGGCGAACACCGCGGCGACCACGGGCCCCAGTGCGGCAGACAGCGCGACGTGCGCCCCCTCGAGGGTGTCGGTTCCGGAGGCGCCCTGCAGCGCCGTGGCCGCGAGGACGATCATGCCGATGTTGACCGTGCCCGCGATCGCCAGCGACAGCAGGACGTCCCACCGGGTGGCCCGCAGCAGGCGGGGGAGACGCGGGTCGTGCGCCGACGAGTGGTGGCGGTCGCGCACCAGCGACGAGTGCAGGTAGATCGCGTGGGGCATCACGGTCGCCCCCAGCATCGACGCGGCCAGCAGCACCGTTCCCGTGCCGTCGAACCGGGGGATCAGGCCGCCCGCCACGCCGGCCCAGTCGACCGGCGTCACGAACAGGCCGGTGAGGAAGCCGACGACGATGACTCCCAGCAGGCCACCGATCGCGACCTCGAACCGGCGCTGGCCGTGGGTCTGCAGCATCAGCAGCGCCATCGACACCACGCCCATCACCAGGCCGCCGAGCCACAGCGGGAGACCGACGAGCAGGTGGAGGCCGACCGCTCCGCCGATCACCTCGGCGATGTCGGTCGCGATCGCGACGAGCTCGGCCTGGCCCCAGTAGGCGAGCCGCGCGGCCAGCGGCCAGCGCTCACCGACGAGCTCGGGGAGGCTGCGTCCGGTGACCAACCCGAGCTTCGCCGACAGGTACTGGATCAGCACGGCCATCGCATTGGCGACGACCAGGACCCACACCAGCAGGTGCCCGTGCTGCGCCCCGGCGGTGAGGTTCGCGGCGACGTTGCCCGGGTCGACGTACGCGACGGCGGCGACGAAGGCCGGCCCCAGCAGCAGGGGTAGGCGTACGCGATCGACGAGCTCCTGGGCGACGGCCAAGGGGTCCTCCGGAAAGTTAAGCGATGTCAACTCTTGACCCGACCCTAGTCGAGGCGCGGCGCGGAGGCCAGTTGTGCGCGCGCGGTGTGGGGATCTTGCCTCGTCTTGACGAATCGTCGGAGGTGTCGCCTATAGTTCTTCCTGTTCGAACACCTGTTCGATCGGCGCTTGGGGAAGAGCCGATCATGCACGGGTGGGCGGACAGCAGGGCCAGCCCGGCGGGAGACCTCGACCCCTCCCGCCGGGCTCTCCCGGGTCGAGTGCTTCATGTCGGTGTCCGAGGTGACCACGGGGAGTGTCCATGCGCGTCTACGAAGAACCCATCGAAGTCCGCCCGGGGCTGGTCGGGGCCGTCGAGGGCCCCGCCGCGTTCCGCTGGCGCCACCGTGTGTGGACCGTCTTCGAGATCGAGTCCCGCGTGGTGACCACCGGTGCCTGGTGGGACTCCCCGGCGGCCACGGCCGTCCGCAGCGGCGGCGTCGACCCCGATCCCGAGGCCGACCTCCTCGACGAGCGCGAGACCTGGCGCGTCGCCGCCGGGCGCCACGTCGACGTGCCGCGCGGCGTCGACCCCGAGCTGGGGGAGCGCTCCGGCGTGTTCGTCCTGACCCATCGGCTGTCCTCCGGCGAGTGGCGGCTCGCCGGGGTCCTCGACTGAGGTGACGACGATGCGTGAGGACTTCCCGCCCGAGATCTCGACCACGGGGTTCGTCCGCGGCGACCTGGTCGCCGCCGAGCTCGCCGACCACCCCGCCGAGCGTTATCTGCTGGCACACCGGGCCGCGCTGCGCGCGACGAGCGCGGTGCTGGCCGTACGGTCGCCACGGTCCACGGGCCGCCACAGCGCGTGGCAGCTCGTCGCCCGGGTCGCCCCCGAGCTCGCCGAGTGGGCCGGCTTCTTCCTGGCCACGGGCGCCCGCCGGGAGGCCGTCGAGGCCGGCGTACGCACGCTGGTCAGCCAGCGCGAGGCCGACGACATGCTGCGCGACGCCGAGCGCTTCTGCGCCGTCGTCGAGGACTGGTGCACGCGCCACGCCCGGGGGAGCCGCGCCCATGGTTGACCCGTTCGTCCACCTGCGGGTGGCCTCGTGCTACTCGTTGCGTCACGGAGCCTCCCACCCGGCCGACCTGGTCGCCGCGGCGGCCGACGCCGACATGGACACCCTCGCCCTGACTGACCGTGACGGCCTCTACGGTGCGGTCCGGTTCGCCAAGGCCTGTGCGAAGGCCGGCATCGCACCGGTGTTGGGGGTCGATCTGGCGGTGCTGCCCTCCTCGTCTCGCTCCGAGAGCTGGAGGGGGAGGGCAGAGCGAGCGTCCGCCCCCGCCAAGGGTGGCGCCGTCCGAGACCACAACCTCCCGCGTGTGGTGGCGTACGCGACGTCGCGCGCGGGCTGGGCGGCGCTGTGCCGGCTGACGTCGGCGGTCCATCTCAGCGGTGAGCGTGGTGATCCGGTGGCGACGGAGGCCCAGGTCGTCGAGGCCGCGGCCGCCGGCGACCTCGTGGTGGTGCTTGGGGCCGACTCCGAGCTCGGCGTCCACGCGGCGAACGGCCGGCGTGACCTGGCTGAGGAGGTGCTGCTGCGCTGGCGCTCGGCGGTGCCCGACCTCGTGGTGGCCGTGACCGACCACCAGGTTCCCGGCTCGGGGGTGGGATCGCTCGACCAGGCCGGCCGGCTGCTGTCGCTCGCCGACGCCCACCGGGTTCCCGTGGTGCTCACGAACGCGGTGCGGATGGCCGAGCCGCGGCTGGCCCCGACGATCGACGTGCTCGACGCGTCGCGTCGGCTCGTCCCGCTCGACACCCGCAACGTCGACCGGCGCAACGCCGAGGCATGGCTCAAGCCCGGCAAGCAGATGCTCGAGGTCGCCGCGATGGTCGCGCGCCGCGGCGGGCGCGACGAGCGGGGGACCGAGCGGCTCGTCGCCGACACCCGTCGGCTGGCGATGCGCTGCAGGCTCGACCCGCGCGCCGACCTCGGTCTTGGCGAGATCCACCTGCCCGAGCTCGACGTCCTGTCCGGCCGCGGTCTGGTGGAGGAGGGGGCGACGGCCCAGCAGGTGCTGCAACGGCGCTGCGAGGCCGGCATCGCGTGGCGCTACGGGGACGCCGACGACCGCGTACGCCGTCGCCTCGACGACGAGCTCGACGTGATCGCCCGGCTGGGGTTCGCGTCCTACTTCCTGACCGTCGCCGATGTCGTCGCCACGGTGCGCGAGATGGGCATCCGCTGTGCGGCGCGCGGCTCGGGTGCGGGTTCGCTGGTGAACTACCTGCTCGGTATCTCCGGCGTCGACCCCCTCCGTTACGGCCTGATCATGGAGCGCTTCCTGTCGCCGCTGCGCAAGGCGCTGCCCGACATCGACCTCGACGTCGAGTCGGCGCGGCGCACCGAGATCTACGAGCGCGTGCTGGCCGACTTCGGGGGAGAGCGGGTGGCCTGCGTGGCGATGCTCGAGACCTACCGCGTACGCCACGCCGTCCGTGACGTCGGTGCGGCGCTGAGCCTGCCACCGGCCGAGGTCGACGCCATCGCGAAGGCGTTCCCGCACATCCGGGCCCGCGACGCGCGGGCGGCGTTGCGTGACCTGCCCGAGCTGCGTGCCGCGGGCCTGGCCGAGCGGCGGCTCGACCTGCTGTTCGAGCTCGTCGAGTCGCTCGACGGGCTGCCGCGCCACGTCGCGCTCCACCCGTGCGGGGTGATCCTGTCCGACGCGACCCTGCTCGACCGCACCCCGGTCGAGGCCAGCCACGGCGGCTATCCGATGAGCCAGTTCGACAAGGACGACGTCGAGGACATCGGCCTGCTGAAGCTCGACGTGCTCGGCATCCGCATGCAGTCGTCGATGGCTCACGCGACCGCCGAGATCGAGCGCACCACCGGGGAGCGGATCGACCTCGACGCCCTGGCCGACGACCACTTCTCCGACGCCGAGACCTACGACCTGATCGCCAGCACCCACACGCTGGGCTGCTTCCAGATCGAGTCGCCCGGCCAGCGCGAGCTGATCGGCAAGTTCGGCCCCGCCGACTTCACCGACATCATCATCGACATCTCCCTGTTCCGGCCCGGGCCGGTGAAGTCCGACATGATCCGGCCGTTCCTCGACGCCCGCCACGGTTTCGCCGCACCGATCCGCATCCACCCCGACCTCGAGCCGTTCCTCGCCGAGACCGAAGGGGTGGTGGTGTTCCACGAACAGATCATCCAGATCGTCGCGACCATGACGGGCTGCTCGCTCGCCCAGGGCGACGAGGTGCGTCGTGCGCTGGGTGACACCGGGCTCATCGGCGACGTGGAGAGCTGGTTCCGGCGGCGTACGCGGGAACGCGGCTACACCGACGCGGTCGTCGAGCGGGCCTGGCAGGTGCTGACGTCGTTCGCGTCGTTCGGGTTCTGCAAGGCCCACGCCGCGGCATTCGCGCTGCCGACCTATCAGTCGGCGTGGCTGAAGGCCCACTGGCCGGCCCACTTCCTCGCCGGTGTCCTCACCCACGACCCCGGCATGTATCCCAAGCGCCTCGTCCTTGAGGAGGTACGCCGCTGCGGTGTCGAGGTGCTGGGCCTCGACGTGAACCGCTCCGGCCGCGACTACCGCGTGGAGCGCCTCGACCCCGATGCCTCGCTCTCCGAGCGAGGAGCGCAGCGACGAGGTGAGGAGCCGGCCTGGGGCATCCGCCTCTCCCTGTCCGACGTCAAGGGCATCAGCGAGCCCGAGATCGACCGCCTCGTGGCGGGCCAGCCCTACAGCTCGCTGTCCGACCTGTGGTCGCGGGCCCGGGTGAGCGCGCCGGTCGCGGAGCGGCTCGTGCTCGCCGGTGGCCTCGATGCGGTCCACGGCATCGGCCGGGCGGAGGACATCACGCCGCGCGGCCGGCTGACGCGCCGCGACCTGCTGCTCGCCCTGGCCGACCTCCAGCGCGACGAGCGGGCCGACCGGCGTGCGGCGTCGCGGGCCCGGGGATTGCGTCGACCGATCTCGCGCAGCGCTGGTGCCGGCCTGGTCGACCCCCGCGACCGGGCCGCTGCCCAGGCGCGTACGCCCGCCCGCCCGACTCCCCAGGAGGTCCAGCTCCCGCTCGACCTCGGCGGGCGCGACGAGCTCCTGCCGTCGGGGCTGCCCGAGATGACCGATGCCGAGCGTGTCCGCGCCGAGCTGGACGTGCTCGGGCTCGACGTGAGCCGCCACGTCGTCGACTTCTACCGCCCGTTGCTGGAGGCGTTGGACATCACGTGGTCGAAGGACCTGCTCAAGACGCGCCGTCGTCACGGCCTGCTGGTCGCCGGTGTGAAGGTCGCCACCCAGACACCGCCGGTGCGGTCGGGGCGGCGCGTGGTGTTCCTGACGCTCGACGACACCACCGGCCCGGTCGACGCGACGTTCTTCGAGGACGTCCAGGGCCCGTACGCGAAGACGTTGTTCGACTCGTGGATGCTGCTGGTGCGCGGCGACCTGCGCCGCACCGGCCGTCGCGGGGCGTCGCTGCTCGCGCAGGGCTGCTGGGACCTGGGCGCGTTGTTCCACACCTGGTCGGCGACACTCGAGCTCACCGGTTCACGCGACCGGGCGCTGGCGGCGGTCGGCGACGTGCTCTCCGTCCAGCCCGAGGGGTACGCGCCGCAGCCGCGTCGTGTGCTGGTCCACCCGTCGGGGTTCCGCCAGTCCGCGTACGCCGACATCCGACCCGGTGGGGTCCAGGCGCTCGGCGACGGGCCGGTTGCCGGGGCTGCCGGCGCACCGCGGAAGCTGTGGCACTCGAGCCCGGGGAGCTCGGGCCGATGAACGTGTCAGAACGTGAGGCGCACGGTGGCGGGGGACCGGTCGGGGGTGCCCGCGTACTCCAGCACGATCTCGTGGGCGCCCTGGGGGGCCTCTACCGTGAGCTCGAACGCGCCGTCGCCGCCGGTCTGTCCCTGACCGGTGGCGTCGTTGCCCACCTTCCAGGTGACGGTCGCGTTGCGCACGGGGCGGCCGTCGGCGGTGGTGATGAGCCGGCCGGTGACCTTGGCCTGCTGACCGGTCACGGTGACCGTGGGCTGCCCGTTGCCGTCGAGGTCGGTGAAGCCGACGGCCCGGGCGGAGGCCGCCGGTGCCGGGGTGGTGGGAGCGCCCGGGTGCGCCGCGGCGGACGTGGCGGGGGCGGCGCTCGTCGGGGGAGCGCTGTTGGGCCTCGGCGTGCCCTTGCGGATCAGGAACGTCCCCGCGGCATTGGTGGAGTCCCCGCGGTAGTGCATCATCAGCGTCGCCTCGGGCGGCAGCTCGCGGGTGGTGAAGGTCGCCGAGAAGGTCCCGTCCTCCTTCGTCGCATAGCTCTGCACGAGGTTCTGGGGCGACCCGTCGAGGAAGAAGTCGCCGACGGCGCCGATGATCGGGCGGCGCTCGCCGTCGAGGAGCCGGCCGCTGACCTGGACGCGGTCACCGCTCTGGGTGACCTTGACGTCGGTGACGCTCGCCGAGGCCATCGGCGTGGCCGACGGGTCGGTCGAGGCCGAGGGGCCCGCCGTCATGGCGGGCGGCGTCGTGGCGACCGCGCCGGTGGTGGGGGTCGACACCCGGGTCGGGCCGGCCACCGTGACGGGTTCGGGCTTCGAGCTGCAGCCGACGAGCGCCGTGGCGGCGAGCGCCGCAGCGGCCAGACAGAGAGTTCGGTTCATGGTGTCGCCCCGGTTCGTTGGAGGATGCCTGCCCAACCTAGGGCGGCCCATCCCACGCGGCAAACCGAGCAACCATACGGATCCTCCGATCCGTGGAGAAGCTGTCGGACCCAGTCGCTAGGCTCGCCGACGAAGCCCGTTCTCCCGGAGCCCGCACGAAGCCGTCCGGTCCGATCCCAGGAGGTCACCATGTCCACGGAGTCCCAGCGCACCACGGAGCCGTCCACATCCCAGTCCCGGGGGCGCCGTCGCTCGGTCGCTCAGCGTGCCCTGGCCGAGCTGCTCACCAGGGGTCTGGCCGGCGAGGGCGAGGGCCTGCGCGTCGTCGACCTCGGCGGCGGAACGGGTGGGGTGTCCGCCGCGCTGGCCGAGGCCGGTCACCGCGTGCTCGTGGTCGACCCCAGCCCCGACGCCCTCGCCGCGACCGCCCGACGCGCGGCCGAGCTCGGGCTGGGTGACCGCCTCACCGGTGTCCAGGGCGACACCACCACGCTCGCCGAGGTGGCCGAGCCGGGATCCGCCGATGTCGTGCTGTGCCACCGGGTGCTCGACCGGGTCCCGGGCACGGCCGAGGCGCTGGCGACGATGGTCGCCACACTCGCCCCCGGAGGCCTGCTGTCCCTGCTGATCTCCCAGCGCTACGGCCAAGTGCTCAAGCGGGCCGTCGTCGGTGACCTCGTCGGGGCCTCGCGCACGCTCTCCGACGCCGATCTCCTCGACCGGCCCGCGCTGCTGGGTCTGCTGGCCGAGGCCGGGTGCACGGTCGTGGACGAGCACGGCATCGGTGTGCTGTCCGACCAGGTCGGCGACGCGGCCCACGACCTCGACGCGCTGCTGCGCCTCGAGCTGGCGTGCGCCGAGAACCCGGATTGGCTCGAGACCGCCACTCAGCTCCACGTGCTGGCCCGCCGGGAGTGAGCGCGGTGGCCGTCCCTCTCGACGAGCACGAACCAGGCGGCGCCACGCGCGGCGCGCCGGTGATCATGCACGTCGACATCGACGCCTTCTACGCCTCGGTCGAGCTGCGTCGCCGCCCCGAGCTGCGCGGGCGCCCGGTCATCGTCGGCGGGGCCACCCGCGGGGTGGTGCTGTCGGCGACCTACGAGGCTCGGTCCCACGGGGTCAGCGGTGGCATGCCGATGACCCGTGCCCGACGCCTGTGCCCCGACGCGGTCGTCGTGCCGCCCGACTTCGAGGCCTACACCGACGCGTCCCGCGGCGTGTTCGCCATCTTCGAGTCCGTCACCGCGACGGTGGAACACGCCTCCATCGACGAGGCGTTCTGCGACCTCACCGGTTCGTTGCGCCGCCTGGGCGCGCCCTCCCGGATCGGTGAGATGGTCCGCGCCCAGGTCGCCGACGAGCAGGGCATCACCTGCTCGGTCGGCATCGGCCCCACCAAGTTCGTCGCCAAGCTCGCCTCCACCTCCGCGAAGCCCGACGGCCTGCGCGAGGTCGTGCCCGCCGACGTCGTCGCGTTCCTCCACCCGCTCGCGGTCGAGAAGATGTGGGGCGTCGGCGAGGCGACCGCCGAGAAGCTCCACCGCCTCGGCCTCCACACCGTCGCGGATCTGGCTCACCTGCCCCCGGCCACCCTCCAGCGCGCGTTCGGCCCCCACCAGGGGCGCCTGCTCCACGACCTCGCGTGGGGCCGCGACCCGCGTCCGGTCGTGGGACACGTCGCCGAGCGCAGCGTCGGCTCGGAGGAGACGTTCGGCCGAGACACCGACGACCCGGCCGTGGTGCGCCGCGAGCTGCTGCGGATGGCCGAGCGCACCGCGGCGCGCATGCGCGCCTCGGGGGTGATGGGGCGCACGGTCGTCCTCACCGTCCGGTTCTCCGACTTCACCCAGATCACGCGCTCGGCCACGATGCGTACGCCCACCGACGAGACCGGTGCCATCCACGCCCAGGCCGTCGCCCTGTGGGACCGGCTCGCGCTCCAGCGGGCGCGCGTACGCAAGGTCGGCGTACGCGTGGAGGGGCTCGTCGACGCCGACGACGCCCACTGGCAGCCCGAGCTGACCGAGCCCGAGCGCGGCTGGCGGGAGGCCGAGCAGGCGATGGATGCCGCCATCCAACGGTTCGGGCCCCAGGCCGTCAGCCGGGCATCGCTGACCCGTCCTCGGCGTCGAGCGTGAACCAATCCTCACCCTCGGGTGGGTTCCGGTTTGGGCCGTCGGACACCTAGAATGGTTCCAGCCCCGCCGAGGGGGTTGCTTGACAAGAAGGTGGGAGGAGGACCAGTGGCACTGTCGGAAGAAGAGCGTCGACTGCTCGAGCAGATGGAGGCCGCGCTGGCCGCCGAAGACCCCAAGTTCGCCCATGCCCTCCGTGGAGGTGCCTCGAACCGCCGCCTGCGCCGCCGTCGCGCCGCGCTCGCCGGGCTCGGGTTCGTCCTCGGTGCGGTGATGCTGGTCGCCGGCATCCAGACCCACTGGGTCGTCTCGGTCCTCGGATTCGTCGCCATGCTCGCCTCGACCGTCGTGGCCATCACGTCGTTCGAGAAGGTCGAGAACCCCCAGCCCGCCCAGCCCGGGCCCCGTGTCAGCACCGGCTCGACGAACTCGTCCAACGCCTTCATGGACAAGATGGAAGAGCGCTGGAAGAAGCGCCAGGAAGACAATTGATCTCCTGATCGGCGTCCGCGCGGGCGAGGCCGTGGCCCCACCCGCGCCACTCCGGCCAGATCTCAGCGCGCGTTGAAATAGTACGCCTGCGGGTGGTGCACGACCATCGCATCCGTCGACTGCTCCGGGTGCAGCTGCAGCTCCTCCGACAGCTCCACTCCGATGCGCTCGGGCTCGAGCAGTCGCACGAGCGTACGCCGGTCCTCCAGCTCGGGGCAGGCCGGATAGCCGAACGAGTAGCGACAGCCCCGGTAGGCCTGGTCGCGCACCATCGTGTCGATGTCGGCGTCGTCGTCGGCGCCCAGACCGAGCTCCTCGCGTACGCGGGCGTGCCACATCTCCGCCAGTGCCTCGGTCAGCTGCACCGACAGGCCGTGCAGCTCGAGGTAGTCGCGGTAGTCGTCGCCGGCGAACAGGTCGGCGGTCACCTGCGCCACGCGGGCGCCCATCGTCACCAGCTGCAGCGGCACCACGTCGGGGCCGTGCTCGGCGGCCTGCTCCCGCGTACGGAAGTAGTCCGACAGGCACAACCGGTCGCCGCGGCGCTGGCGCGGGAACGTGAACCGGGCGATCTCCTCGTCTCGATGACGCTCGCTCGGAGAGCGGGTGGTCTCCGGGTCGAGGAGCACCAGGGTGTTGCCTTCGGCGTAGCAGGGGAAATAGCCGTAGACCACGGCGAGCTCGGCAATCTTCTCGCGGTGGATGCGGTCGAGCCACGCGCGCAGGCGCGGGCGTCCCTCGGTCTCGACCAGCTCCTCGTAGGAGGTGCCGCCGCGCGTACCCTTCAGGCCCCACTGGCCCATGAACGTCGCGCGCTCGTCGAGCCATTCGGCGACGTCGGCCAGCTTGATGCCCTTCACCACGCGCGTGCCCCAGAACGGCGGCGTCGGCACCGGCGCGGGTTCGACGGCGGCCGAGCGCTCGGTCGACTCCTCGACCTCCAGGTCGGGCGTCGTGGAGCGCACGCGGCGCTGCCGCGGTTCGGGCAGCGCGGCGCCGGGTACGCCACGCTTGACCGCCATCACCGCGTCCATGAGCCGCAGCCCCTCGAACGCGTCGCGGGCGTAGCGGACCTCGCCGGCGTACACCTCGCGCAGGTCCTGCTCGACGTACGCGCGGGTCAGCGCCGCGCCGCCGAGCAGCACGGGCAGGTCGGCCACACCGCGGGAGTTCATCTCCTCGAGGTTCTCCTTCATCACCACCGTCGACTTCACCAGCAGGCCGGACATGCCGATGGCGTCCGCACGGTGCTCGGTCGCGGCGTCGAGGATGCCGTTCACGGGCTGCTTGATCCCAAGGTTCACCACCGTGTAGCCGTTGTTGGTCAGGATGATGTCGACGAGGTTCTTGCCGATGTCGTGGACGTCGCCCTTCACCGTGGCCAGGACGATGGTGCCCTTGCCCTCGTCGCCCTCGACCTTCTCCATGTGGGGCTCGAGGTGGGCGACGGCCTTCTTCATGACTTGCGCCGACTGGAGGACGAACGGCAGCTGCATCTGCCCGGAGCCGAACAGTTCGCCGACGACCTTCATGCCCTCGAGCAGGTCGTCGTTGACGATCTCCAGCGCCTTCTTCGACTGCAGCGCCTCGTCGAGGTCGGCCTCCAGCCCCTTGTCCTCGCCGTCGACGATGCGACGCTGCAGCCGCTCGCTGACGGGCAGCGCGGCGAGCGCGGCCGCCCGCTCGGCCTTCGTGTCGGCGGTCGTGACGCCGTCGAACAGCTCGAGGAAGCGGGTCAGCGGATCGTAGCCCTCACGGCGGCGGTCGTGGACGAGGTCCAGCGCGACCTCGCGCTGCTCGTCGGGGATCCGGTTCATGGGCTGGATGCGGGCGGTGTGGACGATCGCGGAGTCGAGCCCGGCCTCAACGCACTCGTGCAGGAACACCGAGTTCAACACCACACGCGCGGCCGGCGACAGCCCGAACGACACGTTCGACACGCCCAGGGTGGTGCGTACGCCGGGGTGACGGCGCTTCAGCTCGCGGATGGCCTCGATGGTCTCCAGCGCGTCGCGGCGGGTCTCCTCCTGGCCGGTGGCGATGGGGAACGTCAGACAGTCGACGATGATGTCGCCGATGTCCATGCCGTGGTTGCCGACGAGGTCGTCAATGAGCCGGCAGGCCACGCGTACCTTCCAATCGGCCGTGCGGGCCTGACCCTCCTCGTCGATCGTCAGGGCGACGACGGCGGCGCCGTGCTCTTTGATCAGCGGCATGATCCGCGCGAACCGCGACCCGGGGCCGTCGCCGTCCTCGTAGTTGACCGAGTTGATGACGCAGCGACCGGCGAGCCGCTCCAGGCCGGCCTGCAGCACGGGCGGCTCGGTCGAGTCGAGCACGATCGGCAGGGTGCACGCCGTCGCGAGGCGTCCGGCGATCTCATCCATGTCGGCGACGCCGTCGCGGCCCACGTAGTCGACGCACAGGTCGAGCAGGTGGGCGCCGTCCTTCACCTGCTCGCGGGCGATCTCGACGCACTCGTCGATCTCCCCGGCGAGCATGGCCTCGCGGAACGCCTTCGAGCCGTTGGCGTTGGTGCGCTCGCCGATCGACAGGTACGACACCTCCTGCGCGAGCGGCACCTCGGCGTACAGCGACGAGACCGCGCTCACCGGCTCCGGCGTACGCATCCCCCGCTCGACGCCGTCGAGGGCCGCGACGAGGCGGGAGATGTGCTCCGGGGTGGTGCCGCAGCAGCCGCCGACGAGAGCGAGCCCGTGGTCGCGCACGAAGTCGGTCATGGCCGTGGCGAAGTCGTCGGGCCCCAGCGGGTAGCGCGCTCCGTCGGAGGTGAGCTCGGGAAGGCCGGCGTTCGGCATGCAGCCGACCTGGATGCGGGCGTGGCGGGAGAGGTGGCGCAGGTGCTCGCCCATCTCGGCGGGACCGGTGGCGCAGTTGAGGCCGATCACGTCGATGCCGAGCGGCTCGAGCGCGGTCAGCGCCGCACCGATCTCGGAACCCAGCAGCATGGTGCCGGTCGTCTCGACCGTCACGTTCACCACCAGCGGGATGTCACGGCCGGCCTCGGCGATGGCGTCGCGGGCGGCGATGACGGCGGCCTTGGCCTGGAGGAGGTCCTGGCAGGTCTCGACGAGTACGCCGTCAATGCCGCCAGCGATCATGGCGGCGACCTGCGTGCGGTACGCCTCGCGCAGCTCGGCGAAGCGCACGTGGCCCAGCGTCGGCAGCTTCGTGCCCGGCCCCACGGATCCCAGCACCCAGCGCGGCGAGTCGGGTGCGGCGTGACGGTCGGCGGCCGTACGCGCGATCCGTGCTGCCGCCTCGGCGAGCTCGGCGATGCGGTCGGAGATCCCGTACTCGCCGAGGGCGGCGAGGTTCGTGCCGAACGTGTTGGTCTCGATCGCCTGCGAACCGGCGGCGAGATAGGCCTCGTGGATAGCGTCGACCACGTCGGGGCGGGTCACCGACAGGACCTCGTTGCAGCCCTCGTGGCCCTCGAAGTCGTCGAGGGTGAGGTCGAACGTCTGCAGCATCGTGCCCATCGCCCCGTCGGCGACGACGACGGAGTCAATCAGGGCGGCCCGGAGGGACGAGTGCGCAGGATTGGTCATCCCAGCAGCCTAGGGGCGCGTCGGCGCAGGATCAGCCCCCGTCCACCGGTTGAACGGGGTCCGTGCTGACGGCCCGGTCGTGGTGGGCTTGGCTCCCCGACACCTTCACGAGGAGCCGTCATGACCCAGCGCGCCAGCATTACCGAAGACCTCGTGTCGACGGCGCGCCCCATGATGTCGTTCGAGTTCTTTCCGCCCCGCAACGTCATCGAGGCCTGGGACCTCCAGTCGACCGTCCTCGACCTGCAGGACCTCGCACCCGACTTCGTGGCGGTCACCTACGGCGCGAACGGCTCCAACCGCGGGCGTACCGTCGAGACCGCCACGGCCCTGGCCCGCCGCCATGGCGTACGTGTCATGGGGCACCTCACGTGCACCGACCAGTCCCGGGCCGAGCTCGAGGCCGTCATCGACGAGTACGCCGAAGCCGACGTCGAGCACGTGCTCGCCATCCGCGGCGACCCGGTCGCGGGGGACGCCGTCTGGCGCCCCCACCCCGAAGGGCTGGCCAACGCCACCGAGCTCGTCGAGCTGGTGAAGTCGCGCGGCGACTTCTGCGTGGGCGTGGCCGCGTTCCCCCACGTCCACCCGGAGGGGTCGGCCGAGCTGGACGCCCGCATCCTCAAGGAGAAGTGCGACGCGGGTGCCGAGTTCGCCATCACCCAGCTGCTGTTCGACGCCGACGCGTACGCCAGGCTGGTCGAGCGCTCGCGCGAGGTCGGCTGCGACATCCCGATCTGGCCGGGCATCATGCCGCTCACGTCGCTCAGGCAGGTCGCCAGGTTCGAACACCTGGCCGGTGCCCCGCTCCCGGCTGCCATGCTGGAGCGCGTGGCGGCCGCCGGTGACGACCCGTCAGCCGTGCGTGCCGTGGGCCTCGACCTGGCCACCGAGCTGTGCGAGCGGCTCGTCGAGCTCGGCGCGCCCGGGCTGCACTTCTTCACCCTCAACCGGTCGCGCGCGACGCGCGAGATCTACGAGCGCCTCGTCGCCAGGGGAGTGGTCGATAGTCTCGTGGCATGAGTGAGCAGCACGACGCCGTCGAGATCATCCGCGCCAAGCGCGACAAGCAGACCCTGACCGACTCCCAGATCGACTGGGTGGTCGGCGCGTACACACGCGGGGTGGTCGCCGACGAGCAGATGTCGGCGCTCGCGATGGCGATCCTGCTCAACGGCATGTCGCGCGACGAGATCGCCCGCTGGACCGCCGCGATGATCGCCTCGGGCGAGCGCATGGACTTCTCGTCGCTGTCGCGTCCCACCGCCGACAAGCACTCCACCGGCGGTGTCGGCGACAAGATCACGCTGCCGCTCGCCCCGCTCGTCGCGGCGTGCGGTGTCGCCGTGCCGCAGCTGTCCGGGCGAGGGCTCGGCCACACCGGCGGCACGCTCGACAAGCTCGAGTCGGTCCCCGGCTGGCGCGCGGGCCTGTCGAACGAGGAGATGCTCGGCCAACTGGAGGACGTCGGCGCCGTCATCTGCGCCGCCGGGTCGGGCCTGGCCCCGGCCGACAAGAAGCTGTACGCGCTGCGTGACGTCACCGGGACCGTCGAGGCGATTCCGCTGATCGCCAGCTCCATCATGAGCAAGAAGATCGCCGAGGGCACCGGCGCGCTCGTCCTCGACGTCAAGGTCGGCTCCGGCGCCTTCATGAAGGACCTCGACGACGCCCGCGAGCTGGCCCGCACCATGGTCGACCTCGGCACCGATGCCGGCGTACGCACCGTCGCGCTCCTGACCGACATGTCCACGCCGCTAGGCCTGACCGCGGGCAATGCGCTCGAGGTCCGCGAGTCGGTCGAGGTGCTCGCGGGCGGGGGACCGGCCGACGTGGTCGAGCTGACCGTGGCGCTGGCCCGCGAGATGCTCGCGGCTGCCGGACGCCCCGACATCGACCCCGCGGCCGCGCTCGCCGACGGCCGCGCCATGGACACGTGGCGGCGCATGATCGCCGCCCAGGGCGGCGACCCGGACGCCCAGCTGCCCGTCGCCCGCGAGAGCCACGTGGTGGCCGCCCCCGCCTCGGGAGTGCTGCAATCGCTCGACGCGTACGCCGTCGGCGTCGCGGCCTGGCGCCTCGGCGCCGGTCGCGCACGCAAGGAAGACCCGGTCCAGGCCGGTGCCGGCGTCGAGATCCACGCCAAGCCGGGTGACCAGGTCTCCGAGGGAGCACCGCTGCTGACGCTGCACACCGACACTCCCGAGCGTTTCGAGCGCGCGCTGGCTGCGCTGGACGGGGCGTACGCGGTGTCCGACCGGCCAGTGGACGCCAAGCCCATCGTGCTGGACCGGGTCGACTGACCCGCCTTGTCGGACCCGTTCCGGAATCCATTCCCACGTGGTTCGAAAACGGTTTCCAGCGCATTGAGAAAGTGTTCTGGAAATCCGTTCCACCTTTGGAATTTCTGTTTCTCGTGGTCAAATGAAGGAATCCGAATCGACGAGAAGAACTTCCCATGACTGCAACGCACACCCAGGCCGAGTCCCACACCCACACCCACGGGCCCGGCTGTGGCCACGAGGCGGTCATCCACCTCGACCACGTCGACTACATCCACGGCGGCCACGCCCACCGCGAGCACGTCGACGCCAACGGCGGCGTCCACTACGACGAGTGCGCCACATGCTCGTGTGGCCAGTGCGAGGGCTGCGTCTGCGCGACCTGCGCCTGCGACGGCTGCTCCTGTCCGACCTGCAACCACAACAAGTGCGAGTGCGAGGGTTGCAACGACGCCTGCGTCAACTGCGCCTGCGACAGCTGCACCTGCGCCACCTGCACACACGCGGGTTGAGGCCTGACCCGCTCGCGGCCCCGGGCCGAGGAGCGTGCTGAATCAGCAGAATGATCCGTTGTGTGGGCGCCTGAGGGAGTAGAGCAGGGTGGAGCTCCCGTGCGCCTCGCGGGTCAGGGCGGCGTGCGCGGCACTGTGCAGGTTGTGGCCGACCCGGTCGCCCTTGGTGAAGGGGTGGGGTGCGCCGACGCGGCGGCATCGCCCGCAGCCCGCGCGACGCGCCCGCTGATCGAACTGATCAGGGCGCGGGCCACGCGCGGGCGCGAGCCGGACCAATCCCCCTACTTGATCTTGCGGAACAGGCGCATCCAGAGCGACCTCGGCCACCATGTGGCCATGAACCGGTCGTCCCACTCGGTGCCGTTGAGGATGCCCTCGCGGATCTGCAGCACCAGGGGGGTGAGGTCGTCGGCGGGGTGATGGGTCTGGGCGAAGCGGGCCCGCTCGACCATGAGTGACAGCGCCTTCATGGCCTTGCCCGAGGTCGGGTCGAGGTCGTGGGCCATGAGCGCGCCGATGACGCGCGGAGAGCCCACGGGCCATTTGCCGCCGTGGTCGATGACTGAGTCGCGTACCTCGTCCCAAGCGTTCTCGACGCGCAGGCCGGGGTCGGCAGCCGGTGTGAGGCGGATGTCACGGCGACGGTTGCGGATCAGCATGGGGCTGGCCGCGAGGAGTGCGATCAGTGCCACGAGACCGGCGGCGGCGAGTGCCTGCCAGATGGGGAACTGCGGGCCGGCCGGCGGGACCGGTACCTGCGTCGGCTCCGGCTCGGGCGTCGGGGTCGGCTCCTCGGTGGGGGCGACCGTCTGCTCGGGCTGCGGGGTCGGGGTGTTGCCGGTGATCGGCCTCTCGCCGGTGCCACGGGCCGCGATCGTCCATGCCGGGGGAGAGGCGACCGACGGGGTGGGCTCGAAGCGCACCCATCCATAGCCCTCGAACCACAGCTCGGGCCAGGCGTGCATGTCGCGGATCTGGACCTCGTAGTGGTCGCCGACGCGCTCTCCGGGCAGGAAGCCGACGGCGACGCGCGACGGGATGCCGACGATGCGAGCCATCATCGCCATCGACGTGGAGAACTGCTCGCAGTATCCCTTCTTGTCCTTGAACAGGAAGTTCTCGATCGCCTGGTATCCCGAACCGGGCTGGGGCTCGGTGGAGTACTGGAACTCGGGCGAGCGCAGCCAAGCCTGGATCGCGGCCGCCTTCAGTGCCGGCGCCTGCTGGTCACGGGTCAGTTCGAGCGCCTTGTTGACGATCGAGTCGGGCAGGTCCTGGGGGATCGGCATCGTGAGCTGGGCGTCCGGCGGGTTGGTCGAGTTGGCCGCGGCCAGCCCGGGACCGTCGGGGACGACGTCGTAGGACTTCGCCGTGTACTGCAGGTTCGGCAGCTGATTCATGCGGTCGCCGCCGGTGGCGAGCACCACGAGCGAGTCGCGGTCATAGCTCCACTCGCCGCGCGCGTTGAACGAGTCGGCGGCGTACGGCAGCGGCAGGTATTCGGCGCGGAAGTCGAGGACCTGGAGCTCGGTGGTGCGCTGCTTCTGTCCCGGCTTGATCCTGTAGCCGGGTGCCGGGGGCAGGTCGCTGCCGCCGGTGAGCTGCATCGACGCGTTCTGCCAGCCGGCCGCGCTGAACACGGGCAGCGAGGCCATGCGCAGGTAGGTGCCCTCGGGCTGGTCGGTCCTGTAGGTCATGACCGTACGGTTCTCGGGCTGGTTCAGGTTGCGGCGCAGGTCTTGGGTCGGGTCCTGCAGCGTCAGCGGGCCCTCGTTGCCCCGGGGCTTGCTCAGACCCCAGCCCTGAGACGTCCGGATCGGCACGAAGCTGCCGAGCGTCAGGGCGAGGATCGTCGCCGGGATCGCGACGAGCGCGGCGAGGCGCCACGCCAGCGGCGCCGAGGCGCGGTCTGCCGAGCTGCGGCGTACGCCGCGCGGCCAGCGCTCGGAGGTATTGATGCCCTCGGCGAGGAGGATCCCCATGTAGCCGACCACGAGCAGGACGAACGGGATCATGCCGACGTCCTCGCCCATCAGGCCGAGCGCCGGGGCGAGGTAGAGGCACGACAGGGGAGCGATCGCCCAGACGGGTCGTTCGATCGCCTGGACCACCATGTCAGTGACGAGGTAGATCAGGCCCACCGCGGTGACGAACATCAGACGTACGCCGGGGTGGTCGCTCATCGGCGGCGCCTGGGTAGCCATGTGCTCGACGCCGCTGACATAGAGGCCGACGATTCGGGTGAAGACGTTGCTGCCCTCGCCGCCGAGCCCGAGCGCCATCGAGAACAGGAAGCCGACCAGCAGCAGCAGGTTGACGCCGAACGTGACGAGCTCACCCAGGCGCAGGCGTCGCAGCACGGCGGACGCGGCACCGAGGGCGATGCAGAGCACGACCGACAGGATCAGGTAGGTCCAGTCCTGCGTGAACGGTTTGATGGTGGCCGCGGCGAGGGAGACGGCGACGACGGTCGCGATCGCTGACCGGTCGGAGACTTTCAGGGAGAGTGCCATCAGATCATCGCCCCGATCCGTTCGAGATCCCGCCAGGCCTCGGCGAAGTCGGTGGTGCGGCTCACCTCGACGACCCGCCAAAGGTGGTCCTTGAGTGTGGCAACGGCCTGGTCGTGGTCGGCCTGGGTATCGGCGTCGGCACGGTCGCGACGGGGCACGAACGAGTCGGCGTCGACGACGATCGCGAGACCCTGGGACTTCTGGCGGCGGGCGCGGAGCAGCATCTCGGCGTCCTGCGGGGTCAGGCGCCCGGTGACGGCGACGACGAGCTGGCCCTGGGTGCCGAGCATCGAGTGGCTCAGCCCGTCGGCCAGCAGCCTGTTGGTGGACAGCTCGGCGTCGGTGAAGGTCGTCAACGTCTGCTGGCGGCCGGTGGGGGTGTCGCTGTGGGGGAGCATCGATCCGTCGGCGTCGAACAGCTCGACGCGGAAGCCGTCCTCCATGAAGTGCAGGGCAACCGAGGCGGCGGCCGAGACCGCGTACTCGAACGACGAGTCGCGGCCCACGCCGCCGTGGGCGGACTTGCGCGAGTCGAGGATGAGCGTGACCGCGGGATCCCAGGCCTGCTCCTCACGGCGCACCATGAGCTCGCCGCGGCGAGCGGTCGACCGCCAGTGGACGCGCCGCACGTCGTCGCCCTGACGGTATTCGCGGATGAGGACGTCGTCGTGGCCGACGACGCCGACCTTCTGGGGGCGGGACTCGCCCGACGACCCGCCGCCGACGATGTTGTTCATCGAGCCCAGCGAGTGGATGGTGGGGGTGACCATCACCTCGGAGGTCGCCGTGAACTGGCGGTCGAACTTCACCAAGCCGAACGTGTCGGTCGAGCGCACCAGCAGGGGGCCGATGCGGAAGCGGCCGCGCTGGTGTCCGATGATCGGGTAGTTGATCGTCCGTTCCCAGGCTCCGGTGGTGTTGTTGACGGCGAAGCGTGGGCGGCGTCCCAGCGCCGGCGGCACGTGCTCCTCGAACTTGAGCAGGCCCGCGGGCAGCGAGCCACGCTTGGTCAGCGTGAGCTGGCCCTCGAGCGACTGGCCGATCTCGATCTGGCCGTGCTCGAAGCCGCGCTCGCACGCGAGACGCAGGCGCGTGCGCGTGATCAGGAACAGCGCCACGCCGGGCAGCAGCACCAGAAGGGCACCGAGCCAGAGGACGTCACGCTCGCCGAGCAGCATCGCCCCGAGGACGATGCCGAGGCCGGCGAGCAGGAAGAACTTCCCCCGGGCGGTGAGTAGGTTCCACGGGTTGCGCTTCAACGGCGACTCACTTGTCGCGGACCGGGACCGAGCGGAGGATCGCCGCGATGATGTCGTTCACCGTGTGGCGCGCCAGCTGGGCGTCGGTCGAGGGCAGGACGCGGTGCGACAGCACCGGGCCGGCGAGGAAGGCCACGTCGTCGGGGTTGACGTAGTCGCGGCCCTGCATGGCGGCGTGGGCGCGTGAGGCGCGCAGCAGCTGCAGCGACGAACGCGGCGACGCACCGAGGCGAAGGTCACGCGACTCGCGCGTGGCGTTGACGAGGTTGATCAGGTATTCCTTCACCGCGGGGGCGACGTAGACCGTCTTGCAGGCCTCGATGAGGCCCTGAATCGTGGCGGAGTCGGTGACGGGACGCAGTGCGGCCAGCGGATCCTTCGAGCCGTGGTGCTCGAGCATGTCGAGCTCGGAGGACTTGGTCGGGTAACCCATCTGGATGCGGGCCATGAAGCGGTCGCGCTGGGCCTCGGGGAGGGGGTAGGTGCCCTCCATCTCGATCGGGTTCTGGGTCGCGACCACCATGAACGGCAGCTCGAGCTCGTAGGTGATGCCGTCGACCGACACCTGGCGCTCTTCCATCGACTCGAGGAGGGCCGACTGGGTCTTGGGCGAGGCGCGGTTGATCTCGTCGCCGACGACGACATTTGCGAAGATGCCACCCGGCTTGAACTCGAACTCGCGGCTCTCCTGGTTGTAGACGGAGACACCGGTGATGTCCGACGGCAACAGGTCAGGGGTGAACTGGATGCGTCGCACGGAGCAGTCGATGGAGCGGCCGATCGCCTTGGCCAGCATCGTCTTGCCGACGCCGGGGACGTCCTCCAGCAGCAGGTGGCCCTCGGCCAGCAGCACGACGAGGGCCAGGTCGATGGGCTCACGCTTCCCCTCGATCACGGACTCGATCGCGGCGCGCACCTTGCCCATCGTCGTCACGACGTCCTGGATGCTGCCCTGACGGGGGCCCGCGCCGCGACGGCCGACGATGGGGTTCGACGCCGTGTGGGGGCCCGACTCGTGGTGGGTGGAACTCAACTCGTCCTCCGTGTGGGTCTTCGAATGTGCAGGCGGCCGCGCAGCGACGACACCCGAAGGCACACCTTACGCGTCTGCGGCAAAGATAACGATTCGGGATCGGCGGAGGGGGGAGGGTGTACGCGAGGGGCCGGTCACGCCCCACCACGTGCTCCACCACGCCCCACCACCTGGACGCCCCATCACCGGCCGGCTCGGGTCACCCACCTTCCTCCCCGCCCTGCTCCACCGTCCTCCCCGCCGCGCGCCGCGGGGCCTCCCGATGCCGCCCGGCTGCTCCACCGCCTTCTCCACATCGCTCCCCGGGGCATCCCTGCGGTTGCGACGCACACGGAGGAAGGCGCGACACACGGCGAAAAGGGAGCGATGACTTGCCCCAAGTGGGGGGAAGTGGAGTACAGTGGAGCGCAGTGGAGCGAAATGGCTCGACTCGGGGAGCGGGGAGGTGACCTCAGCGATGTTTCTGGGGACCCACCAACCGAAGCTCGACGAGAAGGGTCGTTTCTTCCTCCCGGCGAAGTTCCGTGAACAGCTCGCGGAGGGCTTGGTCATCAGTCGCGGTCAAGACCGCTGTCTGGCGATCTATCCCGAGGCGACGTTCCTGGACATGGCCCGGAGGATGGCGTCCGGTCCCTCGACCGTAAAGGGCGTCCGCGACTACCAGCGCATGCTGGCCGCGGGTGCCTCGAACGAGGTCCCGGACAAGCAGGGCCGCATCACGGTGCCCGCCCAGCTCCGGCAGTACGCCGGGCTGGACAAGGACATCGTCGTGGTCGGTGCCATCGACCGGGTCGAGGTGTGGGACTCCGCCGCGTGGGAGCAGTACTCCGCTGAGCAGGAATCGGTGTTCGCAGAGATGAACGAGGAGATCGTCCCGCCGCTCGCCCTGGGCGAGTGACGGACGGTCCGTGGGACGAGGCTTCGGCCCGAGAGGCGAGTGAGCTGGCGCACCTTCCCCGGTGCCAGGTCACACTTCCCGCCGCCTCTCGGGGCGAAACCTGGCCCCACGGCCCGTCGCACGACGGTCGGGGCCCGACAGGGGCGAGAGACACGAAGAGAAGTACGCGAGCCCGGGACCGGGCCGGAGCATTTCGGGGAGGGTCGAGATGGAGCAGCAGCCCACGGCACGTCATGTGCCCGTCATGTGTGCCCGGATCGCCGACCTCCTCGAGCCCGCCCTCACCGCGCCGGGCTCGATCCACGTGGACTGCACCCTCGGCCTCGGCGGCCATGTGGAGGCCGTCCTCGAGCGCTGCCCGCAGGCCCGGGTCATCGGCATCGACCGCGACCCCCAGGCCATCGCCCACGCCACCGCACGGCTCGAGCGCTTCGGTGACCGGTTCACCGCCGTCGAGGCGGTCTACGACGAGATCGGTGACGTGCTCGACGACCTCGGCGTGCGCCGCGTCCAGGGCATCCTCGCCGACCTCGGCCTGAGCTCGCTGCAGATCGACCGCACCGACCGCGGCTTCGCGTACGCCACCGATGCGCCGCTCGACATGCGCATGGACACCCAGCAGGACGTCACCGCCGCCACGCTGGTCAATACCTGGTCGGCGGGGGAGCTGGCCCGCATCCTCAAGTGGTGGGGCGAGGAGCGCTTCGCCGACCGGATCGCCCGCCGCATCGTCGCGTCCCGCGAGGCCGACGGCCCCTTCACCAGCTCGGCCCGCCTCGTCCAGGTCGTCGCCGACGCGATCCCCGCCGCGGCCCGCAAGACCGGGGGACACCCGGCCAAGCGGACCTTCCAGGCGCTGCGCATCGAGGTCAACCGCGAGCTGGAGGTGCTCGACCGCATGCTCCCCGCCGCCGTCTCGCGCCTGGCCGTGGGAGGTCGCATCGCCGTGCTTGCCTACCACTCGCTGGAGGACCGGGCCGTCAAGCACGTGCTGCGCAGGGCCTCGGAGTCGCGCGCACCGCGTGACCTGCCCGTCGTCCCGGCCGGCATGGGCCCCGAGCTGCGCCTGGTCACCCGGGGTGCCGAGAAGCCCGCCGAAGAAGAGATCGCCACCAATCCCCGCGCAGCCTCGGCCCGGCTGCGCGTCGCCGAACGGATCGAGGAGGCCTGATGAGCGCCCTGCAGCAGACCGAGCACGACGTCGAACGCACCGGCTCCAGCCGCCTGCGCATCGTGCCGCGCCCGCGGACCGCGCGCGTCGGGCGCATCCCCTTCCTCATCCTCGTCGCGTCGATCCTCGCGGTCGGCATGGTGGGGCTCCTCCTGCTGAACACCACGCTGCAGAACCAGGCGTTCGAGGCCAACCGCCTCAAGCGTCACGCGGCCGACCTGGCCTACACCGAGGGTGAGCTCCAGCAGAACGTCATCGAGGCCTCGTCGGCGCGCGAGCTGAACCGGCGCGCCACGGCGATCGGACTGCGCCCGAACCACGGCATCGCGTACGTCAGCCTCGTCGATGGCAAGGTGTCCGGCAAGCCGCAGGCCCAGGACCCCTACTACCTGCCCGAGGCGCTCACGCTGTCGCCGCAGGAGATCGCCGCGAACAACCGTGCCGAGGCCGTCAACGCCGCCGAGCACCGTGAGAACGCCGAGGTGAAGGCCGCCGCAGATGCCAAGCAGCGCATCCTCGACGCCCGCGCGCAGGCGGAGGCCGACGCGAAGGCCAAGGCCGAGGCTGACGCGAAGGCCAAGGCCGAGGCGGACGCGAAGGCCAAGGCCGAGGCGGACGCCAGGAAGAACCCCGGCTCGAACACCAACGCCCAGCCCGCGAACCCGAATGGTGCCCGATGATGGACGACAAGCCCCGCAACGGCTCCCGCCCGACCTCTCGCACATCCCGCACATCCCGCCCCGCGCGCCCCCAGAGCGGCCGCACGCGGCGTGACCCGCGCGCGGCCGCCCGCGTACGCTCCGCCCGGCGAGGCCAGCGTCCGCCGCTGCGCATCCCGCTCGCCGATGGCCGCCGCCGCGTACGCGTCGTCGTGCTGGCCCTGGCGGTCATCATGTCGTTCTGCGGTGCGCGCCTGCTCCAGCTGCAGGGCTTCGACTCCCAGGCGAACGCGGCCGAGGCAGCCCGCCGCATGACGCAGACGATGAAGCTGCCAGCGACCCGCGGACAGATCACAGACCGCTATGGGACGATCCTCGCCGAGACCGCCCCCGCCGTGCTCGTCTTCTGCGACCCGCAGCTCATCAACCCCCCGCCCGGCACGAAGGGCCCCAACGGCAAGGAGATGCCGAACCACGTCGACGAGGTCGCCGACCTGCTGATGAAGCACATCGGCGGAGTGCGTGACGACTACGTCAAGGCGCTCACCAAGCCGGCGCCCTCGCGCTACTCGGTGCTGGCGCGCAAGGTGCCCGCCGCGACCTACCAGCGGCTGGCCGCCGATCTCAACGACCGTGACATCTACGGTGTGGCCCGCGAGTCCGACCCGATCCGCACCTACCCGGAGAAAGAGACGGCCGCCGCGCTCATCGGGTTCGTCGGAGCCGACAACAAGGGTCTGGGCGGTGTCGAGCTGTCGATGAACAAGGAGATGGCTGGCACCGACGGCAAGGAGATCTTCGAGGCTTCCAAGGGCTACCGCATCCCGCTCGGCTCCAACGTCGTCACGCCGCCGGCCGACGGCACCAGCTACCAGCTGACGATCGACACCGAGCTACAGCAGGTGGCCGAGCGCTCGCTGGCCGCGCAGGTCAAGCAGGCCAACGCCCGCTCGGGCACCGCGATCACCATGAACATCAAGACCGGCGAGGTCCTGGCCATGGCGAACGTCCCGACGTTCGACCCGAACACGCCGGCGACCGCCCGTTCGGAGGACATGTTCAACCGCTCCATCACCCAGGCGTTCGAACCGGGCTCGGTCCAAAAGGTCCTCACCATGGCCGCCCTCATCGACTCCGGCCACGCGACCCCCGACACGAAGCTGGTGGTGCCCCCCAGCATCAAGTCCGGCGGTGGCGTGGTGAAGGACGTCTGGTACCACGGCTACGCCAACGCGACCGCACGCGGCGTCCTCATGTACTCGTCCAACATCGGCACGATCATGCTGACGCGGCAGATGCCCACGGCGCAGTACCGCGAATACCTGAAGAACTTCGGCCTCGGCCAGCCGACGGGCATCGAGCTGCCCGGTGAGGGCACCGGCTTCCTCCCGCCCGCCGACATGAACGACGCCGTGCGCGACCAGATCTCCTTCGGCCAGGGCCTGTCGGTGACGGCGCTGCAGAATGCCGCCGCGCTGTCGGGCGTCCTCAACGGGGGCGTATACAACCAGCCGACGATCCTCAAGTCGGCGACCGACGCCAACGGCAACGCCGTCCCGCTGCCGCCGCGCGAGAAGCGGCGGGTCGTGTCGGAGGCGACCAGCAAGGACGTCGCCTCGATGATGGAGACCGTGGTCGGCCCCGACGGGTTCGCCAAGGAGTTCAAGATGGCCGAATACCGCATCGGCGGCAAGACCGGTACGTCGGAGAACTTCGACGCCAAGCTCGGCAAGTACTCGGGCTACACCGCGTCCTTCGTCGGCATGGCCCCGGCCGACGACCCGCAGATCCTCACCTACGTCGTCGTCGACGACCCGAAGAACGGCCACACCGGCGGCGCCATCGCCGGATGGCCCCAGTACGAGATCATGCGCACGGCGCTGCCGCGCTACGGCGTGCCGTTGCAGACGACGCCGCCGCCGGCGCGCACGCTGAAGGGATACGACTGGTGAGCCGCCCCTCCGCGCGCACGATGCGAACGACGTGCCGACTTGGATAACGTCGACGTCGTGAGCGCTGCACCTTCCCGCCCGCACCCGCGACCCGTGGCCCTCGCCACGGCCGTCGCGGGTCTTGGCGTACCCGACCCCGGAACCGCCGACCTCACGGGGGCGACGCTGGACTCGCGGCTCGTGCAGCCGGGCGACCTCTACGTCGCCCTGCCGGGGGCGCGGGCCCATGGCGCGGCGTACGCGTCAGGTGCCGTCTCCGCCGGTGCGGCCGCGGTGCTCACCGATCCCGCCGGTGCCGCCCAACTCGACGTCGACGTCCCCGTGGTGGTCGTCGACGACCCGCGTCGGGCCATGGCGGAGGTCGCCGCGACCGTCTACGGTCGGCCGGCCGAGCGGCTCGCGATGTTCGGTGTCACCGGCACGAACGGCAAGACCACGACGGCGTTACTCCTCGAGTACGCGCTGCGCGCGCTCGGCCACCGGACCGGCACGATAGGCACCATCGGGTTCCGGCTCGACGGGCAGGCCCTCGACGTCGCGCGCACGACCGTCACGACCCCCGAGTCGCCCGAGCTGCAGGCCCTGCTGGCGATCATGGCCGAGCGGGGCGCCGACTGGGTCGCCATGGAGGTCTCGTCCCACGCCATGGCGCTCCACCGCGCCGACGCCATCGACTTCGACGTCGCCGGCTTCACCAACCTTGGCCGCGACCACCTCGACTTCCACGGCACGATGGACGCCTACTTCGACGCCAAGGCGTCGCTGTTCACGGCAGACCACACCCGCGCCGCGGTCGTGAACGCCGACGACCCCTGGGGCGTCCGCCTCCTCGAGCGCGTCCGCGCCGCCGGTGACGTCGACATCCGCACCTTCGGGTGGGAGTCCGCGGCCGACTACCGGGTACGCGAGGTCGCCTCAGTTGCCGACGGGCGCCCCGAGGTCACCCTGGCCACTCCGTCGGGGGACGTCACGTTCGTGCTCGGCCTGCCCGGCGACCACAACGTGCGCAACGCCGCGACCGCGCTGGCAATGGTCGACCTGGCGGGTCTGGACCTTCACGCCGCCGCCCGCGGGCTCGACGAGGCGCAGGTCCCCGGGCGCATGCAGAGGGTCTTCCTCGACGCCACGCCGACGGGGCAGCGCGCGCCCGAGGTGTACGTCGACTTCGCCCACACCCCTGACGCCGTGACCGCCGCCGTCGCCTCGTTCGCCCCGCGCCGGGCCGACGGTCACCGCCTGGTCGTCGTGCTGGGCTGCGGTGGCGACCGCGACCGCACCAAGCGGGTGCCGATGGGGCGGGCCGCCGTCACGGGCACCGACCTGGCCGTCATCACCGACGACAACCCGCGCTCCGAGGAACCCGCCGCGATCCGTGCCGAGGTGCTCGACGGCGCGCGGGAGGCCAGAGGAGTCGTCGTCGACGGCGGCGACCGGCGGGCCGCCATCCGGCTCGCCCTGCGCGAGGCGGGGCCCGACGGCATCGTGCTCGTGCTCGGCAAGGGCCACGAGCAGGGGCAGGACATCCGTGGCGTCGTCACACCTTTCGACGATGCGACCGTGGTCGCGCAGCAGTGGGCGGCACTCCGTTCGAACACACCCCGACCGGGGAGAGAAGAGGACTCGTGGAACCGTTGACCCTCGCCGAGCTCGCCAGCGCCGTGGGCGCGCGGCCGCCGCAGGGCGACCTCCTCCACGACGCTGGCGACCGCCTTGTCGGCCCCGGCGTGTGCATCGACTCGCGGAAGGCCACCGCCGGCTCGCTGTTCGTCGCCTTCGACGGCGAGCACGTGGAGGGCCACGACTACATCGCTGCCGCGGCGGACGCCGGCGCGGCCGCTGCGCTCTGCGAGCGCGTCCCCGAGGGCCTTGCCCCCGAGGTCGCGGCCGGGTGCCTCGTCGTCGACTCGGCTCAGGCCGCCCTCGGCCGGCTCGCGCGCCACGTCGTCGACCGCGCCGCCGACCCGGCGCGCGGCGAGGAGGCGCTGACCGTCTTCGGCGTCACCGGATCGGCCGGCAAGACCTCCACGAAGGACCTGCTCGCCCAGCTCCTCGAACCCGCCGGGGAGACCGTCGCCCCCGTCGGGTCCTTCAACAACGAGATCGGGCTGCCCCTGACGGCCACGGGCGTCGGACTCTCGACGCGCTTCCTCATCTCCGAGATGGGCGCGCGCGGCATCGGCCATATCAGTTACCTGTGCGGGCTGACGCCGCCGCGCATCGGCATCGTCCTCAACGTCGGCCAGGCCCACGTCGGCGAGTTCGGTTCGCAGGAACGCATCGCCGAGGCGAAAGGCGAGCTCGTCGAGGCCCTGCCCGCCGACGGCTGGGCCGTCCTCAACGCCACCGACCCCCTGGTGCGCGAGATGCGCCACCGCACCCGGGCACGGGTCGCCATGTTCGCCGCGGGCGGCGGCCAACAGGCCGTCGAGGACGCCGAGCTCGCGGTGTGGGCCTCCGACGTGACCGCCGACGAGCTCGACCGCCACTCCTTCACGATGAACGTGCGCCTGCCGGGTGTTGACACACCGCGCACAGCCGGCGTACGCCTCGCCCTCGTCGGGCGCCACCAGGTAGCGAACGCCGTGGCAGCCGCCACCGCCGCCATCGCCGCCGGCGTCGACCCCGAAGCCGTCGCCCGGGCCCTCACCGACGCGCGGGCCCGTTCGCGCTGGCGCATGGAGCTCAGCGAGCGCGCCGACGGCGTGGTCGTCATCAACGACGCCTACAACGCCAACCCCGACTCGATGATCGCCGCGATCGAGGCGCTGGCCGCGGTGGCCCGCGCACGCCGGCGTACGCGCCCCCAGGCCCGCACCTGGGCCGTCCTGGGCCAGATGTTCGAGCTGGGCGAGACCGCCGCCGCCGAGCACGAGGCGACCGGGCGGGCGGCCGGCTCGCTGCAGGTCGACCACGTCGTCGCGCTCGGTGAGAACGCGCCCGAGGTCGTCGCCGGGGCGCGGGCGGCCGGGTGCCCTGACGCGCGTGTCGCCACCGATCGCGATGCCGTCATGGGCATGCTTGATCTGGGGCCAGACGACCTCGTGCTCGTCAAGGCCTCCCGCGCGGTCGGCCTCGAGAAGGTGGCCGAGGCTGTGCTGGCCGACGACAACGCGGTGACCGAGGAGGTCACCGCCGACGCAGACGACACGAAGGGCGAACCCCGATGAAGACGATCCTGCTCGCCGCAGCGCTCGCGATGGTCTTCACCCTCCTGGGGACGCGCATCGCGATCGGCATCCTCGTCAAGCACGGCTACGGCCAGTTCATCCGCGACGACGGCCCCACCGGCCACCACACCAAGCGTGGTACGCCGACGATGGGCGGCATCGTCATCATGATCGCGGTGGTGCTCGCGTACTTCCTGGCCCATCTGCTCACCTGGTCGCCGCCGACGGCGTCGGGCATGCTCGTGCTCTATCTGTTCCTCGGTACCGGCCTCGTCGGCTTCCTCGACGACTGGACGAAGATCTCGAAGCAGCGCTCGCTCGGCCTCGACTCGAAGGCCAAGCTGATCGGCCAGACCCTGGTGGCCGTTTCGTTCGGCTGGATGGCGCTGAGCTTCCCCGACGAGCGTGGCATCACGCCGGCCTCGCAGTTCATCTCGTTCCTCGACGACATCCCACTGCTGAAGCTGCCGTGGCTGCTCGCCATCGCCTGGATCGCGCTGCTCATCGCCGCCGCCTCCAACGCCGTCAACCTGACCGACGGCCTCGACGGCCTCGCCACCGGCGCGTCGACGATGGTGTTCGGCGCCTACACCCTTGTCAACATCTGGCAATACAATCAGTCGTGCGCGTCGTTCGAGACCGCCGGTCCCAAGTGCTATGAGGTACGCGACCCCTACGACCTCGCGGTGGTCTCCATCGCGCTGGCCGGCGCCTGCTTCGGCTTCCTGTGGTGGAACACGAAGCCGGCCAAGATCTTCATGGGCGACTCGGGCTCGCTGTCGCTCGGCGGCGCGCTCGCCGGGCTGGCGATCTTCACCCGCACCGAGCTCCTGCTGGTCATCATCGGCGGCCTGTTCGTCCTCATCACGCTGTCGGTGATCCTGCAGGTCGGCTACTTCAAGCTCACGAAGGGCAAGCGCCTGTTCAAGATGGCACCGCTGCAGCACCACTTCGAGCTGATGGGCTGGGGCGAGTCGACCATCGTCGTCCGGTTCTGGATCATCGCCGGCATCTGCGTGTGTGCCGGGCTCGGCATCTTCTACGCCGAGTGGGTGGCGGCCCAGTGAGCGACCAGCCCTCCTCGCCGCTCGACCCGGCGAACCGCCCCCAGCTCAACCGCGCCCCCGTCGAGGGGCGCCACGTGGTCGTGGTCGGGCTGGGCCGCTCCGGCATGGCCGCGGCCGACGGGCTCCTCGAGGCCGGTGCGACCGTGACCGTGCTCGACGACTCCGCCTCGCCGGCCAACACCGACAAGGCCAACCTGCTCACCGAGCTGGGCGCGCGCGTCACGCTGGGGGCGGGCGCCACGGCGTCCCTTCCCGAGGGGACCGACCTCGTCGTCGCCTCGCCCGGCCTGCGGCCCGTCACGCCGATCCTCGCCCAGGCCCGGGAGGCCGGCACGCCGATCTGGTCGGAGGTCGAGCTCGCCTGGCAGCTGTCGGCGGCCCACCTGCCGGTCGAGGAGCGTACGCCGTGGCTCGGCGTCACCGGCACCAACGGCAAGACGACGACGGTCCAGATGACCGACTCGATCCTGCGCGCCGCGGGCCTGTCGGTCGCGCTCGTCGGC
Organism: Mariniluteicoccus endophyticus; assembly: GCF_054780035.1. Lineage (NCBI taxonomy): Bacteria > Bacillati > Actinomycetota > Actinomycetes > Propionibacteriales > Propionibacteriaceae > Mariniluteicoccus > Mariniluteicoccus endophyticus. The sequence goes on along the minus strand of NZ_BAAGXC010000017.1, from coordinate 41,382 downwards.
AACGTCGGCCGGCCGGTGATGGAGGCCGTCCTCGACACCGACACCAGCTATGACGCGTACGTCGTCGAGCTGTCGAGCTTCCAGCTCCACTCGACCCACACCATGCAGCTCCACTCGGCGGCCGTGCTGAACCTCCAGCCCGACCACCTCGAGTGGCACGCCTCCTACGAGGAGTACGCCGCCGACAAGGCGAGGATCTACGAGCGCGTCACCCATGCGTGCGTCTACAACGTCGAGGACCCGGCCACCGAGCGGATGGTGGAGGAGGCCGACGTCACCGAGGGTGCGCGGGCCATCGGCTTCACCCTCGGCACCCCCGGCATGTCCATGCTCGGCGTGGTCGACGACATGCTCGTCGACCGGGCGTTCATCGAGCAGCGCAAGAGCTCGGCGCTCGAGCTCGCGAAGGTCGACGACGTCCAGCCGTACGCCCCCCACAACGTCGCCAACGCCCTCGCTGCGGCCGCACTGGCGCGCAGCCTGGGCGTACCCGCGGCCGCGGTCGCGCAGGGCCTGCGTGATCTCCAGCTGGGGGGGCACCGCATCCAGACCGTCGCCGAGGTCGACGGAGTGACCTACGTCGACGACTCCAAGGCGACCAACCCGGCGGCGGCCGCGTCGTCGATGAAGGCCTTCGAGTCGATCGTGTGGGTGGCCGGGGGACAGGCCAAGGGCACGTCGTTCGACGAGCTCGTGCCGTCGGTCGCGAAGCGCCTGCGTGGTGCTGTGCTGCTCGGCGTCGACCGCGACGTGGTGAAGGACGCACTTGACCGACACGCGCCCGATGTCCCGGTCGTCGTCGTCGATGCCGTCGATGATGGAGCCATGACCGAGGCCGTGCAGGCGGCCGCGTCCATGGCCCGACCGGGTGACGTGGTGCTGCTGGCCCCGGGATGCGCCTCGCTCGACATGTACGCCGGGTACGGCGCGCGGGGCGACGCGTTCGCCGCGGCCGTGCGTACGCTCGACACCCCCGCTGAGGGCGACGACTGAACGTGAACGATTGACCTAGGAGGCCTGGTGGCGATCCTCTCTTCCCCGGGAGCGCCGACCGAGCGCGCCCGGGCGGGCAGGAAGAGCCGCCCCGCCTCGAGCGCGTCCTCGAGCCTGCTGTCGGGCGTGCTGAACATGCCGCTGGCCGACTTCTACATCATCATCGGATCGGCCGCGCTGCTCATCGGGCTCGGCATCATGATGGTGCTGTCGGCCTCCAGCGTGACGGCCTACACGAAGTACGGCGGTGACTCCTACTACTTCGTCAAGCGCCAGGCGCTGTTCGCAGGCGTGGGACTCGTGGCCGCCGTCGTCGTGGTCTGGCTGGGCGTCCGGCGTCTGCGCGCGCTGGCCTGGCCGGCCCTCGGCCTCGCCGCGCTGCTCGTCATGGCGACCTATGTCGTCGGCACCAGCGTCAACGGCAACCAGAACTGGATCGTCATCGGAGGCTTCAGCCTCCAGCCCTCCGAGCTCGCCAAGCTCGCCATGATCCTGTGGGGCGCCGACATCCTGGCGCGCAAGGAGAAGGTGCTCGACCAGACGGCCCACCTGCTCGTGCCGTTCCTGCCGCTGACCGGGCTCATGGTGGCCCTGGTCGTGTTCCAGGGCGACATGGGCACCGCAGTGATCATGGCAGGCATCCTCGCCGGCATCCTGTTCACCGTCGGCACCCCGTGGCGGGTGCTGGGCGCGATCGCCCTGGTCGGCCTGACCGGTGTGGCGATCATGACGATGTCGTCGGCCAACCGGATGCGTCGGCTCCTTGCCTTCCTCAACCCCTCCCACGACCAGCTCGGCGCGAACATGCAGGCCACCGTCGGCGTGTACGCGCTGGCCACCGGTGGCTGGTGGGGCGTCGGGCTGGGGGCCTCGCGCCAGAAGTGGGGCGCCCTCCCGGAGGCCCACACCGACTACATCTTCGCCGTCATCGGTGAGGAGCTCGGCCTCGTCGGCTCGCTCGTCGTGCTGTTCCTGTTCTTCGTGCTGGGCTTCGCAGGCTACCGTGTGGCGCTGCGCTCGGACGAGCTGTTCTGTCGTCTCGCCGCCGCCGGCGTGACGACGTGGTTCATGTTCCAGGCGATGGTGAACCTCGGCGTCGTGCTCAGGCTCCTGCCGGTCATGGGCGTGCCCCTGCCTATGGTGTCGTACGGTGGTTCCGCGCTCCTGGCCAACATGATGGCCCTCGGACTGCTGGTGGCGTGCGCCCACCACGAGCCGGAGGCCCGTGCGCTGGTCGGGGCGAGGCGGCGTACGCCGCAGCCGAAGATGACAACCGTGGTGGGCAGCCGCCGCGGCTCAACCCACGCCTGAGAGACAGGACAGGACGAACCATGGTGACCATCGCACTCGCCGGCGGAGGCACCGCCGGCCACACCTCGCCGCTGATCGCGACGGCGGACGCCCTGCGCGCCGCCGACCCGGCGGCCCGGCTCTTCGCCATCGGCACGCCCAAGGGCCTCGAGTCGCGCGTCGTGCCCGCCGCGGGGCTCGAGCTCGAGATGATCCCGCCGGTGCCCATGCCCCGCAAGCCGTCGGTCGACCTCGCCATGGTCGGCCCACGCCTGACCAAGGCCGTCCTCGAGGCCCGCTCCCTGCTGCAGCGCCGCGGCGCCGACGTGCTCGTCGGGTTCGGCGGCTACGTGTCGATGCCGGCCTACCTGGCGGCACGGGCCCTGGGCCTGCCGATCGTCATCCACGAGCAGAACGCCGTCCCGGGCCTGGCCAACAAAGCCGCCGCGAACCTGACCGATGAGGTCTTCACGACGTTCCCCGGCACCCCGCTGAAGAACTCCACGTGCATCGGCCTGCCCGTGCGCCCGGCCATCTCCGGGCTCGACCGGGTGGCCCGCAGCGCCGAGGCCCGCAAGAAGTTCGGCCTCGACCCGAATCGTTCGACGCTTCTCGTCTCGGGTGGCTCCCAAGGTGCACGCTCGATCAACGAGGCCGTGCGCGGCGCGTACCACAGGCTCATCGCCCAGGACATCCAGGTGCTCCACGTCCTCGGCCAGAAGAACTTCACCGACGACATGATGTCGGTCACCGACGAGAATACCGGCGCGATGTACCTTCCCGTCGCCTACGTCGACGCCATGGAGGACGCGTACGCGGCCGCCGACCTCATGATCGCGCGCTCGGGCGCCGGCACGGTCGTCGAGACCGCCGTCGTCGGCCTGCCCACGATCCTCGTCCCACTGCCGCACGGCAACGGGGAGCAGGCCCGCAACGCGGAGTCGCTCGTCCACGCCGGCGGTGCCCGCCTCCTCGCCGACGACGCGCTGTCCGACACGTGGGTCGCCAACGAGGTCCCGGCGCTGATCGGCGACCGGGAGAAACTCGCGGCGATGTCGCGCGCGGCGCGCGACATCATGCCCGGCAACGCGGCCGACGTCCTCGCCGAGCGCATCCTGGCCGTCGCGGCCCAGCGCGCCTGAGCGGGGTCGCAGTTGAGCAGCGTCTTCGGATCCCTCGTCCCGCCGGTCGACCTCATCGCTCCTGGCGACCTCGGCGGAGTTCACCTCATCGCCATCGGTGGTGCTGGCATGTCCGGCATCGCCCATGCCTACGCCGACCTCGGCGTCCCCGTCTCCGGCTCCGACCAGGCCGACTCGCCGGCCCTGCAGCGGCTGGCCGCGCGCGGCGTACGCGTCCACGTCGGCCACGAGGCCGACCAGCTCGGCGACGCGCAGACCGTCGTCGTGTCGTCCGCGATCCGCGTCGACAACCCCGAGCTCGTCGAGGCGCGCCGTCGCGGGCTGCGCGTGTGGCACCGATCGGCGGCGCTGGGCGCGCTCATGCTCGGTCGACCCGGCATCGCCGTCGGCGGCACGCACGGCAAGACCACCACGACCGGCATGGTCGCCCACATCCTGCGAAACACCGGCCGTCGTCCCGGGTTCGTCGTCGGCGCGCCCCTGGCGACGACGGGGGAGTCGTCGGCGCTCGGTGATCCGGGAGCCCCGTTCGTGGTCGAGGCCGACGAGTCGGACGGGTCGTTCCTGCAGTACCCGGCCTCGGTGGCCGTCGTGACCAATATCGAGGCCGACCACCTGGACAACTGGGGGACCCCGGAGCGATATGCGGACGGGTTCCGTGAGTTCGTGTCCCGGGCCGATCACGCCCTGCTCAACCTGGACGACCCGGAGACCGCCCGGCTCTTCGGTGCACAACGGGACGGCTTCGGCACCTCGTCGACGGCACGACTGCGCATCGCTGACATCCGCAGCGAGGGGTTCGGCACGACGTCGACACTGGCGGGGGAGCGGCTCGTGCTGCGCGTGCCCGGCCGGCACAACGTCTTCAATGCCGCGGCCGCCGTCGGCGCCGCGGTGGCCGCCGATCCGACCCTCACGGTCGCGGACGCGTGCGCGGCCCTGGAGTCGTTCCGCGGCACCGACCGGCGCTTCACCCCCGTGGGTGCGGTCGACGGGGTGGAGGTCTTCGACGACTACGCCCACCACCCGACCGAGCTCGAGGCGACCCTGGGGGCCGCCCGCGCCGGCGTCGCCGGCCGCGGGGGACGCGTCGTCGCCATCTTCCAACCCCATCTCTACTCACGTACGCAAGACTTCGCCACCGAGTTCGGCCAGGCCCTGGCACTCGCCGACGAGGTCGTCCTCATGGACGTCTACGGTGCCCGTGAGCAGCCGATGGATGGGGTCACGAGCGCGCTGATCGCCGAGCCGTGCCGCGCCGCGGGCGGGACGGTCCACGAGGTCCACGACCGGGCCGCGGTCGCCCCGACCGCCGCCGCGCTGGCGCGCCGAGGCGACGTGGTCCTCACGCTTGGTGCCGGCGACGTCACGCGCCTCGCCCCCGACGTCGTGGCGGCGCTGGAGAACCGATGAGCTCGGTCCACGACGCCACGTCCCTCCTGGCCGACAAGCGGCGCCGGCGGGCGCGTCGACGCCTGCGGACCCTCCTCGGCGGGCTGCTCGGTCTGGTCCTGGTCGGGGTGGCCACGTGGGCGCTGCTGTTCTCCAGCCTCCTGGCCCTCACCGAGGTACGCGTCGAGGGCACCCACGCCGTGTCGGCCGACGAGGTCCGGACTGCCGCGGCCGCGCCGATGGGACGCTCGCTGCTCCGCGTCCAGGAGCGGCCGGTGGCCGAACGCGTCGCGGGGCTCGCGCCCGTCGACCACGTGACCGTCTCGCGTCGTCTCCCGCACGCCCTCCAGATCACCGTCGTCGAGCGGGAACCCGTCTTCGCTGTCGCCCGGGGCACGAGCTGGGCGCTGGTCGACCCCAAGGGAATCCCGTACCTCGAGGTGAACGAGAAGCCCGAGGCCCTCGTCCCCGCCTTCGCCGGGAGCGAGGACGGCGCGCTCCTGAAGGCCGTCGGTCAGGTCGTCAACGGCCTGCCCCCGCAGTTGCGGGACCGGCTGGAGAAGGTCGAGGCCAAGAGCGGCGACACGATCACCCTGAAGCTGAAGGAGGGTCGCGAGGTGGTCGTCGGCTCCGCCGACGAGCTGGAGCTGAAGATGAAGGTGGCCGCGACGCTGCTCCAGGCCACCCCCGCCAAGTGGATCGACGTCACCGCGCCCGGACACCCCGCCACACGATGACGGCCCGTGACCGACAACCCTCGACCGACCCTCAAGTAGGGGTCGAGGCGTTATCGGCCCCTTGAGTCCCATTTGTTGCCTCGCGTCTCACGGGTCTCATAGCCTTGCGAATGCCCTGGTCGAGGCCGTTCCTTCCCCGGACTACCGCGGACACAGGCTGGGCTGTTCAGATGTCCGTACGCAGGAGAAAAGGCGGAGCCCCCGTGGTCAATCCTTCCGAGAACTACCTCGCTGTCATCAAGGTCGTCGGCGTCGGCGGCGGCGGTGTCAACGCCGTCAACCGCATGATCGAGTCCGGCCTGCGCGGGGTGGAGTTCATCGCCGTCAACACGGACGCTCAGGCCCTGCTCATGTCCGACGCCCACGTCAAGCTCGACATCGGTCGTGAGCTCACCCGCGGCCTCGGGGCCGGAGCCGACCCCGACAAGGGCCGCCAAGCGGCGGAAGACCATTCCGAGGAGATCGAGGAGGTCCTCAAGGGAGCAGACATGGTCTTCGTCACCGCCGGTGAGGGTGGCGGCACCGGCACCGGCGGCGCGCCCGTCGTGGCGCGCATCGCCCGCTCGCTGGGCGCCCTGACCATCGGCGTCGTCACCCGACCCTTCGGATTCGAGGGGCGCCGCCGCTCGACCCAGGCCGAGACCGGCATCAACGCGCTACGCGACGAGGTCGACACCCTCATCGTCATCCCGAACGACAAGCTCCTCGAGATGACCGACCACCAGGTCGCCATCCTCGACGCATTCAAGCAGGCCGACCAGGTCCTCATGCAGGGCGTCTCCGGCATCACCGACCTCATCACCACCCCGGGCCTGATCAACCTCGACTTCGCCGACGTCAAGTCGGTCATGTCGAACGCCGGCTCCGCCCTGATGGGCATCGGCATGGCCCGCGGCGAGGAGCGTGCCCGCGCCGCCGCCGAGATGGCCGTCAGCTCGCCGCTGCTGGAGGCCTCCATCGACGGCGCCCAGGGCGTTCTGCTCTCGATCGCCGGCGGCTCCGACCTCGGCCTGTTCGAGGTGTCGGCCGCCGCCAACCTCATCGAGGCCAGCGCCCACGACGACGCCAACATCATCTTCGGCACCATCATCGACGACTCGCTCGGCGACGAGGTGCGCGTCACCGTCATCGCCGCAGGCTTCGCCGGGGGAGAGCCCCCGCGCCGCCAGCCCGGCGTGTCGCGCCACGGTTCCCAGCCCGGTGTCGTCGCCCAACAGGCCCAGCAGGTCGCCCGGCAGGCCCAGTCCGGCTCCCAGGGCAACCAGTCGCAGAGCACCTCCCACCCGGCCCAGCCCCCGCACCACGGCCAGCCCGACACCAGCGACCCGCGCCAGGGCAACCAGGGAGGCTGGGGACACCAGCCCCAGGACTCCCAGGAGCCCACCAACCCGGTCAGCCAGCGCCCCGACGAGCGTACGCAGATCCGTCCGCCCGCCCCGCGCCCGCAGCAGACCTCGGCTCCCGCCGGCGACGACGACCTGGACATCCCGGACTTCCTCAAGTAGTAGTCGCTGGTCCTCCTCGCGCCCGCGCTGGTCATCCCCTCGCGCCGGAGTCCGGAGTTCTTCTCGCAGTCGCTGGTCCTTTTCCCGCGCGAGGCGCGGGGTCCCCTGTCCTCGTCGCAGTCGCCGAAGCCTCGCGGCATCTCACGCTTGTTGTCGCCTGGCTCGCCGCGAGGCCTCTCCTTGGTGCTCATCACGACAGGGGGCGCCTCGCTTCCGACGCGCGGAGGGAGGTCCGCTTCCTGCTCGGTCCGTTCACCGAGCAAGGTGGCGCGAGGGCGAGAGGAGGACCACCGCGCCGTTCGGGCCTTTGCGTGCGTCCTTCACCTAGTCTCTCCCTGTGTTCTCCTTCATCCTGCGTCCCGAGGGTGCGCATGGCTTCGGTGTGGCGTTCTCCGACCGGGAGGGGGGAGTGACCCCCGGGACCATGGGGCCGCTCAATCTGGGGCGCACCGACGTCGACGACCTCGCTCACGTGCGGGAGAACCACGACCGCGTACGCCGCGACCTCGACGTGGACCGCGTCATCACCGTCTCCCAGGTGCACGGGCCCGACGTGGTCGTCGTCGACGAGGAGCTCGTCGCCGGCTGGGCCGACGACCAGCACCTCGGATCGGCGGCTACGGGCCGCTCCCTGACCCACGCCGACGCGCTGGTGACCGACCAGCCGCGCACCGCCCTGTGCATCCGTGTCGCCGACTGCCTGCCCGCCGTCGTCGTCGATGCCGACCGCCGCGTCGTGGGCGCCGCACACGCGGGCCGGGTCGGGCTCGCCGCAGGCGTGCTGCCCGCGACCATCGAGGCGATGCGGGCCCTCGGCGCCCGAGACCTGCAGGCCTGGATCGGCCCCCACATCTGCGGCGGCTGCTACGAGGTGCCCGACCAGATGCGTGCCGAGGTCGCCGCAGGTCTCCCCGGCGCGTACGCCGAGACCACCTGGGGCACACCCGCGCTCGACCTCGGGGAGGCGGCGCACCGCCAGCTCGAGGTGCTCGGCTGCCGCGTCACGCGCGTCGCCCCCTGCACGCGCGAGGATGAGCGGCTCCACTCCCACCGCCGCGACGGTGCACAGGCTGGCCGCCTCGCCGCGTACGCCTGGCTCGCCTGACCCGGCCCCGCCCACCTCGTATCACCGTCCAAATGCGCGCGATCGCGCGCGTGTCGCCCGCTCCGCTGCAGGACCCGCCGCGTAGTCTGGCCGCGTAGATCCACGTCCGGGAGGAAACTAGATGTCGAAGTTGCGCAGCGCCGCCGAGTGGCTGGGGCTCACCACGAGCGACCGCTACGACTCCCAGTACGACTACGAGGCCGACAACGAGCTGACGGCCGACGTCGATCTGGACGACGCCGAGGACACCGCCTCGGTCCATGAGCTCGATCCCCGCCGCAAGCCCCGGGTGGTGGAGCGCAAGCGCGTCGAGGAGACCTCCGACCCCGAGCCCTCCGCCCGCGCCACCAAAGACAAGACCGCCAACGACCAGAGGACGGCCGACATGTCCCGCATCATCACCGTCCACCCGCGCACCTACAACGAGGCGCGCACCATCGGCGAACACTTCCGTGACGGCGTGCCGGTCATCATGAACCTCTCCGAGCTCGAGAACAACGAGGCCAAGCGTCTCGTCGACTTCGCGGCAGGGCTCACCTTTGGCCTCCATGGCACCATTGAGCGCATCACCAGCAAGGTGTTCCTGCTGTCGCCGCAGAACGTCAACGTGACCGCGGAGGACAAGGAGCGCATCGCAGGCGGGTTCTTCAACCAGAGCTGAGCCTGCGGCACGACGAGGAGACGCGCCACCGTGGTCCTGACCGGCACCATCATCTACTACGCCCTCTCGATCTACCTGTTCGTCCTCATCGCCAGGATGATCATGAGCTGGATCCCCCTGTTCAGCCCGGGGTGGCAGCCGAAGGGGCCCCTCCTGGTGATGGCCGAGCTGATCTACACGCTGACCGATCCGCCCCTGAAGGCCCTCCAGCGCGTCATCCCGCCCGTCCGGATGGGGGGCGTGATGCTCGACGTCGGCTTCATGGCGCTGTGGTTCATCGTCATCCTCCTGCAGTGGGTCACCACCCAGGTCTTCCTGCGCTGACGCGGGTCGAATGACCTCCGGCTCTGTTCGTGGAGTGACTTCCTGATACGCTCGGGAGTCGAGGTACGGGTGTGACCTGTGCCCTCCACGCGAAACGTTGGAGCGCCAGCTCCCGACCAACGAGGTGAACGATGACCCTGACCCTGGACGAAGTCCGCAAGACGAAGTTCCACATGGCCCGCCGCACGGGCTACGAGGTCTCCGAGGTGGACCTGTTCGTCGATCGTGTTGAGGCGTCGTTCGCCCAGCTGACCGAAGAGAACCAGATGCTCAAGCAGCAGGTGGAGACTCTCAAGCAGGCCCAGCAGAACGCCCAGCAGCGCGAGGACCGCCGCGAGCCCACCAGCGAGGATCTCGCCAAGCAGCAGGTCGCCCAGCGCCCCACCCCTCAGCCCGTGGCCGCCCCGGTCGCCAACGCGGGCAGCGGCTCGGACAAGATCGTCGTCACCACCAGCGCCGAGGCCTCGCCGGCCGTCGTCCGTCTGGTCCAGATGGCCACCGAGCAGGCCGAGAACCTCGTCAACGAGGCCGAGGCCGACGCCAAGCGCAAGGTCGACGAGGCCAACCAGAAGGCCCACCAGATCACCACCGACGCCCGCACCAAGGCCGACCGGGTCGAGTCCGAGGCCCGCGTCAACGCCGAGAAGATGACGTCCGAGGCCAAGGCGAAGGCCGACGGCCTCGAACGCGAGACTGCCGCACGCCGGACCCAGCTGTTCGCCGACCTCGAGTCGGAGCGTGACCGCCTGCGCGAGTCGGTGTCCCAGCTGCGTGGCTTCGAGTCGAGCTACCGACAGAACTTCACCACTCACCTCAAGCAGGCCATCTCCAACATCGAGTCCGGTCGCTTCGAGCCGAACGACAAGCCGAACCTGCTCGACAAGCCCAAGGACAACGAGGCCGCCCCGAGCGGTCGCCGCAGCTTCGGCAACAACGACCAGAGCTCGTCGAGCTCGAGCTCTTCGAGCTCGTCATCGAACACCCCGCGTCTCGACGCGCTGCTGGGAGACAACAACCAGCACTGAGCCCGGGCGGTCGACGAGACCGTCGCCGTGATCACAGGAGGAGGCCCCGCGACGGCGGGGCCTCCTTCGTGTATGGTTCCGCTCACGTCAGCGCGCCGTCCCGAAGGAGAAATCATGCCGACTGCGAAGAAGTCGACGTCCGCACTCCAGCAGGACCGCGACGCGGTCAGCGGTCTGCGAGACCTCGCCAAGCGGCTCGCGGTGCGTGAGGGCGAGGAGCCTTGGACCGACGAGGAGGTCGCCGAGCTGCGCAACGACCTCGAAGACGAGATCCGCAAGCACGAGCGCGCGATCGAGCAGTCCGAGGCCGACCTCCAGGCGATGCTCCACGACGGTGCCGACGGTGCCGGCCGTGATCCTGCCGACGTCGGGTCGGCCAACTTCGAGCGTGACCAGGAGATGTCCCTCGCGGCGAACGCCCGCGAGATGCTCCTTCAGGCACAGGAGGCGCTGAAGGCCATCGACAACGGGACCTACGGGGTGTGCGTCAGCTGCGGCGAGCCGATCGGCAAGGGCCGGCTGCAGGTCTATCCGCGAGCTTCGATGTGCCTGTCCTGCAAGCAGCGGCACGAGAGGCGATGACGGCCACGCCGATCCGGGGCCTGGTCTCCAGGCGCACCGCCGTCGCCATCTTCACGGGATGCTTCGCCACAGGACTCGCACTCGACGTCGCCACGAAGGTCTGGGCGGTCGCCAAACTCGAGCCAGAGGTGCCGATCCGCGTCGTGGGGGACCTGTTGCGCCTGTACCTGATCCGCAACCCCGGTGCCGCGTTCTCGCTGGGCGAGGGGCACACCTGGATCTTCACGGTGCTCGCCGCCTCCGTCCTGACTGCGCTGCTGGTGGGGGTCGTGCCCCGACTGCGCCACCGCGGTTGGGCAATCGGGGTCGGACTGGTCTCCGCCGGCATCGCCGGCAACCTCGTCGACCGACTCACTCGTCCACCGGGCTTCGCCGTGGGTCACGTGGTCGACTTCCTCCAGCTGCCGCACTGGCCGATCTTCAACGTGGCGGACATGTGCGTCACCGGTGGCGCCGCATGGGTCATGCTGATCATGTTCCGCAGCGGCGTCGGTTTCGACGGGCGTCCCGACGGGGCTGAGGCCGACCCCGTCCCCGACCAGGTCGAGGAACGGTCGTGAGCAACCAGTCGCGCATCCTCCTCGTCCCAGACGGGCTGGACGGCGAGCGTGTCGATGCCGCCGCCGCCCGCATGCTCGGACTCTCCCGCTCCCAGGTGGCTGACCTCGCCGAGGCGGGGCACGTGCGTCTCGACTTCCAAGCCGTGCGCAAGAGCGACCGGGTCCGGTCGGGCGCGATGCTCGAGGTCGAGCTCCCCGACAACGACGGGCTCCATGTCACGCCCCGGGTCGTCGAGGGCGTACGCATCGTCCACGACGACGACCACGTCGTCGTCGTCGACAAGCCCGTGGGGGTCGCCGCCCACCCCAGCCTGGGGTGGGACGGGCCGTCGGTCGTCGAGCACCTCGCTGGCGCCGGGTTCCGCATCTCGACCTCCGGTGCGCCCGAACGCCAGGGAATCGTCCAGCGCCTCGACGTCGGCACCTCCGGCCTCATGGTCGTCGCGAAGTCCGAGCACGCGTACACGGTCCTCAAGCAGGCCTTCCGCGACCGCACGGTCTCGAAGACCTACCACGCCGTCGTCCAGGGCCACCCCGACCCGTTCAGCGGCACCATCGAGGCGCCCATCGCGCGCCATCCCGGCCACGACTGGAAGATGGCGGTCGTCGAGGGCGGCCGACACTCCGTCACCCACTACGAGACCATCGAGGCCATGGTGGGGGCGACGCTGCTGGAGATCCACCTCGAAACGGGCCGCACGCACCAGATCCGCGTCCACATGGCCGCCATCAGGCATCCCTGCGTCGGGGACCCCCTGTACGGGTCGGACCCGCGCCTCGCCGAGCGGTTGGGCCTCGAGCGGCAGTGGCTCCACGCCGTACGCCTGGGCTTCACCCACCCCGGATCGGGGGAGTGGGTGGAGTTCAGCTCCGACTACCCCGACGACCTCGCCCATGCGCTGGAGGTGCTGCGCAACGCCTGAGGGTGACCGATCGGTCGGGATGCCGCCCCCCGAGATCGGAAGACGTGGCCGGGACCGGTAGGGTCCTATCTGTGCGTAGAGCCAAGATTGTGTGCACGCTGGGCCCTTCGGTCTCCAGCGTCGAAAAACTGACCGAACTCATCCAAGCCGGCATGGACGTCGCCCGCTTCAACATGTCTCACGGCGACTACGCCGAACACCAGAAGCGCCTCGACAACCTCCGCGAGGCCGAGGAACGGGCCGGCAAGAGCGTCGGCATCCTCGCCGACCTCCAGGGCCCCAAGATCCGTCTCGGCAAGTTTGCCGACGGCAAGGAGACCCTGGCCTACGGCGCGAAGTTCACCATCACCACCGACGACATCGAGGGCGACGGCCAGCGTTGCTCCACCACCTACAAGGGCCTGCCGGGCGACGTGAGCCCCGGCGACGCGATCCTCATCGACGACGGCCGCATCATGCTGGAGGCCGAGTCGGTCGACGGCAACGACGTCCACTGCCGCGTGAAGGTCGGCGGCCCGATCTCCAACAACAAGGGCATCAACCTGCCAGGCGTGGCCGTCTCCGTGCCCGCCATGAGCGACAAGGACATCGCCGACCTGCGCTGGGCGCTCGGCAAGGGCTTCGACATGATCGCCCTCTCATTCGTCCGTGACGCGAAGGATGCAGAGCAGGTCCGCGCCATCATGAGCGAGGAGGGGCGACGCGTCCCGGTCATCGCGAAGGTCGAGAAGCCCCAGGCCGTGGCCCAGATCGACGAGGTCGTCGACGCGTTCGACGCGATCATGGTGGCTCGCGGCGACCTTGGAGTCGAGCTGCCGCTCGAGGAGGTGCCCATCGTCCAGAAGCGCATCATCGCCGCGGCGCGCCGCTGGGCGAAGCCCGTCATCGTCGCGACCCAGATGCTCGAGTCGATGATCTCGGCGCCCCGCCCCACGCGCGCCGAGGCAGGTGACGTCGCGAACGCGGTGCTCGACGGCGCCGACGCCGTGATGCTGTCGGGTGAGACGTCGGTGGGCTCCTATCCCATCGAGACGGTCCGCACGATGGCCGACATCGTCACCACCACCGAGACCCACATCAGCCACGTGGCCCACATCGACTGGGACCCCCACACCACCGGCGGCGTCATCGCCAAGGCCGCGGCCGAGGTCGCCGAGCGCATCGGGGCCAAGTATCTGGTCGCGTTCACCAAGTCTGGCGACACCGCCCGCCGTCTCGCGCGGCTGCGCACCGAGACGCCGATCCTGGTGTTCACCCCCGAGGAGAAGACCAGCAAGACCCTCACCCTCGTGTGGGGCGTCGAGACGTTCAAGATCCCCGAGGTCGACACCACCGACGAGATGGTCGGCATCGTGGACAAGTCGCTCGTCGAGTCGGGCCGGGTCGCCGTGGGTGACCGTGTCGTCATCGTGTCCGGCTCGCCGGTCGGCATCCCGGGCAAGACGAACGCCCTGCGCGTCCACAAGATCAAGCCGGTCTAGCAGCGCTGTACGCCGCACAGCAGCACCGCACAGACGCCGCGCGGAGCCCGGGAGAACGTCACCGGGCCCGCGCGGCGTCCCCGTGTGTGGAGCCGTCGTACGGACGGTTTCGCCCGGACGTGCACCGCGCGTACACTCCACTACACACCTGCCGGGGTGGCGGAACGGTATACGCGGACGGCTCAAACCCGTCTGGCCTCACGGCCGTAGGGGTTCGAATCCCCTTCCCGGTACTGCGACCGCATCGTCCGTTGCGCGACACATCACGTTCCACCACGCTTTGTCGACCCACTATGGTGATTCCTGTGAGTGACCCCAAGGCCGACGAAGTCCCGGAGAACGACACCCAGACCAGCCCGGAGCGCACGCGCCCCCGCGTCCTCGTGGCCGAGGACGAGGCGCTGATCCGTCTCGACCTCGTCGAGCTCCTCACTGATGAGGGCTACGAGATCGTGGCCGAGGCCGCTGATGGCGAGCAGGCGATCGAGCTGGCCCGCGAGCACGCCCCCGACCTGGTCGTGATGGACGTGAAGATGCCCCGACGCGACGGCATCTCGGCTGCCAAGGTCATCGCGGAGGAGCGCATAGCGCCCGTGGTCATGCTCACCGCGTTCAGCCAGCGTGAGCTCGTCGAACAGGCCCGTGAGGCCGGGGCGATGGCCTACGTGGTGAAGCCGTTCGACGCCTCCGACGTCGTGCCGGCGATCGAGATCGCGATGGCGCTGTACGCGGAGCTGCGGGCCGTCGAGTCGGAGGTCACCGACCTGACGGAGCGCCTCGAGTCCCGCAAGGCGATCGACCAGGCCAAGGGAATCCTCCAGCAGCAGTTCAAGATGAGCGAGCCCGAGGCCTTCCGCTGGATCCAGAAGAGCGCGATGGACATGCGCAAGTCGATGCGCGAGGTGGCCGACGGCGTGATCGACCACGCCAAAAAGAACAAGAGATAGGACGATCCACAACGTCGGCGGGGCGGCTCGATGACGCCGGATCGAACACGAATGTTACGACCTCATCACAGGTGTGTGTCTTCGCTCACACCTCAACCCCATTGAGGGCCTACTGTTCAGCATGCTCGCAGCACCGCGGGCACCCGCCACGCGGGAGTTGATCCAGGAGGAATCAGTGAATCGTCGATTCGTGATCGCAGGGGCCTCGGTCCTGGCCACGTCCCTCGCTCTCACCGCGTGCGGCTCGCGCGCCGAGAGCGGCAGCAACAACGGCGGCCAGAGTGGTAGCTCCACCAAGACCGTCAAGATCGGTGTCGTCGCCCCGCTGTCGGGCGATCTGTCCGCCCTCGGCGTCGGCATCCGCAACGGTGTCGACCTCGCCGTCAAGGAGGCCAACGAGTCGAACGCCGTCGCCGGCTGGAAGTTCGAGATCGTCGCCACCGATGACGAGGCCAAGCCCGACTCTGGCAAGAACGCCGCCACCAAGCTGACCGGTGACGACGACGTCCTCGGCGTGGTGGGCCCCCTCAACTCCTCGGTCGGCCAGGCCGTCCAGCCGATCTTCCAGTCGGCGAACGTCGCACTGATCTCGCCGGCCAACACCAACCCGACGCTGACCAAGGGCGCAGACCTCAAGAACCCGAAGCGCACGTACGACAACTACTTCCGTACCTGCACCACCGACGCGGTCCAGGGCCCGTTCGCGGCGAAATACCTCCTTGACAAGGGCATCAAGGAAGTCGCGACGATCCACGACAAGAAGTCCTACGGTCAGGGCCTCGTCTCGGCCTTCTCTGAGGCGTTCACGGCTGGTGGCGGCAAGATCACCTCGGCCGAGACCATCAACCCCGAGGACAAGGACTTCTCGGCCGTCATCTCCAAGGTGAAGGCCGCCAACCCCAAGGCCGTCTACTACGGCGGTGAGTTCCCGCAGGGCGGTCCCATGTCGCAACAGATGAAGAACGCCGGCCTCAACGTGCCGCTCATGGGCGGCGACGGCCTGTACGACCCGGGCTTCATCCAGCTCGCCGGCCCGCAGTCCGACAACGACCTGTCGACGTCGGTCGGTGCGCCGCCGGAGAAGCTGCCCTCGGGTGCCAAGTTCGTCGAGGCCTACAACAAGGGTGGCTACAAGGACCCGTACGGCGCGTACGGCGCCTACGCCTACGACGGTGCCAAGGCGATCATCGAGGCCGCCAAGACCTCGCTCAAGGACGCCAAGGACGTCAAGTCGGCCCGCAAGGACACGCTCAAGGCCCTGGGCTCGGTGTCGTTCGAGGGCGCGACCGGCTCGGTGGGCTTCGACGAGTACGGCGACTCCAAGTCGCGCGTCCTCACCGTCTACAAGGTCACCGGCGGCAAGTGGGCCGCCGACAAGACCGAAGACTTCAAGTGACCCGACAGCACGTCTGACCACCCGGCTCATGGGTAACCGCCCGTGACCTACCGCCCGTGACGTCGACACGGGGCAGGGGAGATCCCCCGCCCCGTGTCGCCATGGCAGGAGGACCTTGTGGACCTGTTCTTCCAACAGCTGATCAACGGCTTGTCGCTGGGGGCGTTGTACGCCCTCATCGCGGTCGGCTACACCGTCGTGTACGGCATCGTCCAGCTCATCAACTTCGCTCACGGCGAGATCTTCATGGTCGGCGCCTTCGGGGCGTTCACCACGTGGTTGCTCATGGGCAAGCCCGACAAGATGTCGATCCCGATCGCGATCCTCGTGCTCCTCGCGATGATCGTCGGCGGCGTCCTGGCGGCAGTGGGCACCGCGCTGCTGACCGAGCGGCTGGCCTACCGGCCGCTGCGCAGCGCGCCACGCCTGGCACCGCTCATCTCGGCCATCGGCATCTCGATCTTCCTGCAAGAGCTCGTCCGCCTGTTCTACGGCCACATCCCCGGCTTCCCGGACGCCAAGCGCGCCATCCCGTTCCCGGCCATCGACGGGATCTCGGGCAAGGCCGTCACCCTCGGCAACGTGCACATCGAGAACTCGGCGCTGTTCACCCTGATCGCGCTGGCCGTGTGCACCGCGTTCCTGTGGTTCTTCGTCAACCGCACGAAGATGGGCCGCGCCATGCAGGCGACGTCCCAGGACCCGGACACCGCCCGCCTGATGGGCATCAACGTCGACCGGGTCATCATGGTCGCCTTCGCCGTCGGCGCCTCGCTCGCGGCCGTCGCGGGCGTGGCCCACGGCCTGCGCTACTCGAACATCGACTTCAAGATGGGCTTCATCTCGGGCCTCAAGGCGTTCTCCGCGGCCGTGCTCGGCGGCATCGGCAACATCAACGGTGCCGTCCTCGGTGGCCTCGTGCTGGGTATCGTGGAGGTCTTCGCCACGACCTACATCCCCGGCCAGTTCGGTTCCTCGGCCTGGAAGGACGTCTGGGCCTTCGTCATCCTGATCCTCGTGCTGGTCTTCCGCCCGCAGGGTCTCCTCGGTGCAAGGGTGGTCGACCGCGCATGAACCTCCACATCTTCTCGGAAGAGCAGCAGAACCGCCTGCAGGGCACGGGGCGCATCGTCGCACTCGTGGGTGCGGTCGCCATCATCGCGGCGCCCTACCTGAAGTGGGCGTACGCCGCCTCGGCCCTCGACGACATGACCTACATGGGCGGTCCGTCGCCCCTGCAGTTCCTGTTCCTCGCCCTCGGCGTCATCTTGCTCCTGCTCCTGATCGCACCGCTGGCGTTCAAGATGGCTTTCTCGGGCCGCTTCGGTCGGCGGTTCAGCCCCAACCGCGGCGCCAAGGCGGCGGCCAGCTTCGCCTTGCTGTACGTGCTGGCCGCGGTCGTCTCCATCGCCCTCGAGCTCGGTGGCCTCATCAACGTCGAGCCGGGTGGCTGGGTCGCCGTGGCAGCCGCGCTGGTGGCATGGCTGGGCACCCGCATGCTGCCGGCCGGCACCGAGCCGGTCCTCGGCGTCCTGCGTACGCGCCGGTGGATCCAGATCCTCGCCATCGTGGTGGCCATGGGTCTGGCTCTGGTCGCGGCGGCGTTCGGCCTCGCCCAGGACGAGGGCGGCGCCTTCCTGGTGTTCTGCGTCTTCGTCGCCGGCGTCATCGCGGTCTTCGTCCGCACCGGGCTCGCCAACTGGCTGCGGGTCGCGGCCAACGACAACAAGACCGTCTTGATCCTGTCGGCGTTCGTCGTGGCGTACCTGTTCCCGTTCACCCAGAACGGCTCGGACGCGAACATGTCGATCGCCTCGCAGGTGCTGATCTTCGCCGCGACAGCCATGGGCCTGAACATCGTCGTCGGCCTCGCCGGCCTGCTCGACCTGGGCTACATCGCGTTCCTCGGTGCCGGTGCCTTCACCGCCGCCGTGCTGTCGAAGTCGGCCTTCGCGACGTTCCTGCCCGGATTCAAGCCGCCGTTCCTGGTGATCGTGCTGATCGCCGGCATCGTCTCGGCGATCATGGGTCTCATCATCGGCTCTCCGACGCTTCGCGTCTCCGGTGACTACCTGGCCATCGTGACGCTGGCGTTCGGTGAGATCTTCCGCATCGGCATGAACAACCTCGACGGCAACGACGGTCCCGACATCACGCACGGATCGAACGGCATCCCGTCGATCCCCGACCTCAAGGTCGGCTCGTTCGACTTCGGCGAGGCCCACGAGTTCTTCGGCATCGAAGTTGGCAAGTTCGGCAACTACTACTGGCTGATGCTGCTGGTGATGGGCCTGATCATCCTGGTGTTCGCGAACCTCAACAACTCACGCATCGGCCGCGGGTGGGTCGCGATCCGCGAGGACGAGAAGGCTGCCGAGGCCATGGGCGTCAACGTGTTCGGTCTGAAGCTGCTGGCTTTCGCTGGCGGCGCGTTCCTCGCCGGTGTCGCCGGTACGGTCAAGGCCCACCAGGACGTCTCCGTCACCCCCGACCAGTACCTGTTCCTCGAGTCGGCGTTCCTGCTCGCCGCGATCGTGCTGGGCGGCATGGGCACCATCCTCGGTGTCCTGGCCGGCGCGACGATCCTCAAGCTCCTGCCTGAGAAGCTGCGCTTCTTCCAGGACTACCGCCTGCTGCTGTTCGGCCTGCTGCTCGTCGTCATGATGCGCTTCAAGCCGGAGGGCCTCATCGCCGACGAGCGCCGTCAGCTCGAGTTCCACGACGATGACGACGAGCTGGCCGAGAAGGTCGACGACGAACTCACGGTGTTCCACAACCACCTCAGCCCCGACCCGAAGAGGGGGACCGCATGAGCCACGCGGTGAACGACTCCCACACCGACCCGACTGCCCGCACCGACGGTGCCACCGAGCGCGTCCCGCAGTTCGACACTGTCGCCAAGGGCGAGAAGCTGCTCGAGGCACGTGACGTGACCATGCAGTTCGGCGGCCTCACGGCCGTCAACAAGGTCAACATGCACGTCAACGGCGGCGAGATCATGGGGCTCATCGGCCCCAACGGCGCCGGCAAGACGACGTTCTTCAACTGCCTGACCGGCCTCTACCAGCCGACCTCGGGAGAGGTCGTCTTCAACGGCTCGGTCTTGCCGCCGAAACCTCGCAGGGTCGTACTGGCCGGCATGGCACGTACGTTCCAGAACATCCGCCTGTTCCAGAACATGACGGCGCTCGAGAACGTCATGGTGGGCACCTACTCGCGGACGCACACCAACGCGTTCGATGCGATCTTCCGGCTCCCGCGCCACCGGCGCGAGGAGCGGGAGTCGCGCGAGCGGGCGCAGGAGCTGCTCGACTTCGTCGGGCTCGGCGGCACGGCCGACCACCTGGCGCGCAACCTGCCCTACGGCGACCAGCGCCGCCTCGAGATCGCCCGCGCCCTGGCGACTGATCCGAAGCTGCTGCTGCTCGACGAGCCCACGGCCGGCATGAACCCGCAGGAGACGAAGGAGGCCGAGGACCTGATCTTCAGGATCCGCGACCTCGGCATGGCGATCCTCGTGATCGAGCACGACATGCGCTTCATCTTCAACCTGTGCGACCGCGTGTGCTGCCTCGTGCGCGGCGAGGTCCTCGTCGAGGGCACCGCCCACGAGGTCCAGTCGGACCCGCGCGTCATCGAGGCCTACATCGGCGCCCCGCCGGAACACCTCGAGACGGCCACCGGCACGGGCGGCCGCAGCGGCGCCTCCGCCTCCGCCGCGGCCGGGGTCAACGCGGAGGGCGTCCAGCCGGTCGACCCGACCGATGGGCGATCCGAACCCGACGACACGCGCCAGGACGACCACGTCGATAGCCTCGATCCCCGGAAGGACAGCGATGCTTGAGGTCAAGGACCTGGAGGTGGCGTACGGCCGCGTGAAGGCCGTCAAGGGCATCTCCTTCACTGTGGAGAAGGGGCAGGTCGTCTCCCTGCTGGGCACCAACGGTGCCGGCAAGACGACGACGCTGCGCACCATCTCGGGCCTCATCACGCCCGTCAAGGGCGAGATCTGGTTCGACGGCGAGCGCATCGACGGCCGGCCCGCCCACGAGATCGTGACGCGCGGACTGGCCCACTCCCCGGAGGGGCGCCGGATCTTCCCGCGCATGACGGTGGAGGACAACCTGCGTCTGGGCGCGTTCGCCCGCAAGGACCAGACGGGCATCAAGGAGGACCTCGACCGGGTCTTCGGCCTGTTCGACATCCTCCGCGAGCGACGCAATCAGCCGGCCGGCCTGTTCTCCGGTGGTGAGCAGCAGATGCTCGCCATCGGGCGGGCCATGATGAGCCGGCCGAGCATGCTGATGCTCGACGAGCCGTCGATGGGCCTGTCGCCGCTGATGACGACGAAGATCATGGACACCATCTCCGAGCTCCAGCGCGAGGGGGTCACGATCCTGCTGGTCGAGCAGAATGCCCAGGCCGCGCTCTCGCTGGCCGACCAGGGCCACGTGCTCGAGGTCGGGTCGATCGCGTTCTCCGACACCGGTCAGGCGCTGCTCGGCGACGACCGCGTCAAGCGCGCTTATCTGGGCGCCGACTGAGCCGTACGCCGGCGGCGACGAGGGGCCGTCCACACCATCGCCGGTGCGGGCGGCCCCTCGGTGCGTCCGGACGGCCGGGCACAGCTAGGCCCTCCTGTGCCGGGTGAGCTCACGCCACAGCCAGGTGGCCGGGACCTTCTCGCCTGTGACGAGGTGCTCGAGCGTCGGGTCCTCGTCGAGCGCTCCGTGGAGCTGGCGGAGGGCCTCCGGGGTTCCGACGAGCACCAGCTCGTCACCGGCCTCGATCTTGGTGTCTTCCGCGGGGGCGTGGGTGGACTCTCCGGCCCGGATGAGCGACAGGCAGTACACCTGCAGCGGCCGCTCGCGGTCGAGCGGGTCGCGCAGCACGTCGTGGAGCGTCAGCTCGCGGCCGCGAGCGAGCCAGCGGGCGATCGCGGGTGCCTGGGCATGGTCGACGGGGACCCGTCGCGCGGTGGGGGACAGGAGCCCGACGCGCTCGTGCAGGTCGTGGAGGACCTGCCCCGACCAGCGCTCGTCGTCGGTCGAGAACACATGCTCGATGAAGTCCCAGAACGCCGGGGCCATGATGCGGGCGATGACTTCGCGGGCGACGAGCTCGCTGGGCACGAACACCGAGTCGGCGTCGAAGGCCCGCATCGCGGAGGCCTGGCGGTTCTCCCGCTGGCGGACGGCGATGAAGATGTCGGGGTTCTCCAGCCGGGCGTGCGCGGCGAGGGCGAGGTTCACCACGTCGTTGTGGGAGCCCGCCACCAGCCCGACGGCCTCGGAGACGTCGGGGTCGCCGTCGGCCGGGTCGAGCTGGACGACCTCCAGACCGTTTTCGCGCAGGTCGTGGGCGACCTCCTCGCCGAACCTGTCGTCGCCGAGCACCAGCCACGTGCCGTCGTCGAGCCCCTCGGGCCGGGGCCGGAACTCCGACCCGTCGGCAGCCATCAGCCACTGCGTCAGCTGGAACGACTTAGGGCTCTCCATCGAGCGCGAAAGGTAGGCGCCGTAGCGGTCGTAGGGGTTGATGATCGCCTCGGGTGAGAAGTTGCGCATGCGGCGCATCACCTGCCGGTCGTCGGCGCGGGCGATCACGGGCACGTCGGGCCTGAGCAGGTTCACGGCCATCACCACCGCCAGGTTCGCCTCGTCGGTCGTCAGCGCGATGACGCCCTGGCAGCGGGGGTTGTCGAGGCCCGCCATGCCGAGCAGCGACGGGTTGTGGACATCTCCGTCGAGGGCCGGCACCTCGGTGGTGAGCTGGTCGATGGCGAGCTTGTCGATGCGCTGCGCGTCGTCGTCGAGCACGACGAAGCGGCGCCCCAGCGCGTCGAGCCTGGCCGCCACCATGCGCCCGGCGTCGCCGTAGCCGGCCACGATCCAGAACGGCTCGCCGATGCCGCACACCTTGCGTCGGAACCGTTGCGCGGCGATGGCGGTTTGGAAGCCGGAGTCCTGCAGCAGCCCGAACAGCGCCGAGATCGCGTACGCCCAGCCCGTGACCGTCAGGTAGATCGACAGCGTGACCCACATGCGCTGCGCGTACGAGAACGAGTAGGGGATCTCGCCGAAGCCGATCGTGGTCGCCGTGTAGGACATCACGTAGAACGCGTCGAACAGAGAGAGGTGGTGGGGGTTGCCGTCACTGTCCGTGCCGGGCATGAGGCTCAGGCCGGCCACGCAGAAGGCGAAGATGGCCACCACGATGATGAGCGGCGTACGCATGCGCCGCAGCACCAGGAAGATCGCGTCCGTGCCGGCGACCTGGGTGGGCACCTCGACCTCCACCCGGCGCAGGGTGGTGGCCACATGGCGCTGCGCGCGCGTGTGGTGGGCGAGCAGCTGCAGGGGGTTGACCATCGGCGGATCAGCGACGCTGGTAGGAGACGGTCTCGATCACCATGAGGACGACGGAGACGACGTTGGCCAGGCATGCTCCGGCGGCCAGCGACACCACGCTCGACATCATGTGGGGGGTCAGGCCGGCCCGGGTGCCCTGCTCGGCCCACACCCACACGACCGTCGCGGCGATGAGTTGCATGCAAGCCACGAGGCTCGTCGCCAGGTGGATCGCGCCGATCTGGGTGCGGTCACCGAACTTGAGGATCGTGGCGATGACGTTGACCACCACGGCCGCGTACAGCTCGTAGACGTTGTGCTGGGCCGGATCGGTGAGGTCGCCGATGACGAAGCCGAAGTTCAGCGTCGCGGCGAGCAGCACGAAGAATCCGAAAACCACCTTCTCAAGGTTCACACCACGACCCTAACGCCCCCACAGTGTGGGCACAGGCTTCCACAGTCGACTGGGTCACGTAACGAGACCCACATAGGAGCCATCATGAGCCACCCCCCCTCGCAGGAGTTCCCCTTCCAGCGCGCCAGCTTCGACCAGCCGAGCGGCTACACCGCGCCCAACCAGTGGGTGCACCAGCCCGCTGGCGAGGTGAACGACGCGTACGCCTCCTACGGTGCGCCGCGCGAGCAGTACACCGCCCACCCGGCCCCGACCGTCGCGCCCGCGTCGCCCGCACGCCGGAGCAACGGGGTCGTCCGGCTGGCCGCGGTCGCGCTCGTCGCGGCGCTGGCGGGCGGTGGCGTGTCCGCCGCCGCCGTGACCGCGACCCACCCTGCCGCCGCCGGCCAGACGGCGACGACCACCACGCGGGTGGTGCAGGGCGAGACCTCCGCCCCCGACTGGACGGTCACCGCGCAGGCGGCCGGCCCGTCGGTGGTGTCGATCCGCGTCACCGGCTCGCAGGGCGAGGCCGAGGGCTCGGGCGTCGTGCTCGACACGGCCGGCAACGTCGTCACGAACAACCACGTCGCCACCGCCCTCGGAACCGGCGGCGCGCTGCAGGTGACGCTGTCGGGCGGCCAGGTGTACGCCGCGAAGTTGATCGGAGCCGACCCGGCGACCGACCTCGCCGTCATCCGTCTCGTTGACCCGCCCGCCGATCTGCATCCCATCGCCATGGGTGACGTGACGAAGCTGAAGGTGGGCCAGCCCGTCATGGCCCTCGGCAACCCGCTCGGCTTGTCGCAGACGGTCACCACCGGCATCATCTCGGCCCTCGACCGCCCGGTCATCACCCAGCAGTCCGGCGGCAACGCCCGTTCCACGGCCTCCCAGTCCCAGCAGGCCGTGGCCAACGCCATCCAGACCAACGCCGCGATCAACCCCGGCAACTCGGGCGGCGCGCTGCTCGACGCCGACGGCCGACTCATCGGCATCACGTCGTCGATCGCGACGCTCGGGTCGTCGTCGAGCGGGGAGTCGGGCAACATCGGCATCGGATTCGCCATCCCCGCCAACGAGGTCCAGCGCGTGGCCGAGGAGCTCGTGACCAAAGGGACCGCGACGCACGCGTACCTCGGCGTGGCCACCGCGGACGGCACGGGCACCGTCGACGGGACGACCGTGCTCGGCGCCCAGGTACGCAGCGTCTCCGGCGGCACACCCGCCATGCAGGCGGGGCTGCGCACCGGCGACGTCGTGGTCGGGCTCGACGGCGACCCCGTCACCAGCTCGGAGTCGCTCATGGCCCAGATCCGTGACCACGCCGTGGGCGACGCGGTGAAGGTGGCGTACATCCGGGACGGCAAGCGCGTCGAGACCGAGGTCACTTTGGCGAACCAGCCGGGCTGAGCACCTCGTCCGTGAGCGGGCCTGTCAGAGGTGGTCGATAGGGTGGCTTCGTGGCGAAACCGACGACGACCCCTGCCGTGCCCGAGACCGAGCAGCGCCCGCGACTGCTCCTGATCGACGGACACTCCGTGGCCTACCGTGCGTTCTTCGCGCTGCCCGTGGAGAACTTCACGACGCGGACGGGCCAGCACACCAATGCGGTGTTCGGGTTCACCTCGATGCTGATCAACGTCCTGCGCGACGAGCAGCCGACCCATGTCGGCGTCGCGTTCGACGTGTCTCGTCAGACGTTCCGCACCGAGAAGTACGCCGACTACAAGGCCAACCGTTCGGCGTCGCCCGACGAGTTCAAGGGCCAGGTCCAGCTCATCAAGGAGGTGCTGGACGCGCTGAACATCCAGCACGTCGAGCTCGACGGGTGGGAAGCCGACGACGTCATCGCCACGCTGGCGACCCAGGCCCCCCAGCAGGACATCGACGTGCTGATCTGCACCGGCGATCGCGACGCCATGCAGCTGGTCACCGACCAGGTGACGGTGCTCTACCCCCGCAAGGGCGTCTCCGACCTGGCCCGCATGACGCCCACGGCGGTCGAGGAGAAATACCTCGTGCCGCCCGCGCGCTACCCCGAGCTGGCCGCGCTCGTCGGGGAGACCTCCGACAACCTGCCCGGTGTCCCCAAGTGGGGCCCCAAGACCGCCGCCAAGTGGCTGACGGAATACGACGGCCTCGAGAACCTCCTCGACAACGCCGACGGGGTGAAGGGCGTTGCCGGACAGAACCTGCGCAACCACCTCGACCAGGTGCGTCTCAACCGCGAGGTCAACGCGCTGGTGCGCAACCTCGAACTGCCGGTATCGATCAGCGACCTGACGCGTGTCCCGTGGGACCGCGAGAAGACCCACGAGCTGTTCGACGCGCTCGAGTTCCGCGTGCTCCGCGACCGCCTGCTCGAGACCCTCCCGCCCGAGGAGACCGAGCCCGAGGGCGGGTTCCAGGTCGAAGGTGCCGTGCTCGGCGCGGGCGAGCTCGAGTCGTGGCTGGCTGACCACACCACTGGCGACAAGCGCACTGGCCTCGACGTGGTCGGCCACTGGTCGTCCGGCGCAGGAGACGTCACCGGTCTGGCCCTGGCGTCGTCCGACGGCTCCGCGGCCTGGATCAACGTCGCCGACCTCGAGCCGGCCGACGAGAAGATCCTCGCCGACTGGCTCGCCGACCCCGAGGCGCTCAAGGCGCTCCACGACGCGAAGGGTCCGCTGCTCGCCGCCTGGTCACGTGGGTGGGACCTGCGCGGCCTCGACTGCGACACCCAGCTGGCCGCCTATATCCTGCGCCCCGACCAGCGCACGTTCGACCTCGGTGACCTGGCGATCCGCCACCTCAAGCGTGAGCTGCGCGTCGAGGAGTCCGGCGCCGAGGGCGACGGCGACGACCAGCTCGCCCTGTTCGACGACCCCGCGGCCGGTCCGACCGCCGACGAGGCCGCCATGGTGCGCGCCCGCGCCGTCACCGACCTCGCCGAGGCGCTCGACGCCGAGCTCATCCACCGCCACCAGCTCCACCTGCTGTCCGACATCGAGCTGCCCCTGCAGCGCACGCTGGCCCGCATGGAGGCCTCCGGCATCGCCGTCGACACCGACGTTCTCGACAGGCTGCGCGACGAGTTCGACACGAAGGTCCAGGCGGCGGCCGACGCGGCGTACGCGGTGCTCGGCAAGCAGATCAACCTCGGCTCACCCAAACAGCTTCAGGTCGTGCTGTTCGACGAGCTGGAGATGCCCAAGACGCGCAGGACGAAGTCCGGCTACACGACCGACGCCGACGCGCTGCAGGGGCTGTACGCGAAGACCGGCCACCCGTTCCTCGAACACCTCCTGGCCCATCGCGACTCGATCCGCCTGCGCCAGACCGTCGACGGGTTGCTGGCCGCCGTCCAGGACGACGGCCGCCTCCACACGACCTATCTCCAGACGATCGCGGCGACCGGCCGCCTGAGCTCGACCGAGCCGAACCTCCAGAACATCCCGATCCGCACCGAGGAGGGTCGCCGCATCCGCGAGGCCTTCGTCGCGGGCTCGGGGTTCGAGTCGATCATGACGGCCGACTACTCCCAGATCGAGATGCGGATCATGGCCCACGTCTCGGCCGACGAGGCGCTCATCGAGTCGTTCCGCTCGGGCATCGACTTCCACACCGTCACCGCGGCCAAGGTCTTCGAGGTAGAACCCGGCGACGTCGACCAGGCGATGCGCGCCAAGATCAAGGCCATGAACTACGGGCTGGCGTACGGTCTGTCGGCGTTCGGCCTGTCCAACCAGCTGGGCATCGAAACCTCCGAGGCCAAGGTGCTGATGGACGACTACTTCGAGTCGTTCGGCGGCGTGCGCGACTATCTGCAGGGCATCGTGAAGGAGGCGCGGCGCACCGAATACACCGAGACGATCCTCGGTCGTCGCCGCTACCTGCCTGACCTGATGTCGTCGAACCGTCAGCGCCGGGAGATGGCCGAGCGCATGGCGCTGAACGCACCCATCCAGGGCTCGGCGGCCGACATCATCAAGGTCGCCATGCTCGACGTCGAGTCGGCGCTGGCCGAGGGGGGGCTGCGCTCGCGCATGCTGCTCCAGGTGCACGACGAGCTCGTGTTCGAGGTGGCGGCGGGGGAGCGCGAGGCGCTGGAGGCGCTGGTGCGCGACAAGATGGGCCATGCCGTCGACCTCATGGTGCCGCTCGACGTCTCCGTCGGTGTGGGCCACAGCTGGCACGACGCCGCTCACTGAGTGACTGCTACACAGAGCGGCCGGTCACAGGGCGACCGGTGGGTCAGGCGTCCTCGGTCGCGGGAACGGCCGTCCTGGCGGTGCGCGACGTGAAGCGCTGCTGGGCTCCCTGCTTGGTCAGCCCGTGGAGCTCGCCGAGTCGGCCCCACGACACTGTGGCGGCGCGTGCCTCCGCCACCTCGCCGGACTCGGCGCGCTCGCGCGCTGTGGACCTTGTCGACCAACTGCGGTGGGTTCCACATGACAGAACACCCGCCCAGCAGGCTGGGCGGGTGTCCGGTGGTCAAGCTCGTCAGGCGGTCGTCAGATCGAGCACCAGGTGGACCTTCGACGGGTCCTTCGGCGAGACGAGCGCGGCGGTGGTCACACCGGGCTTCGCCCCCTTGTCGACCACCAGCGCGACCTTGCCCGGCAGCAGCACCGGCTTGCGGAACCACACCCGCGACGTGCACGGCTCGTTGACGGCCGGGCCGAGCGCGGCGAGCGTTCGGGCATACGTCCACATGCCGTGCGCGATCGCGGTCGGGAAGCCCATCGCCTTCGCCGTCCACGGGTGGAGGTGGATCGGGTTGATGTCGCCCGAGACCGCCGCGTACGCCCGCCCCAGGTCCCCGGGCAGGCGCCACTGCGCCGACGGGTGGCCGGTCGGGACGGCGGGCGCCTCCACCTCGGGTGCCGCGTCACCGGCTGGCTTGCCGCGGTGGAGGTAGGTCGAGCGCGACTCCCACTGGGGCTGGCCCCCGAGCGTCACGCGGGCGCACAGGTCGACCGTCGTGCCCTTGGTGTGCGGCACGAGCCGTTCGGCCCACACCTCCACGTCGAAGCGCTCATCGGCGGTCATCGTCGCGTGGAGCGTCGTCTCGTTGCGGACGTGGACCAGACCCGCCAGTGGCAGGGGGAACGCCCGGGCTGCCATCAGCTTCGCCTGCAGCGGGAACCCCAGCAGGTGGGGGTAGGTGTGCGGCAGCGTGTGCGACAGGGGATAACCGCACAGGCGCTGGTAGCGCGCCAGGTGGTCGGTGTCGACGCGCACCTTCGACTGGGTGACATGGGTGTCGGGCAGCGTGCCCTTCCCGCCCGCCCGGCCGCGCGAGGTGAGGACCGCACGGCCGAACTCGCGGGCGAGGCTCGGCGTCTGGAATTCCGGCGACTTCGCGGTGTCGGTCATCGGCTCACGCGCCGATCATGTTCTGGCCGCAGACGCGGATCGTCTGGCCCGTGATCGCGGCGGAGGTCGGGCGCGCCAGGAACGCGATGAGTTCGGCGACGTCGACGGGCTGACCACCCTGCTGCAGCGAGCTCAGGCGGCGGGCTGCCTCACGGGTGGCGAACGGCATCTTGCCGGTCATCTCGGTCTCGATCAGGCCGGGCGCCACCGCGTTGACGGTGATGCCGCGGTCGGCGACCTCGTCGGCGAGTGCGTCGACCATGCCGATGATTCCTGCCTTCGTCGCCGAGTAGTTCGCCTGTCCGCGGTTGCCCGCGAAACCCGACTGCGACGAAAGGCAGACCACGCGGCCACCCTCGCCGAGGCCGTCGGGGCCGAGGAACGTCTCGTTCATCTGCAGGATCGAGCGCAGGTTGACGTCAATGACCGAGCCCCAGCGCTGCTCATCGGTGTTGACGAACAGCTTGTCGCGGGTGATGCCCGCGTTGTGGACGACGATGTCGAGCCCACCGTGACGGCGGCGCGCGTGGGCGAGGATCCTCGCCCCCGCGTCGGGGGCGGTCACGTCGACCATGAGGGCCGAGCCGTTGACCCCGTTGACGACCTTGGCCAGCGCGTCACCCGCGGCGGGGATGTCGAGGCCGACGACCGTCGCACCGTCCCGGGCCAGCACCTCGACGATGGCACGGCCGATGCCGCGGGCGGCACCGGTCACGACTGCCACCTTGCCGGCGAGCGGCTTCTCGGGATCGCCCGTCGCGGCCGGCGACGGGTTCTCGTCGATGCGAACGTTCTGGCCGTCCACGAACGCCGAGTGACCCGAGCAGAACCACTCCACGGCGTGGACGACCGAGTCGGTGCCGCCGTCAAGGGGGCCGTAGACGAGGTTGCCCGTGGCGCCGGCGCGGAGCTCCTTGGCGATCGAGCGGACGATGCCGTCGAGCGCGCGCTGGGTGGCGACCTCGGCTGGCGCGGTCAGCAGGTCGGGATCGGTGCCGACCAGCACGACCCGACCGTTGCGGCCGAGCTTCTTGACCGCCGGCGCGCCGAGGGCGCGAAGCTCCTCGAGCTGGGCCGGGTCACGCAGCGCCGACATGTCGAGCACGACCGCGCCGAGGCGCCTGTCGCCGGCCTCGTCAGCAGTCGCGACGACCTCGACGCCGTGGCCGCGGACCATCGAGGCGATGCCCTCGACGTGGTGGCCCGACCCGGCGACGAGCACCGGGCCGTCGCACAGCGGCGCGCCGGGGGTATGGCGGCGCAGCTCGACGGGGGAGGGCAGCCCGAGCTGCGTGGCGAGCTTCTTGCCGAAGCCCTCGGACACGAACTGGGTGTACGGATCGGTCGCCATGATCACGCCTCCACGATCGCGACGACGCCCTGGCCGCCGGCGGCGCAGATCGAGATCAGGCCGCGGCCCGAGCCCTTCTCCTTCAGCATCTTCGCCAGCGAGGCGACGATGCGGCCGCCGGTCGCCGCGAACGGGTGGCCGGCGGCGAGCGAGGAGCCGTTCACGTTGAGCTTCGAACGGTCGATCGGGCCGAGTGCGCCCGGCAGGCCGAGCTTCTCGCGGCAGAACTCCTCGGACTCCCAGGCCTTCAGCGTGCAGGCCACGGTCGACGCGAAGGCCTCGTGGATCTCGTAGAAGTCGAAGTCCTGCAGGGTGAGGCCGTTGCGCTCGAGCAGGCGCGCGGCGGCGTACGTCGGGGCCATGAGCAGGCCCTCGGCGCCGTGGACGAAGTCGACCGCGGCGGTCTCGGCGTCGACGAACCAGGCCAACGGCTCGATGTTGTGGTCGGAGGCCCACTTCTCGCTCGACATCAGCACGGCGGACGCGCCGTCGGTCAGCGGCGTGGAGTTGCCGGCGGTCATGGTGGCGTCCTCGCCCTTGCCGAAGACGGGCTTGAGCTTGCCGAGCTTCTCCATCGAGGAGCCGGGGCGCATGTTGCCGTCGGTCGTCAGGCCGAGGTAAGGCGTGACGAGGTCGTCGAAGAACCCGCGCTCCCAGGCGGCGGCGAGGTTGTTGTGGGAGTTCATCGCGATCTCGTCCTGCTCCTCGCGGCTGATGCCCCACTGCTTGGCGGTGATCGCCATGTGCTCGCCCATCGACAGGCCCGTGCGGGGCTCCGAGGTCTGGGGGACCAGCGGGGCGATGTCCTTCGGGCGCAGCTTCAGCAGGGCCATCGCGCGGTCGCGCGGCGTCTTGGCCCGGCTGAGCTCCAGCAGGACCTGGCGCAGGCCCTCGCTGACGGCGATCGGGGCGTCGGAGGCGGTGTCGGTGCCGCCGGCGATACCCGATTCGATCTGACCGACCTTGATCTTGTTGGCGACGTAGTTGGCCGACTGGAGGCCGGTCGCGCATGCCTGTTGGAGGTCGCAGGCGGGGGTATGGGGGTCGAGTGCGGTGCCGAGCACCGACTCGCGCACGAGGTTGAAGTCGCGGCTGTGCTTCATCACAGCGCCGCCGACGACCTCGCCGAGGCGCTCGCCACCGAGGCCGAAGCGGGCGACCAGGCCGTCGAGTGCCGCGGTCATCATGTCCTGGTTGGACGCTTTCGCGTACTTGCCGTTCGAACGGGCGAACGGGATGCGGTTGCCACCGAGGATGGCCACGCGGTTCGTCATCAGAGTGCTCCCTGGGTCGAGGTCGCCGGTGCTCCTGTGCACCGATCCGGGACCAATGTATCTGATACGGGCAGTAGCCGGAACCCTGCGTACCTGATAAATTGGCTGTCATGGTCGACGCCGACACCACCGCAGAGGGGCCCCGCGCCGACGGACGTGCCCTGCGCTGGGCCGAGCACAACGAGGCGCGGCGCAAGGAGCTCGCTGACTCCGCCCTGCGCGCCATCCGGGCCCACGGTGCGGGCGTCGGCATGGACGAGATCGCCGCCGAGGCCCAGACGTCGAAGACCGTGGTCTATCGCCACTTCGGCGACCGCGCCGGCCTCTACCGCGCCGTCGCGGCGAAGGTCGAGCGGCGCATCACCCGCCAGATCCGTGCCGCGCTGGACGAGCACGACGACACGCGCGCCCTCATCGCCGCCGTCACCGACGCATACCTCTCGCTGGTCGAGGCTGACCCCGAGGTCTACCGGTTCGTCCTGAGGCCGCCGCTGGTCGAGGGGCCGGTCGCGGACGCCGAGGTCTTCGGCATCACCGGTCGCGTCGCCGAGGTGCTCGCCGAACGGCTCGAACCCGTGATCGGTGCCGCCCGCGCGCCCACCTGGGCGACCGCCGTCGTCGGCTCGGTCCACGCCTGCGCCAACCAGTGGATGGCCCACCCCGCCTCCACCACCCGCCCGCGCCTCATCGAACAGCTCACGGAGCTGGCCTGGGGCGGCCTCGCCGGCGCCGCCCGCACCTGACCCCGACACCACCCTGAAGATCCCGATCCTGCAGAGCCGCCGCACGACGAAGTGAAAGGAACTCCGATGACCGAGACCCAACTGCCCCGCACGTCGCTGCCCAACACGCCACTCGCCGACGCCCTCATCGCCGCCACGGGTGGTCGCTGGGCCGCCACCCGCGAGCGGCTCCGCGAGCTCGGCGACGAGGCACCCGCAACGCCCCGTGAGCAGCTGTCGTTGGCCGAGCACCGCGCCTGGGTCGACGAGGGCATCGACTGGATCGCCTCCACCGGTCTGGCCGCCGACGGTTTCCCGACTCGACTCGGCGGCACCGGTGACGTCGGTGCGTCGGTGACCGGCTTCGAGATGCTCGGCCACGGTGACCTGTCGCTCATGGTCAAGGCCGGCGTCCACTGGGGCCTGTTCGGCGGAGCCGTCGCCAACCTCGGCCTCGAGCGCCACGCCCACCTCGTGCCGTCGATCATCGACGCGTCGCTGCCGGGCTGCTTCGCCATGACCGAGACGGGTCACGGTTCCGACGTCCAGTCGCTCCAGACGACCGCGACCTACGACCGCGAGACCGACGAGATCGTCGTCCACTCGCCGACCCCGTCGGCACGCAAGGACTACATCGGCGGTGCCGGTGCCTCGGCCCGCATGGCCGCCGTGTTCGCCCAGCTGGTCGTGCCCGGGGCCGACGGGGGGGAGGGTGAGCACCACGGCGTCCACTGCGTGCTCGTGCCCATCCGTGACGACTCCGGTGAGGCGCTGCCCGGCGTCACGTTGTCCGACTGCGGCTCCAAGGGCGGCCTGCTCGGTGTCGACAACGGCCGCATCATGTTCGACCAGGTGCGCGTCCCGCGCGAGAACCTGCTCGGCCGCTACGGCGACCTCGACGTGGACGGCACCTACCACTCGCCCATCGAGTCGCGTTCCCGCCGCTTCTTCACCATGCTCGGCACGCTCGTCCGCGGCCGTGTCTCCGTCGCCGCCGGTGCCGGCGCCGCCACCCGGTCCGCGCTCGAGATCACGACGAAGTACGCGCTGACCCGTACCCAGTTCGACGCACCGGGCACCGACACCGAGGTGACCCTGCTCGACTATCGGACCCACCAGCGCAAGCTGATGCCCGAGATCGCCACAGCGTACGCGCTGATGTTCGCCCAGAACGACCTGGTCTCCGACATGCACGACGTGCAGACGCGCCAGAGCGAGGTCGACGACCCGGCCGCACCGCCGCGAGAGGACGACCACCCGGCGGCCGGCGAGGACGCCCAGCGTCAGCTCGAGACGCTCGCCGCGGGGCTGAAGGCCTACACGACGCGCTGGGCGACCGACACGATCCAGATGTGTCGCGAGGCTTGCGGCGGCGCGGGCTACCTGTCGGCGAACCGCATCGTCGCGCTGAAGGCCGACACCGACGTGTTCACCACGTTCGAGGGCGACAACACGGTCCTGCTCCAGCTCGTGGCCAAGTCGCTGCTGACGAACTTCCAGCGGGCGTTCGGCTCGATGGACCCCGTCGAAATGGTGCGCTTCGGCTCACGCATGGTCGCCGAGACCGTGGTCGAGGTCACGTCGGCGCGCGGGCTCGTCCAGCGTCTGCGCGACACCTGGCAGTCGGAGCACGCCCTCACCGACCGCTCCGAGCAGGTCCGCCTCATCACCGAGCGTGAGACCCACCTCCTCGAGACGCTCGTCCGTCGGATGCGCCGCGCCGGTGACCAGAAGTCCGACGCGTTCGCCGTCTTCAACGGCGCCCAGGACCACCTCGTCGACACTGCCACCGCCCATGTCGAGCGCGTCGTCCTCGAGTCGTTCGTCGAGGGCATCGAGCGGTGCGGGGACCCGGAGGCCAAGGAGATGCTCGGCCGCCTGTGTGACCTGTACGCGCTGTCGACCATCGAGAAGCACCGCGCCTGGTACATGGAGCACGACCGTCTCAGCCCCGACCGCTCCAAGCGTCTGATCACGCTGGTCAACCAGCTGTGCGCCGACCTGCGACCGCACGCGCTCGACCTCGTCGAGGGCTTCGGCATCCCCGACGGCTGGCTGCGAGTGGAGATCCCGCAGGCCTGAGCGGGCTGGGACGGCGAGGGCCGCCCCGGTCGGGGTGGGGATCGCCGTGGTGGATGCCATCCAGCCCACGCGCACCGGGCAGCGGCGGCGACGGCCAATCCCGCCGTGCACAGACGGTGCGTACGTGCCCTTTTCTGTGGTGGGTCTTGTCGACCCGGAGGAGGATCGACGAGACCAACCACCGTCAGGAGACGCGTGGGTGATCGGAAGATGGACGCTCCGAATTTGTCGGCGCCGGTCGGTCTGGCCTCAGGCGCCGCGGCGGCGCGACCAGACCCTGGATGCGCTTGCCGAACAGGCCGTACATGGGGTTGCCCTGCTGCGTGGTCACTCGTTGCCCTCCACGGTGCTGATGGTCTTGGCGATGAAGGCCTCGATGGCCGCCTTCGTCAGGGCCCGCCAGATGGGGATCTGTGCGAGGGATGCCCCGAAGGTGGCCGCGGCCGCCGCGTACGCCTGGATCTCCTTCACCAGTTCGATGACGAGCTGGATGATCGCGTAGACCTTGAGGGCCAAAATGGCCGCCGCCGCGACGACGAGGACGCCGCCGCCGATCTGCAGGCCCGTCGCCGTGCGCGAGGCGGTCCGGGAGGGGCCGTCGAGCGCGACGACGTTCTTGCGGTAGGCCTCCGCGCTCTCGCCGGAGTTGGCCTCCAAGACGCGGCGCGCGCTCGCATCGGCTTCGTTGCTCACGTCGCGCACCTGCTCACCCATCTGCTGCCAGCGTCTGGCGTATTCGAAGACCTTGCCTTCGTCGCCCTCGGGCCACTTGATGTTCAGCTGGTTCAGCAACGTCACCAGGGCGTCGGGAAGCATGATGCTCATCGGTCGTCCTCCTTCGCGGCGGGGGCGAGCCCGGCCCACACCGACTTCTCCTGCTCCTCGTCGGTGTCCTCGTCCGCCGCCTCCTTGACCACGACCGTGCCGGCGGCACGGCGGTCGTCGCGGCCGGCTCCGGACATCGGCATGCCCATCGGGCCCGCGGCCGAGCCCGTCTCCGTCGCCGGTGTCGCCCACGTGGGGGCGCCGAGGCTCAACGTACGCAGCGCCCCGTTGAGGGGGGTGGGCGTCGCGCCGGCTGGTGCTGCGGTCGGCGCGGTGGAGCCGGGGCCGGTGGAGAGCGGTCCGGTGGGGGGCGGGCCGGTCATCGGTGCGGCATCCATGCCCGCGGCCCCGGTGCCGGGGTCGACGGAGGCGTCGGTGTCCTTCGTGGCCGACGGGTCGTCCGTCCCGTCGATCGAGCTGGTCTCGTCGGTCCCGTCAAATCCGTCGGTTCCGTCTGCCTCGTCGTAGCCGTCCGCGGCGTTGTCGTCGGCGAAGGGATCGGGCAGCTCGTCGGGAGCCTCGCCCGGGCCGGGCCGGTCGGTGATCTGGGGGTCGGGGGCCGTGGTGCGGGACACCTGGGGCGCCTCGAACTCGCCCACCTCCCCGGGCCCGCCGGAGGTGTCGATGCGGCGGGCGGTGGCGGTGTTGCGGGCCTCCGTCTCGGCGTGTTGCTCTGCGGTCTGCCGGAGCGCCTGGGCGTGGTCGTCGTACGCGCCGGCCAGCTCGCGCAGGCACTTGCCCACCCAGGTGATGGCCACCGCGTACATCGGATTGGCGCACCGGCCGACCAGGTCGTTGGTCCCGAGCACGCCGGGGTCGGAGCAGTGTGCCAGGAAGTCCTCGACCTGCTCGGTCAGGGTCCCGGCGGCGGCGCCGGTGTCCTGCGCGCCGCGTCGGTAGGCCTCGACATCGGTGACGTCATCGGCCACATGGGTGTCGGCGGGGCTCATCCGTTCGCCTCGTCGGAGGCACGGCGGAGCATGTTCTGCATGGTCCACAGGTATTCGTCGAGGGTGCGCTGGGCCTGGGTGCCGATCTGCTCGAGCTCGCGGGCCAGCTTGTTGGTGTCGGTCTGCTCCTGCGCCTTGAGGTGGGCGACGACGGCGGCGTCGTACGCGTCCAGTGCCGCATTGACCGCCTCTGCGACCAACCCGCCGATGTCGGCGGGGTCCCGGTCGAGGACGGAGTCGCGGAGGTCGACGGCCGAGACGCGGCCACGCGTGATGCGTACGGAGACGCCGGGGGTGGGGGATGCACCCGTGACGGTGACGTCGGGGCGGGTGGGTGGAACCTTCTGGGGCTCAGTCGCTGTGCGGACGGCCTCGGAGAGCGCGTCGAGCGACTGGGAAATCGTGCTCATGGAGCCTGAGGATAGTGAATCCATGGTGGGCTGCGTCACATGGTTCGCGTGAACGGGAGGTGAACCCTTGCGTGCACGATCCCGGTTGACCCTCGCCCCGCCGCGCGGCTAGTCTTGACCAGCGCTGTGGCCTGCGTGCTCCTCGGACGGAGCAGGAGCCGTGGGCGGGGTCGGATCACCATCTCGAGTTCGTCAGGGTCGCTGCGTGCAGAGACCATATCCATCCATCGGAGCCCTACTACATGACGTCCTCCCTTGAGGCCACCCCGCAGGTTGCAGTCGACGACCTCGGTTCGCCCGAAGCCTTCCTCGAGGCCATCGACAAGACCATCAAGTACTTCAACGACGGCGACCTGGTCACCGGCACCGTCGTGAAGGTCGACCGTGACGAGGTCCTCCTCGACATCGGTTACAAGACCGAAGGTGTCATCCCTTCCAAGGAGCTTTCGATCAAGCACGACGTCGACCCCTTCGAGGTCGTGTCCGTCGGTGATGAGATCGAGGCTCTGGTCCAGCAGAAGGAGGACAAGGAAGGGCGCCTCATCTTGTCCAAGAAGCGTGCTCAGTACGAGCGCGCCTGGGGCACGATCGAGAAGGTCAAGGAAGAGGACGGCGTCGTCACCGGCCACGTCATCGAGGTCGTCAAGGGCGGCCTGATCATCGACATCGGCCTCCGCGGCTTCCTCCCGGCGTCGCTTGTCGAGATGCGTCGTGTCCGCGACCTCCAGCCCTACGTGGGCATGGAGCTCGAGGCCAAGATCATCGAGCTCGACAAGAACCGCAACAACGTGGTCCTGTCCCGGCGTGCGTGGCTCGAGCAGACCCAGTCGGAAGTCCGCCAGAACTTCCTCACCCAGCTCCAGAAGGGCCAGATCCGCAAGGGCGTCGTCTCGTCGATCGTCAACTTCGGTGCGTTCGTCGACCTGGGCGGCGTGGACGGCCTCGTGCACGTCTCCGAACTGTCCTGGAAGCACATCGACCACCCGTCCGAGGTCGTCGCCGTCGGTGACGAGGTCACCGTCGAGATCCTCGACGTCGACATGGACCGCGAGCGCGTCTCGCTGTCGCTGAAGGCGACCCAGGAAGATCCGTGGCAGGCGTTCGCCCGCCTCCACGCGATCGGTCAGATCGTCCCGGGCAAGGTCACCAAGCTCGTCCCGTTCGGCGCTTTCGTCCGCGTCGAGGAGGGCATCGAGGGCCTGGTCCACGTCTCCGAGCTCGCCGAGCGTCACGTCGAGATCCCCGAGCAGGTCGTCACGGTCAACGACGACGTCATGGTCAAGATCATCGACATCGACCTCGAGCGTCGCCGCATCTCGCTGTCGCTCAAGCAGGCCAACGAGGGTGTCGACGTCGCCGCTGATGACTTCGACCCCACGCTGTACGGCATGGCCGCGTCCTACGACGACCAGGGCAACTACCTCTACCCCGAGGGCTTCGATCCGGAGACACAGGAGTGGAAGGAAGGCTACGAGGAGCAGCGTCTGGCCTGGGAGCAGCAGTACGCCGAGGCCCACGCCCGCTGGGAGGCACACAAGAAGCAGGTCGAGCAGGCCGAGCACGCCGATGCCCAGGCCGAGGTCTCGGCCGGGACTTCCTACTCCTCGGGTGGCGACGACGACACCGCGTCGGACGCCGTCGAGGGCTCGCTCGCCTCAGACGAGGCGCTGCAGGCGCTCCGTGACAAGCTGACCGGCGGCGCGAGCTGATCCACAACCGCTGACCACGCGACGACCCCCTCGCTCCCCGGAGCGCGGGGGTCGCTGCGTACCCGGACTCTTGCTTGGATGGACCCATGCGACGACGCGTGGGACTCACCGGGGGCATCGCCTCGGGCAAGACGACCGTGGCCCGACGATGGGCCGAGCACGGGGCGGTGATCATCGACGCCGACGTGCTGGCCAGGGAGGTCGTCGAGCCGGGGACGCCGGCGCTGCAGGCGATCCGCGCCCGCTTCGGTGACGGGGTGGTCGACGGCGACGGAGGCCTCGACCGGCCAGCGCTGGGCCGGCTGGTGTTCGGCGACGACGAGGCCCGCAACGCGTTGAACGCGATAGTCCACCCGGCGGTGCGTACGCGTTCGGCCGAGCTCGAGCGGGCAGCCGATCCGGGTGCGGTGGTGGTCCACGTCATCCCGCTCCTGGTCGAGACCGGTCGGGCCGGCGACTTCGATGAGGTCGTGGTGGTCGACGTGCCGCCGAAGACGCAGGTCGCGCGCATGCGTACGCGGGACGGATTCACCGCGGACGAGGCGTACGCCAGGCTGCGCGCGCAGGCCAACCGCGAGGAGCGTCTCGCCGCGGCCACACGCGTGATCGACAACGACGGCGACCTCGAGACGCTGCTGGCCGAGGCCGACCGCGTGTGGGCCGAGATCACCGCGGACTGACGGATTTACCGAATCGCAACGGGAACCTTCCCGTCTGCGATGGCGTAGTGGGCCCTTCTTCGGGAACCCTTGGTGAAGACCCGACCGAGGAGGACCCATGGACTGCCCGCGCTGCGGGGCCTCGACCCCGGAGGTGGCGCACTTCTGCCAGCGATGTGGCAACGACCTGCGCTCCCCGGACCTGGCCCGCCGCAAGACCTTCGCCGTGAAGCCCGACGAACCGGTGGCGTCGTTCGCCCTGGTGTCGACGATCATGCCCCGCGGGGCGTCCGATCGCCCCCAGACCTATCGGCTCGCGCTGATGATCTCCCTGACGGCGGCGCTTCTGGCGGCCATCTTCGGCGCCCTGCCGATCGCGGTGCTCCTCGCGGCCTTCGCCATCCCGATCGTCTACATCGTCTACCTGTACGACGTGAACCTGTGGGAGGACGAGCCGGTCGCGGTGACGGCCCTGGCCTTCGTGCTCACCGCTGCCCTCGGGGCACTGTTCCTCTGGGCGGTGCGCGCCTTCCTGCCCCAGGTGGCGATGACGCCCACGGGCGGTCTCGACGGCGTCGGCTCGTGGGCGCCCGCGCCCGCCCCGCTGCTCGTCGCGGTGCTGCTCGTGCCAGTGGTGGGGGAGGCGATCCGTCAGATCGGTCCGCTCGTGCTGGCCTCGCGCCCGGCGTTCGACGACCTGATGGACGGGCTGACGTTCGGCATCGTCTCGGGGGTCGCGTTCGCGACCGCCGACACGATGGTGCGTCACTGGGCGCTGTTCACCGGCGGCTTCGTCAGCGAGAACGATCCCGGCCTGTGGGCGTCCCTGATCTTCCTCGAGGGCTTCGTGAAGCCCCTCATCATGGGCACGGCCACCGGCATCGCCTGCGCCGAGTTCTCCGGGCTCGGCGAGGGCTACGACGGCTTCAGCGGTCGTTGGCTGCGCGGCGTCGGCGAGGCGATCGCCGCCAACGCGGCGTACGCCCTGGGCATGCAGCTGCTCGTCGCCGTGCCCGATGCCACGCTGCGCGTGATGGTGCAGGTGCTGTGGGCCCTCGCCATCCTCGGCGTGCTCATCATCCGTGTGCGCAACGTCCTGCACCACGGGCTCATGGAGGCCGCTCTCGAGTCGCACGCACGTCAGGGCATCGGCGACCACGCCGGCGCGGGGGACGGGCGCATCGAGTTCTGCCCGGGCTGCGAGATGCCGCTGCTGGTCGGCGCGTCCTTCTGCAATGCGTGCGGCACCGCGGCGCGTACGCGCAGCAAGCACGGGCGTGAGCCCAGCAGCGTGACGCTCCGCCGCGAGCACGCGATGGCCGCTGCGTCCGGCGCCGAGCAGGGTGAGCAGGCGGCGGCCCCGATGGCGCCGCAGGACCAGAGGTACGCGCCGCAGGACCAGCCGGCCCAGACGTTCGAGCCCCAGCCGGCGGATCCGAAGGACATGACCACGCTCCTGCCGCGGCCGGCCCAGACCGCCCAGGACCAGCCGGAGGGC
Organism: Mariniluteicoccus endophyticus; assembly: GCF_054780035.1. Lineage (NCBI taxonomy): Bacteria > Bacillati > Actinomycetota > Actinomycetes > Propionibacteriales > Propionibacteriaceae > Mariniluteicoccus > Mariniluteicoccus endophyticus. The sequence continues at coordinate 1,731 of NZ_BAAGXC010000017.1, read as the reverse complement.
CGAACGACGCTGCTGCCGAGCTCGGGCCAGGACGCCGAGGGGGAGCAGCGATGAGCAACCAGTACCCGGGTGGCTGGAACCAGCCGCCCCAACAGCCCCAGTGGGGAGGCCCCCAGCAGCAGGGCTGGGGCCAGCCCCAGCAGGCCCTGCCGCAGTGGGGTGGTCAGCAGCCGCAGGCCCCGCAGCAGCCCCAGCAGCCGTGGGGCCAGCCGCAGCAGCAGTTCGGAGCCCAGCAGCAGTTCGGAGGGCCGCAGCAGCAGCGGGGTGGTCAGCCGCAGCCCCAGTGGGGCGGCCAGCCGTCCGGGGGCGGTGCCGGCAAGATCATCGGCATCGTGGTCGGGGCGATCCTCGTGCTGGCCCTGATCGCGGGCGGCGTGATGATGCTCGGCGGCAAGGACGAGGTCGGCGGCGACATCCCGCCGCCGACCCTGCCGCCGTCCACGGCCGCCCCCTCGAACGAACCGTCGAGCAGCAGCTCGCCGCGCCCGAGCTCGTCGTCGCGTCCGTCGAGCTCGTCGTCGCCCCGTCCCACGGGATCGAGCGGCGGATCGGTCTCGCTCGGCAACGGGGTGAGCTTCAACATCGCTCCGGGGTGGACGAAGGTCACCTCGACGTCAAATTCCGTCATCCTGCGCAACGACGACGGCGTCATCGTCGCGATGTCGACGGGCCGCAGCCGTGGCGATGCCCGCACCGACGTCTCGACCCTCGTCGACGGCATGACGAAGAAGGGCAGCAACGTCCAGAAGTCGCCAGCCAAGTCGGTCGACATGAAGTCGTCAAAGATCGAGGGTGCCGTCCAGTCGGCCTCGATGACCTTCTCCGACGGTAACGGCTCGACCGACATGAAGCTGTCGGCGGTTGTCGCGCGGCGCACCTCGGACGACCTGGCGTTGGCCTCGGAGCTCATCGGCGCCTCGCGGGTCTGGAACGAGTCGGCCGTGAAGGACGCCGACGAGATGCTGTCGGACGCGGTCGGCACGCTGTGACGTCCTGATCGGCCTGCCGGCCGAGACCAGGCGCACCCTCCGCGATCAGGATCTGATGCTCCTATCTGGTGTCAAGCTGCTGTGAGCCATTCTCGGTAGCGGTGGGCGAGGTCGTCGCTGCGTCTCTTGCCGAGTTCGATCTCGGAGATTCGTGCGGGCCAGGTGCCGCAGGCTTCGGCGGCGTTGGTGAGGGTGATGTTCTTGGCTTGGCGGGCGGGTCGTAGGTCGGTGTAGTTCGGGATCTCGCAGTGGCCGGTCAGGGCGCGGTAGACCTCTTGGGCGAGTGCTCGTTTGAGGGAACGGTAGACGGCTGCGAGGGTCCAGCCGGCGTCGAGGTGCTTGTCGCGGTAGTCGCGGGTGCGTTGGTCGTGGCTCATGCGGACCTTGATGGCTTGGTGGAGGGCCCAGTTGGCCTGCCGGTCGCCGCCGCGGGAGAGGCGGTGGCGTTGGGTCTTGCCGGATGAGACGGGGATGGGGCTGGTTCCGCAGAGCGCGGCGAAGGAAGCGGGGCTGCGCAGCCGGTCGGGGTTGTCTCCGGCAGTGATGAGCAGGACTGCTGCCAGGGCTGGGCCGATGCCATGGATGGCGCGCAGCCCGGGATTCCTTGCCGTGGTGTGGGTGTCGAGTTGCGCGTCGAGGTCGTCGAGTTCGGCGCGCAGGAACTGGTGGCGTCGGGCCAGGCCACGGCTTTGCGGTAGCCGACGGTGGTGGTGGCGAACTCGTGATCGGTGACCTCCAAACC